>JBAUUG010000352.1:0-15274 GCA_049582585.1 Bryobacteraceae bacterium | reverse complement strand
CAGCGGACGCATTCAAGGCGACAAAGCCAGGCTGAAAATCCCGATCGTCCCATCGTTTCCTGGAGTTTCCGGTTTTTAGAATCACTCTTTCGCCGCGCTGAATCCCTCTCCCTTCGAGCTCAGCTTTTCCGACGATTCGAACTTCCTCGGGCACCGCAATAACGCGCGCCCGGCCGATGCCGTATTCAATCGGGAACCGATCGATTCCGGCCTGACCGTGCAGAAAATGGCAGGGCGCATCCATGTGAGTGCCGGTATGCGCTGTCATTCGGCACAAGGTGACGTTCGCGTCCGCGCCCCGATCGATGCTGGAAATCAGTTCGAAACTCGGTACTGGATCGCCTGGCCAATGCACCACTCCGGTGTAGAGTGGTACCGAAACGTCAATCCATTTGCCATTTCCCGGCATGCCTCTTCTCCGACCGCCCTCGCCGCTACACTAGCAGAATGAAGTTGGGTATTGACTTCGGAACGAATCGCATCGTGGTTGCCGCAGCCGATCGCGGCAATTACCCGCTGGTTTCCTTCGAAGCTCCGGATGGCGCTACCGCAGATTGGTACCCGTCTTTGGTTGCGCTGGGGCCCGATTCGCGGCGCTATGGCTGGGAAGCATGGGAGACCCAAACCGACGATTCGTGGATCGTCGTGCGTTCCATTAAGAGGCTACTCGAAGATGCCGGCCCGGAAACGGTGCTCGACATAGGCGAGCGGCAAGTAAAGCTGGTTGATCTGCTCAACGGTCTCGCGGCAGCGCTCCACAAAATCCTCCGCGAGAACTCTAATTTGCGGCTTCCGCGCGGAGAAAGCGTCGAGATCGTACTGGGGGTACCGGCCAATGCCAACAGCAATCAGCGGTTTCTTACCGTGGAGGCATTTCGCGCCGCTGGTTTCAACGTGCTCGGCGTGTTGAATGAGCCGAGCGCCGCGAGCGTCGAGTTTGGGCATCGGCAGCGGCAGAGTAAGGCCAACCCTGAAACCATCTTGGTCTACGATTTGGGCGGCGGAACGTTCGATGCATCGTTAGTGATTTTCGATGAAAACGTTCATCACGTAGTTGCGTCTGAAGGCATTCCGGCGATTGGCGGCGATGACTTCGACCAGGTGCTCGCCGATCTTGCGCTCGAAGCCGCCGGAATTGGAGCGAGGTCTCGCGACGCGCTCTCGGCTGCCGGATGGTTTCGTCTATTGGAAGAATGCCGCATCAAAAAAGAATCTCTGCATCCTAATTCGCGGCGCGTTGTCGTAGACCTGGAACACGCGAATCCGGACTGGGGCAGCGTCCAGATATCGGTTGCCGATTTTTACGAGGCAGCCCGGCCACTGGTTGAAGAGACCATCGCCGCGACTGAAGAACTGCTCTCCAATCGGACAGATAGCCAGTTTGAAGCGCTATACATCACCGGCGGCGGAAGCGAGCTTCCGCTGGTTGCGCGAGTTCTCAAGGAACGATTCGGACGCCGCGTGCGCCGCTCCGCCTATACGCGATCGGCTACTGCTATCGGCTTGGCGATTCAGGCCGATCAGCCCGAAACATATAAACTCAGCGAACGTCTCGCCCGATTCTTTGGAGTATGGCGCGAGACAGATTCAGGCTCGCGCATCCTCTTCGACGCCCTGTTCGAAAAGGGAATCAGCCTGCCCTCGCCCGGCGACCCGCCGCTCACCATTACCCGAACCTACTCGCCCGTGCACAATATCGGCCATTTTCGCTTCCTCGAATGCAGCCATCGCGCGGCGAACGGCGCACCCACCGGCGAGATCACGCTTTGGGACGAAATCCGGTTCCCCTTCGACCCGTCGCTTGAGACTACTTCAGTTCCGGTTACACGTTCATTCGTCGCTGCGGAGCAAATCATCGAGGAACTCTACAAATGCGATTCGAGCGGATCCATCTCAGCCACGATCACCAATAAGTCCGCCGAATACTCCCGCACGTACCGTTTGGGCCGTTGGTCCCATAAAACAAAGACTGTGAAGCCACTGGAGAAGGCGAAGAAAGCCCGCGCTGCATCGCAGAAAACCGACTAAGGTGACGAACGGCATACCAGGTTCAAAGATATTCTGCGATCGCAGACTGCTATTTCAAAGATTACTTGTCTTCGATCTTAAAACCAATTTGCCGTCTGGGCGGCAGCGGTGCCGGCGCCTTCAGGCGATCCGTATCGACGCATAGCTCTGCTGCCTCGGATTAAGGTAGATATGTCGCTCGATTAGCTCAACCGGCACGGGAAGCTTTTCTGTTGGCGAACCAGTTGGTGTTTCGGCATTTCTGCGTAGGATCCAAGAATTTTATGGGAAGCATAGCATCTCAAAGACAAGCTGTGAGGGCGGTACGGGCCGCAGGCGGAGACGTTCTATGTTCCAGCAATTTTTTCAAGATTGTCATAAAGCCCCTACGGCGGGGCTTCGTCGCTACCGCTGTTCTGCTCATTGCGCAGATGCATCTTACGTAAAACTTACGTGAGCTCTCATCGTTTGACCAGCACCGCATTCTCGACGCTTGGCTTGGGTCGACTTTCTTGCTGCTGCGGATGTTTATGTGGTCGATAGCGCTCGCAAGGATCGGGCACCGTCCCTTATTAGCTGATATCGCCTAGGGAAGGGAAAGTGATCGTCTGCGAATCACGTAACTATCACGATTTTGCCGATATGGTCTTCGCATTCGATGCGTTCGTGCGCCAGTCGAGCCTCTTGCAGTGAAAACGTTGAATCGATAATGGGCCTAATGACACGTTTCGCTGACAAGAGCGGCCACACATCGCGCAGCAAGCGCTGGGCAATCAACCCTTTCTGCTCAATGCTGCGGGCGCGCATCGTTGATCCTGATATGTGTAGGCGCTTCGCCATGAGCTTTCCGATATCCAACTTCCCGTCGGGGTTACCTTCTGGAGCCACAATTGTAAGTCGCCCTTCGGGCGCCAGAGCATCCAGATTTCTATCAAGATAAGGGCCCCCAACCATATCAAGCACCACATTGACACCAGCGCCTTCAATAACGCGTTTCACCTGGGTGACAAAGTCACGTTCCTTATAGTTGATAGCATCTTCCGCGCCGAAATAGATGCACGCTTCGCATTTCTTCAACGAGCCTGCAGTCGCGAAGGGTATTGCGCCTCTCGCTCGGCTTAACATAATTGCCGCGCTCCCGACTCCGCTGGTGCCGCCGTGAATCAGGACTGTTTCGCCTTGCGTTAAGCCAGCGCGAGTTATGAGATTGTCGTAGACGACGAACAGGTTTTCGGGAAGCGCAGTTGCCTCTATAGAGTTCCACCCCTGTGGCACTGGCAGAACCTGTACAGCGGGAACAGCGCAGAATTCAGCATACCCGCCGCCTGGGACAATTGCGCAAACGTGATCTCCATTGCGCCAGTACTGCACGTCTTCACCCACAGAATCAATGAAGCCGGCAACGTCAAGCCCGGGAATATCGGAAGCGCCCGGCGGAGGCGGGTACTTCCCCTGTCGTTGTAACACGTCTGCGCGCGCAACGCCGGCTGCTTCGACGTGAATGACTACTTCATTCTTTTTGGCAACCGGCTTTGGGCGCTCGACGACTTTGAGGACATTCGGAGGCCCGATGCATGAGATTTCGACGGCGAACATGGTCTATCTGCTACCTCGAGCCCGCGAACATCGTTTAAGCGAATTGTTTGCTCATCAGCGGTTTCTTACGGATCAATGCACGCCTGCACCCTTTGCGCCGGACCCGGAGTTCCCGACCACTGTGTACGGCTTCTTGTCAACTCCTTTGCAGTTCAGAAACCGGTCTATCAAATCCTCCTTTAATCTGACGAATTGCGATGAGTACCGCGTCACGATTAGCCGCAATCTCGAGGGCACCATTTTCTGCACTACGGGATGTCCCGTCATGCTCCCCGAACTCGCCTGCGTACTGCTCGTTTCTGGTCCCTCATCCACGTCGTCCCTGTGGATGTACATTTCGATTCCCAAAACCGCGTCTCCAATCAATGCTGCGCGAAAGGTTGGTAGATGGCGGAAATGATAAAGCTCCACGCCGCCCTGGACGTGAGCATCGTTTCTGATTTCGTTCCTGAGCTCAGTCGCCAGCGACTCCGCTCTTAACTTCTCGTGTGTGGCTAGGAGTAGTTCAGGATGACGGTTGTAAACCTTCACCGTGAGACCCTTCCCGACCGCCGGAACGATTAGAGGATAAAGCTTCGTTGTGGTATTGCTGATCAGTAGCATCTCGTGGAGATCAGTATAGTTTAGGATAGACGCTGTTAATTGCTCCAACCAAGCTGTGCGCTTTGGAACGAGCGAGACGCCGTTGTGCTTATCTTCGGCGTAGTGCTCTAAGTACTGCTTGAATACGCGAATCGCCCCTGGCCCTAGCTCGTCAGCGGACGTGTAGAAGAAATATTGGCCCTCGCCTACGATCAGCCGGAAATCGTCTCCAGCCCTCTCGAATGAACATCGGCCTGCATAAAACTCGGATTGACCTGCCGCGCTTTCAATGAGAATCCCTACCTGAGGAGGAATATAGTCAATGCCCTTAGGTGGATTGACAATCAGGTCAACACCGGCATCCGCGCAAGCCCTCTGCCAGTTTTCTTGTACAGTCGGCCAGTCCTTGTGAAAGGTTCGGCGGATTTTACGAATGTCGATCGTATCGGACAGAGAGTGCAGTATGTGCGACTGATCGTCCATATGCACCAAATTTATAGTCAACTTCTTTTGTGTCCCTCCATGACGCTTTGGTAGTCCTTCCAACGCCGTGGTAATCAGGTCGAGGGAGAACTTTAGGGACACTCCGACCACCGAGAGATGGGTCGATCCGCCTTTAATACTGCGTCTTAGGTGTTCAATGATGCTGAGAGGTGCAGGCGAATCGTTCTTCAGCGACGGGAAGATGCCCATCAGTTCTTGCTCCGGTGGTCTCAGTTGGTAACTTTCGATGAGATCAGCGAGGGTCTTTTGAATCACGAGCACGGGATCGGGAGCATCATTAATAGCTTTTGGTCCATCAGGCAATTTTTGTCGGAAATGACTGAGAAGGCTGTCTTCGAGAGTAGTGACAAACGTTCGTGGATCGCTCGCCTTCACCACATCTCGGCCTTCGAGTATGGGCGAGATCTTCGCGATGTCTCGGTAGTCGACAGGCGGGATAAGGATCTCGAGATAAGGTTTGTCGAGGACCACCGTCATGCCGGCCTCGACCTGACAATACGGTGAATGGCGGAATTCGCTCGAGAGCAAGAAGATCACTAAATCCGCAGTCTTGAGCGTCTCGCGGAGGTAATCGCGATAACCTTCCTTTGTGGCATGCTCTCTGTCTTGCTGACGGCAATAGAAGGCTTTAAAGCCCCCGTGCTGTTCTAACAATCGCTTTAGGGCTTCCGCCAAACTGACATCCGTTTTCTGGTAAACGATGAAGATTAAGGGCGTCGTGTGCGTCGCAACCGGCATATATCTTGAATTCTTCCTTATTGTTGATAAATCCGCGCTTTTCACGACTGTACACCAGAGGCCGTGCCGACGCGTCCCGTGCTGCCGGTTAACGGTAGTATCGGGGCATCACTCCACGGAGTTTCCGCCACACCGCATCGCAATCTGCAACTGTTTCCGGTGCAAGGGGACCATGATCAAGGGAGTTCAGGTTCTGCTCCAGTTGCTCGACATTGGTGGCGCCGATGACAGCGGAATCAATGGTTGTGTGGTGGAGGAGCCAATTGAGCGAGAGGTCCACAAGTGAGCGGCCAGCGCGGTCTGCGATACCGTGCAACTCGTCAGCCGCTTCAAAGTAAGCCGGATGCTGATAACGATCCAAAGACGATTGGTAGTCTCGCGCGCGCACGTCGACGAAGACTGGCCCGCGCTCCTTTTTGGCGGCCAACAGACCGCGAGCTAACGGATTGTATACCACCAAAGCAAGACCGAGTTCTTTGCTGAAGGGAACGTACTCGTCCTCGATACCACGAGCCAATAAATTGTAAACCGTCTGAGAGATCTTAGTCGGCCGATAGCCGTGTGTATCGCAGAGCCATAGAATTCGGCACAGTTGCCACGCTGAATAGTTGGAAACGGCGGGGTACCGTATCTTACCGGCTCGGACTAGCTGGTCCATCGTGTCCAAGGTCTCTTCTATCGGCGCAGCATGATCCGGCATGTGCAAGTAGTAAAGGTCTAAGTAGTCAGTTCCTAGACGGCGGAGACTTTCGTCAATGCTATTAAGGACAGCTGCACGAGACAATCCGGATTCGTTTGGGCCATCTCCCATTTTCATTCCTACCTTACTGGCTACGATGACGCGGTCGCGTCGGCCCTTAATGAGATTTCCGAGGATCAGTTCCGCTTGGCCAAAGTTGTAAACGTTGGCCGTATCGAAGAAATTCACGCCGCGATCAAGACAACGATCAACGATTCGGGCGGCCATGGACTCGTTCGTTTCGGAGCCGAAGGCCATAGTTCCCAAGCAGACCCGCGACACCCTCAGATTCGTATCGGAAAGTGTACGGGTCTCCATGAAGAACTTTAAAGTCTACCGATTCGCAAACACGCGCAAAGGGCGTGTCGGAAACGCGAGCGTGGCGAAACGGAATGCCATTTACCTTGCGGCACGGTCTCCTCGATCACCACTGTTCTTCATCAGCCGCAACGAGTTGGCTTATGAACTTGCCAGGCTCTACCGGAGTCA
Organism: Bryobacteraceae bacterium; assembly: GCA_049582585.1. Lineage (GTDB taxonomy): Bacteria > Acidobacteriota > Terriglobia > Bryobacterales > Bryobacteraceae > Bog-105. Next base: position 8,619 of record JBAUUG010000352.1, on the reverse strand, counting down.
CTTGGCTCCTGCAAGATCTCTGCCGGCGCGGCTTGCTCGGGAATCAATTGCAGCTGATTATCACAGATGGCTGCCCTGGCTTTTCCCGCAGTTGCGGCACTGGCGAGGGTCGACATGATCCGTTGCCAAGTCACGCTTCAACGAAGCAACCGTTCCAGTTTCGATCCCGGCACGATCATCGTCTCACTACGCTCCGGACCATTCGACACGGAACCAATTTCTACCCCCGTCCGGTCCTCCAGAAAGCGCAGATACTGCTTCGCCTCGTCCGGAACATCGCTCAATTGGCCGATTCCGTGCGTGGATCTCTTCCAGCCGGGAAGGTACTCGAAAATCGGCTTTATGGCCTCCATCCCTCGCGTGCTCGCCGGCATTTGCGTCATTACCTTCCCATCCACTTCGTATGCGACGCAAACAGGAATACGATCGAGCTCGTCGAGCACGTCGAGCTTGGTGATGATGAGGCTGTCGAACCCGTTCACCTCGGCCGTATAGCGCAACAGCGGCACGTCGAACCAACCGCAGCGGCGAGGCCTGCCGGTTACGGATCCGAACTCATTTCCGGCTTGGCGGATCTTCTCACCCGCGTCCGTCAGGTCTTCGGACGGGAACGGGCCCGCGCCCACTCTTGTGATGTAGGCCTTGGATACCCCAATGATTCCGTCGATTCTCGTGGGAGCGACACCCGTGCCGGTACATGCGCCGCCGGCTGCCGCGCTCGAGCTGGTCACAAACGGGTAGGTGCCGAAATCTATATCCAGCATGGTGCCCTGCGCGCCCTCAAACAGAATGCTTTTGCCTCCCTGAATCATGCTGTTCAACAGGTGCGCGGTATCGCACGCGAGGGGCCGGATTTGCTCCGCGAATTGGCGGTAGCGATCGAGAATCTCTTGAAAATCGACTCGCTCCGCGATGTGAAACGCATCCGCGATCAACTGCTTGTCTTCGGCGAGCAAGCGATATAGATCTTCAAAATCGGTGTCGATCAGGTCGGCGATTCTGATGCCGCGGCGGGCGATCTTGTCTTCATAGCAAGGACCGATCCCTCGCGATGTTGTCCCAATCGCAATCCGGTCTTCACGCCCTTCGGAGATCTTTTCCAAAGTGCGGTGGAACGGGAAAATGACATGTGCCCGATTGCTGATTTTGAGCTGCGATTTGACGTCGATTCCCGCGGTTTCGAGTCCGGAAATCTCCTCCAATAGAGCGGCTGGATCAATCACCACCCCGTTTCCGATGATGGCCATCACCCCGGGCCGCAGAATCCCGCTCGGGATCAGTTTGGTCACGAACTTCCGGCTGCCGATAAACACCGTGTGACCGGCATTGTGGCCGCCCTGGTAACGCGCGACTGCGTCAAACTTGTCGGAGAGCAAGTCGACGATTTTCCCTTTTCCTTCGTCGCCCCACTGCGCTCCCAGCACAATCAAATTGCTCATGAGTTTCAGACAGATCAGACCGGAACTCCAGATTGTATCGTACGCGGGCGGAAAATCATTAAAATCATTAACTTGTGTGTTACTCTGGCTCGATGCAGATGTGCAGCGTCTATTTGGCGCTGGGGCCGGATGTCTTTGGGCAGTTGGTGCGCGGCATCTCCATCGGCAAACTCAAGACCTACCAGGTCTACGAGCGCTTTAAGCTGCGGGCCCGCTTGGTGAAATTAAATTCGGAATCGCTTCGCAAGGCGGAGCCCAAATTTTGGGCTCGGATTGAAGCCGGCGAGGAGGATTTTGCAACGGATCTTTCGCAAGTCTTCCTTTTATCGCATTTAGAGATGATTGTGGATATCCTCAATTTCCTGGGCATTCCCAATGAACAAGGATTTTTCGATAAGGATTTGAACTCGGGACAGTACCTCACGGAGGGTTGGCAGCAGCGGGTTTTCGAGCAGTTTTCCGGAAAGTATCAACGCGAGATCCTGCTCTTCTATATCAACCATCTGGATTGGGAGCTGAACAAGACCGATCGGGTATTCCTGCCGGAGCGTCAAGATGTCAGATCTGAAGTCATTTCATGAACAAGTGAAGCGCGGCGATCTGGATAGCCTGCGCGTATCGCTCGCCGGGGACGCGTCCCTCCTCGATGCAACGAATGAAAGCGGCCAAACCGCTTTTCTGCTCGCCAAGTATTACCGGCAAGAGCCGATTGCGGAATACCTGCTGACCCTGAAACCGAAGCTCGACGTCTTTACGGCGAGTGTTGCGGGACTGACGCCTGCCGTAACGGCTGAAATCGACCGCGATCCGGCGCTTTTAGAAGCGCACAGCACTGATGGATGGACGCCTCTTCATCTTGCCGCTTTTTTCGGGCATCCCGAGCTGGCGGAGGCGCTGCTTGATCGCGGCGCGCACATCGACGCGCGTTCCGCTAATGCGGCGAAGAACACTCCGCTCCATGCCGCGGCGGCCGGAGGCAAAACGGCGGTTGTGCAGCTTCTGCTGAAGCGAGGCGCTGACGTTAATGCGCGCCAGGAGGCTGGTTTTACGGCATTGCATTCTGCCGCGCAAGCGGGTAATCGCGAGATGGTTGAGGCATTGATCGCACATGGCGCCGACGTAAACGCGCGGGCGGGCAATAATCAGTGTCCACTCGATTTAGCGATGGCTGGAGGCAAACAAGAGGTCGTCGGCTTGCTTGAAGAATTAGGCGCAAAGCTGCAGTAGCGGATGCTCGATCTACAGCTGGAAGAGCTTCGGCGCTCGACGCTTGCCGCCTTCGCTTCGGCAGGCTCACTCGAGGAATTGGAAGAGGCACGGGTTGAGGCGCTTGGAAGAAAAGGCGCTCTGGCCCGAATCAGCAAAGAATTCGGTAAGCTGGCTCCCCAGGAGCGCGCAACCGTTGGAAAGCTGCTGAACTCCGTAAAGCAGGATCTCGAAACAGAATACGATCGGAAGAAGCGCCGCTTTCAACAAGCCGGGCTCGCGGAACGGCTGGCCAAGGAATGGATCGACGTCACACTCCCGGCGGCGGGAGTTCGTCCCGGCAGCCTGCATCCAATCACGCAAATTCAGCAGGAGATTGAGGATCTTTTTACGTCGCTGGGCTTTGCCGTGCTCGACGGCCCCGAGGTCGAGACAGAAGAACATAACTTCGATGCTCTGAACATCCCGCCTACTCATCCGGCGCGCGATATGCAAGACACCTTCTGGCTCTCGAACGGTCATCTCTTGCGCACGCACACGTCGCCTGTTCAGGTGCGTGGCATGCGAAAGCTGCGAGCCCCGCTTCGCATGATTGCTCCGGGCAGAGTGTTCCGCAACGAGGAGGTAGACGCTTCTCACGAGCATACGTTTTACCAGCTTGAGGGAATGATGGTGGATCGGGAGGTTTCTGTCGCCAATCTCATCTATTTCATGAAGACATTGCTCAGCTCCATCTTTAAGCGCGACGTTCGGGTGCGCCTGCGGCCGGGGTATTTCCCCTTTGTCGAGCCGGGCTTTGAGCTGGATATTCACTGCCTCATCTGTGATGGCGCGGGATGTCCCGTCTGCAAGTACAGCGGCTGGGTGGAGCTGCTTCCGTGCGGATTGATTCACCCCAATGTGCTCCGCATGAGCAATATCGATCCTGAAGAATGGGGCGGGTTTGCTTTCGGATTGGGTCTCACGCGGCTGGCCATGATGCGCTATGGCATCGACGACATTCGCCAGCTTCAGGCCGGAGATCTGCGCTTCCTGACGCAATTCTGATCGGCTCAAGGAACTCAAGTTGAAATTTTCGTACCAGTGGATTCGCGAGCTTGTGCCGGGTTTGAGAACGGAACCCGGCGAGCTGCAGCGGTTGATCACCATGAAGACCGCGGAATGCGAAGGTATTGAGGCGGCGGCGAACGATTGGATTATCGATATCGATAACAAAAGCCTCACGCATCGTCCGGATTTGTGGGGTCATGTTGGAATGGCGCGGGAGGTCGCCGCGATAGTTGGCGAAGCATTGACGGATCCGGCCAAACTGGAACTTCTGCCTGCCGGCGAGCCGGCGGCTGTCAAGGTCGAAATCGCGGACTACGAGCTTTGCCCCCGATACAGCGCGCTGCTGTTCGAGAACATCGAAGTCGGCATTTCGCCAGGTTGGCTGCAAGAGCGCCTCGAAAATCTGCGACTAAGCACAATCAACAACGTCGTTGACGTGACGAATTATATACTCGCCGAATTGCCGCAGCCGATGCACGCCTTCGATGCGGACAAGCTCGCTTTGGATACGATCTTCGTTCGCTCCGCGCATTCAGGCGAGCGGCTTCGCGCGCTCAATGGCGAAAATTATTCTCTGACTCAAGCGGACCTGGTGATTGCGGATGCATCCGGCCCAGTGGCGCTTGCCGGAGTGATTGGCGGCGCCGATAGCGCGGTTTCAGAAATCACCACGCGTGTCATTTTGGAGAGCGCGAATTTTCAGGCCTCGAGCGTTCGCTTGACCTCGGCTCGGCATAAACTGCGCACGGAGGCCTCCATGCGCTTCGAGAAAGCGCTCGATCCAGAGAACACCATTCGAGGCTTGGCGCGAGCCCTCGAACTATTACGCCAGGTGTGCCCGGGCATTCGTGTCTCGGGCGGCGTCACCGATAATCGCGGCCCGCTGCATCACTCGAATCCGATTCTCCTGCCGATGAAATTCGTCATTCGCAAGCTGGGCAAGGAGGTCACTCACGAGAGAGTGGAACACATTCTTCAAGCGCTCGGATTCGGCGTAGTTGAAGGCGCCTCCGGAGTACTCAGCGTGACGGTGCCTAGCTGGCGCGCTACCAAGGACATTTCTTTCAAAGACGATTTGGTCGAGGAAATCGGCCGCATGGTCGGCTATGAGGAAATCACTCCTGCGCCTCCGCTGGCCGCGTGTGTCGCGCCTGCGGCGAATCCCATGCGTGGCTACCTTCGCGAGGTTCGCTCCCAACTCGCGGCGCAGGGCTTCACCGAGATATACAACTACTCGTTCGTGAATGAAACGGAGAGCGCGCGGTTTCATCAAGACACGCGCGATCACATCGCCGTGACTAATCCTATTGCGTCCGATCTGACCCACCTGCGCCGCAGCCTTCTGCCGGGCTTGTTCAACAACATCATCTGTAATGTTCGGAATTATCAGGAGTTCCGCATATTCGAAATCGGCAATGAGATCCATCCCTCGGGCAGCGCCGATCTGCCGAATGAGATTACGCATGCAGCCGCTGCCATCTACAATGAACACGGCGATCGGCAGGATTTTTTCGAGCTGAAGCGCGTCCTCGAGTGTCTATTTCCCTCAGCGCGGCTGACCGCCGTTACGGCCCGCGCTTACGAACACCCCACCCGAACTGCTGTAATCCATTGGCGAGGCGCTGGGATCGGCCGCATATTTGAGCTCCATCCATTACTCCTGCAACAGGAGGGAATCGAAGGCCGCACCGTTTTGTTTGACATCGATCTGCAATTGAGCCAAGGGCTGGCCGCAAGCCGTGTCATGAATTACACGCCTCTGCGCAAATATCCCACCAGCGGCTTCGATCTGTCCGTTGTCGCCGATCTGAAAACGCCTGCCGGCGATATTCAAGATGAGCTTGGGAAGCTTGCGGGACCCGAACTGGCGAGCATCGATTTCATACGCCAATACGATGGCCCTCCCTTGCGGGAAGGACAGAAGAGCGTCTCTTACCACTTGGAAGTCGGCGCGCTTGATCACACCATGAGCGCGGAGGAAGTAAGTGGCGTTCGAAGCCGCATCATCGAAGGGATGCGAGAACTGGGATTCGACTTGCGCGTTTAGACTTGCTAGAGAAGCATGCGAGGCGTCTGGCGGATTTCCAGACACCCTTTCCCGGTCGGCAGCATCTTTCCCGGATTGAAATGACAACCAGGATCGAACAGCGATTTGAAGCGTTTAATCAGCTCAAGGGTATCGTCGGAGAACAGGTGCGGCATCAGCTCCATCTTTTCCATTCCGACACCGTGTTCGCCCGTGATTGAGCCGCCCACCGAAATACAGAAATCGAGAATCTCTTCACCGGCTCTTTGGGCGCGCTTTAGGTCGCCTTCTTTGCGAGGATCGAACGGCAAGATAGGGTGCATATTGCCATCTCCGGCATGGAAAACATTGCTGATCTCTATGCCGTACTTCCTGCCAATCTCCCCGATGGCGCGCAAGGTCCGCGCGATCTGCGTGCGCGGCACCACGCCGTCCTGAACGTAATAAGTGGGACTTACGCGCCCGATCGCTCCGAATGCGTTCTTCCGCCCTTTCCAAAGCAGATCGCGCTCGGCTGCCGATTTTGCGACGCGGACCTCACGAGCGGCGGATGCGCGGCAGACCTCATCGATCTCGATCGCCTGCTCCTCCACGGCCTCAGTCAGCCCTTCCAATTCGATCAACAACACGGCCGCTGCATCCAATGGGTAACCGGCATGAGTGGCGGCTTCCACCATGCGCAACATAGGGCCATCCAGCATCTCGAGCGCGACAGGCGTGATTCCCCGCGCGGTCAGCTCGCCAACTGTGTTCCCCGCGTCGTCGGTCGAGTTGTACACGGCGAGCATCGTCTTCACTGCTTCCGGTTGCCGCAGCAGCCGTACGCCGATTTTTGTTGCCAGCGCCATCGTGCCCTCGGAGCCGGTAAGCAATCCGGCAAGATCATAACCGGGCACGTCCAGTTGCTTTCCGCCGGCTTCAATCACAGTGCCATCGGCCAACACTGCTTCCAGGCTGACAACGTGATTGGTGGTGACGCCGTAAGCGAGAGTGTGCGGCCCTCCCGCGTTCTCCGCTACATTGCCTCCAATGGTGCAGGCCCGCTGGCTTGACGGATCGGGCGCGAAGAAATATCCGAACGGCTGGGCCGCAAGCGTGATATCCAGATTCACCACGCCGGGTTGAACTACCGCGCGCTCATTCTCTATATCCAGCTCGAGAATGCGATTCATTCTTGCAAACGAAATAATCATGCCGCCGGCGCGGGCGATTGCTCCTCCGCTAAGCCCTGTTCCGGCTCCCCGGCCGACAATAGCCAAATCCCGCTGACGAGCCAGCTTGACCAGCGCAACGACTTCTTCCGTCGTGCGCGGGAAGACCACGATCTCCGGAAGGGATTTGTCCACGCCTCCGTCGTATTCGTAGAGCTTGAGATCGCAGGGCTTGGATAAAACCGCGCTCGCGCCAAGCTGCGATTCGATTCGGGCTACGGTCTCTTGGTCCAGCGCCATGCCAAACTGCGGTCACAGCAGACTCTGAACGTATCCGAGCTTGTCCTCGGCCGTCCAGTCTTCAGCTTGGCCAAATTTGCGCATAATGCGCCCATTCCGGATTATGTAGGTCTCGGGATATTGAAACGTGCCGTACGCAGCACTGATGTCCGCGGCCGGATCCCTTGCCGTCTCGAACGATACGCGAATCCGATCCAGAAAAGCGCGATATTTTTGCTCATTCTTGTCAATGCTGATGGCAACGACCACGACACCCGAATTCGCAAATCGCTTCTGAAGCTCGTTGAGCGAAGGAATCTCTTCTACGCAAGGCGCGCACCAGGTTGCCCAGAAATTGAGCACCAGCACCTTGCCTCCAAATGACTCCGCAGTCACTCGCTCGCCCTGATCGGTAGTAATCGAAAAATCAGGCGCGCGGCCACCTTCCTTGGCGGAAGTGTCACGCAGGCTAAAGCCGATGAGTCCGATGAAGATGAGCGTCAGACTCGCGAGAAGCGCGCGTAGCGCGTTATTTACATTCACAGGATAATTCCAGTATCTAATGCTTTACAGCCGGCATCCAAGAAGCGGGAATGTTCGTAACGCGCAGGGCCGAATTTTCAGCGTCTCATGTATGCAGTGTTGAATCCCTGAGCGACGAGGAGAATCGGGAACTCTTCGGAGAAGAAGCCAATCGGAACGGGCATGGTCATAATTATGTCCTCGAGGCTACGGTGGAGGGCGATCCCGATCCCGTCACGGGCATGGTTGTCGATTTGAAAGCTCTGAAAGAGATTCTGGAGCAGGAAGTCGTGGCTCCTATGGACCATCGTTTCCTGAATTACGAGGTGCAGCCGTTCGATAAAGTTGTTCCGACGGCAGAGAACCTGGCGCGCGAAATTTGGCGGCGTCTAGACGCCCGGCTTGCAGATTCCACTGCGATTCTCGCCAAAGTGCGTCTCTTCGAGACTCCGGATCTCTACGTGGATGTTATTCGCGAGGATCCGGCGCCATGATCAGCGTTAGTCGAAGGTATCGGTTTTCGGCCTCGCACCGCCTGCACTCGCCGGAATTGAGCGCCGCCCGGAATGAGCAGGTGTTCGGTAAATGCAATAACCCATTCGGCCACGGGCACGATTACGTTTTGGAAATCACTGCGGGCGGACCGGTGGATTTCGAAACTGGCCTTATATTGCCGGTCGCGAAACTAGATCAACTGGCGCAGGAAGAGGTTCTTCGACCGTTCGCGCACCGAAACATCAACTCGGATGTGCCCCAGTTCGCAACTCTCATACCGACCACGGAGAATGTCGCGCTGGTTATCGCCGATCTGCTCCAGCAGCATTGGACGGAGTATCTAGGCCACACGCGCGCGCGCCTCCTTCGCGTTCGCCTACAAGAAACCGAGAGGAACGCCTTCGAGATTTTGCTCAACACTGAAAGTGTGACAGTCAATGCATAAAAAGAA
>JBAUUG010000351.1:0-11450 GCA_049582585.1 Bryobacteraceae bacterium | reverse complement strand
CTTGTTCTTTGTCGTCCGGCGTCGCCGCGCCTTTGGGCTCGCTATGATCTGCCATAATTGTCCTCTCTTGCTACCTCGGTAGCTGTGCGTAAATTTCACGCGTAATCTGGTCTTTCGTTTCCTGCCGGGCATCACTCAGGTACTTCAGAGCAAGCCTTTGATAAATCTGACGCTTCAAAGTGGGTGAATCGATGCCCAACTGCAGAAGGTTAGTCGCGTCTTGTAACTCAGTTCCGAAGTCGCTGATATCCACTTCGTCCATGCCGGTTACCGAGGTGGTCACCCCGTCCTCCCGCGCATCGCTGATCGCGCTCAGCACTCTTCTAATGCAATCCTTCACGGTCGTCCCGTAGGCTCGCAGAGCTTCCTGAGTGATTGTGAAATCAAGTTGCTTGCTCAATGCGGATTGCGCCTTGCCGCCTGTCATTTCGCCCGACGCCTCGGATAAATAGCAGACCCGGTAGATTTCTTCCTTGAGGCTCTCCAGATTGTCTGCGGCTATCTGGTAAACCTTTCCGTCCGGCTCCGTCCAGCCGAATTTATCAGTCGGCCCAAGTTGGATGTAGTAACTCTCGCCGACAATTTGGTTCCACTCGCGGTCCGAATAGATAACCGGCATCGCGAATAACCCCATGGTGATTGCCCAACCGAGCGCATTTGATTTGTTGAAGTGTTCCAATTGCAGATGCGCGGCCTTATTCATCAGCCAAAGGCCTTCACCTACCTGCAGGGTCACGAGCGGGACTCGCTGCTGCCGGGCCAGCGCATGCGATCCCTTCGCGATCAGCTCGAGATGCTTAGGCTCGTCCGCGCTTTCCGCGCGCCGATAAGTTTTGTATTGAGTTTTGTCATAGTAATACCAATAGGTTTCGTCGACTATTTCACCCGAGTCTACGCGCGGTTGCCTGCGCATCGATTGCCTGAGGACCACCCATTCGTACTCGCCCCTTTCATCGGTACTCCAATTGATAAGATCTTCAGGCTGGTACCGGATCAGAAAGGCGCGGGAAAGGCCTGCTGCGTCCTCTTCTGCCCGATTGGCAGGCGTTAGAGACGCGCGCGGGAAGTCGATTAGTATATGGCTTTTGCCAAACACGAGAGCGTCGATCAAACACTGCCGGAAGAAAACCGGGAGCCTGGTCCCCCGATGGTCACAATCTTCGGAAAGTTGCGCTAGAAACTTCTGTCCTGCTTCCATGCCTCCTTCGAGCTGCAGGCTGGGTTCACGCCGGAATAGAGTGGATGCATACCAATCCACGATAGAGCCAATGTAGTTCTCGTAAAACACTCTGTGCAGCCGTTCTCCGTAGACGTCCAACGGCTCTTTTTGGCGGCGCAGGAGGTATTCCGCTGCGCGATGCTTGAATTCATGGCCGCCCGCGTATAAATCGCGGTACATCCGCCACATGAATTTCTGCCGTTTGAAGTCCGCATGCTCTCGATCGATTTCAATCATGTTGTGTCTTTTCTCTGCTAAAAAAGCCGTTTGTCCATTTCACCGGCCGCTCGTTTTTCTCCGAATAGCTCCCACACTACATATCCGAGCGCATCGGAAGCGTGCGTGCGCCGCGGGTCGCGAACTTTATCGATAATTCCCGATTCCGGCTTGAACATAACTTCTTCCAAATCCTTGATAAGCTCCTTGCATCGCGGATCCACTTCCAGACGCACTTCGCCGAAAGTGTTCGTGAGCAGTGCATTCACCTTCTGAACGCGGTTCAGCACGGCTGGATTCTTCGGCGGCACGCGGATTTTTACGTTCCGGAATCCGGCGTTGTAGAGGAAGCTCTGCAACATTGTGTAATCGGTTGTGCCGGTAGTATGCATATTCCGTCCGCTCGCGTCGCCGTATACCTCGAGCCCGGAAGCGTGCCCTTTGTACCTGTTCTCGAACTCCTGGCAAGCTTCTTCTGTGGTCGCCCGTTCCAAGACAATCTCGTCAATAACGGCCAGCCCGCCATTGCGCCGCTGAACCAGGACCGAAGTCATAGGCGCCACATTGAAATCCAAGGCCCACAGAAGAGCGCTGTGTGGATCATAGGCTCGCCGAGCCAGGTGTACGGCGGGATTGAAGCAGTGATAGACGCGGTCGGCGCGGCTGTTCAGATATTCGCCGAGCACCTCTTGCTGATAGAACTTGGGATCGTAGCTGCTCTCCAGCCGCTGATAATAATCCGGTGTCTTGTCAAGCAAGAACCGGTTCTCGAACGGCTTGGCGCGCACGCATTGGTAACCGGAAACCGGCGTGTGGATAAACCGCCTGTATATCCAGTCGTGCCCTTGGGGAGTCCAGACGCCGAAACCGCACAATGTCTCGGCTTTCGGGTCTCGCAAACGGGCCTCGAGCCGCAGCCACGCATCTTCGCGGGTATAAGAAAGCTCGTCGATCGCGAACCATGCCAGGTTCGTTCCTCGAAGCCTTTCCGGATCATCCAAAGATCGCAGCAGGATGGTGCTTCCCGGCGCTTTGATGGTCAACTCCCCGTCAGCCTTACGAAGTTCGAAGCCAACATCTTGGTCTTCCAGCACTCCTAACAACGCGGTCAAGGCGGTATCGCGGAGCATCGCATAAGTGGGCGCGGCCAGCAGCCCTTGGCGCCCCCGATTGACATACGATTGGCGCAGCGCTTCGAAGCACAGCGCGGCGCTTTTTCCCGAACCGACCGGCCCGGAAAATCCCTTGAACCTCGCCTTAAGTCCGGCGAAAACGGATTGCGATGGAAGAGAGGTGTGCGTCCAGCACAGTTCATCGGCTAACTCGCCGCGCCGCCTTTCCTCTTCGCGAATCCGCTTCATCCGCACACGACGGTACAGGCATCGCGATCCTCAAAGCGCAAAAATCGGCGCGTAAGTCAGAGAGTCATAACGAGATAAGTTTTCGCCGCTTTCTGTGATGCCCCCGACGGGGCGTTCAGATTCTGCAGCTCTCAGGTCGTAGACGGCTTGCGTTTCGGATGGATGCAAAGGCTTCGGGTGAGGCGGGCTCTACCCACACCCAGCAGAAGCCCCCCGCTGAGCAGAAGCATAATGCTGCTCGGTTCGGGAATAACCCCGCTGACCGAAAAAGCGCCCACGTGTCGCCCGAAGGTGAAAACCACGTTGTACCGCCATCCGCCGAGATCGCCTCGGCGGCCTGATCTCCGACCGAATTCAGATTCCAATCGATTGAGTCATTGAAGTCGGAGCTGACCGTGATCCAATATCGCGTGCCGGCGGTCAGAGTTAATTTCAAATTGGAGGTCAGTACCAGGGGGGATTATTCGCACCCAAGGTCCCCAGTTTTCCAGCAGCGACATCAAACGTCTCGAACGCGGTGCCAGGCTGATTCGCTGCCCCGTCGGGAGCACCAGCATTCGCGTGACATACGCGGAATCTCCGGGAAGCACGCTGTCAGGGATGGGGGGGTGATACCGGGGAAATCGTTCCTGCAGTTGGATCGAAATCGAAGATCTGCGCGGGATTGCTGAAGATTCCGCCAAACACCAGTCCGAGGTCCGTAACGGTCGCCGTGGCAGGATTCGAGATGTGGATTTGGTGGAGCGAGTCCACGCTTGCGATGCTTGTGCCGGGCGGGATGGCGGTTGTCTTGCCGTCTGCCTGTACAACGGCCTACCCGACTTGCAAACCAGCGGTCGACGGGATGTTGCTCACGATCTTCGAGCCCTTTGTCGTATTGCCACTCGATGTGATGGGGTTGGGGCCGGTGTCCGCCACAAGCAGCACGTGCCCGTTTGGCATGAGAGCGGCCGGAGCATCGTCCGCGCCAAAAAGAGCATCATTGATGGCGCCGTAAGGATTGCTCAACGTCCCTAAAATGTCAGGTCCCGCAGCCCAGGTGTTCGCGGAGGGCGTGTAAAGCGCCGTGTGTTGGTTCGCGCCTATGACAAAAATACGGCCGTCCTGCAACCGCAGCTCTGGGCCTAGCTCGTAGCCCAGCGCCGGGCTGCTCAATACAGGAAGCGTGCCGTTGGCCGTGCCGTCAGCGGGACTGATGCTGGACCAAACGTTCGTGTTCGGGCGGTACACCTCTGCATAGCCTTTGCCGGCAAACACGCTTTGAAAAAGATCGTAGTTCACGACGCTGCCATCCGGCTGCTTGGTCCAGCCTCCTCATCGCTTGAATCGTTATAAACCTTGTTGGCTGCAAAATTCCAGGAGTTTGTCGCGATCGAGTACGTATAAGTGGAGTTATTCAGCAGATTCCCCACCAGGATATTTCCGCCCGAAATGAGAAATGGAAGGATCGTCGCCAAGACACGCCAATGGCGTACCGACGAACTGCAGCACTACATTGCCTGTGGCAGTAGCGTCCTTTGAGATATGGACCTGGGTTGGAGAGTCCACGGTTGTTACGGTTGTGCCGGACGGAATCCCCGTCCCGAAGATATAGACCGCCCATCCCGGCAGAATGCGGTCCGTCGAGTAGATTCCCGTAACCACGTTCGAGCCGCTGGTGATGTGTGCGTTGGAGGTCAGGGCCACCTCAAAGCAACCAGCCGGTTCATTAGGATAGTGCGGGATTGAGGACGCGCTCTTAACTCTTCAGGCGCTCTTTCCCAGAACTACAAGTCTGGCTGACACCTTCATCGCTCGTTACATTATCAGCCCTGAGCGCAATCTATGAGATATGCAGGGCCTCCCTGCGCAGAACGAAAACGGCGTGGGCGGAGGCACTTATATATGCCATGATGGCTCTTACAAGCAGCAGTACCATTGCGATGTCTATTCCCTGGGTGTGGCGAAATGATTCCGTCGTCGGCTGGCGGACATCGGAGTATATTACTGATGAGGTGAAAAGACCGAACGTTAAGGTGTAGGAAATCATGTCAAAAGAAAAGCTGCACGAAACCGAAAACGGCGCGGCCGACGTAAGCCGCCGCGATCTCTTCAACATTCTGGGGTCCGTACCGGCAATGGCCGCAGTGACCGCGGGGTCCGCGCTGGCCCAACCGCATGAGCAGCATGATCACTCGGCCCCGCAGGCGGCGTCCGCCGCGAAAGGGCCATACAAGCGGCAGACTTTCGATGACCGGCAATGGCGAGCTGTAAGAGTGCTTTGCGATCTGATTATCCCCGCAGATGAGCGCAGCGGAAGCGCCACGCAAGCGGGAGTGCCGGAGTTCTTAGACGATTGGCTCGCCTTCCGCACCGACCAGGATGAAAATCAAAATTTTCAGGCGGAGATCTTCGGCGGCTTAATGTGGCTTGATCGCGAGTCTAGAAAGCTCTTTGAGAAAGATTTTGCCGACGCCTCGCCAGACCAGCAGAAGCAGATTCTCGATCGTATCGCATACCCGCAACGCGCCGCGAAAGAGGACCATCTTTGGGCGGTGTTCTTTAGTCAATTTCGTAGCCTGACCGTGAGCGGATTTTTCTCGAGCAAGATGGGTGTTTCCGATCTACCGTATCTGGGAAATACGGCAGTGGCCGAATGGAGCGGCTGCGACCCCAAAGTGTGGGCGATCATCGAAGACCGCATGAAGAACGGCTACAAGGGCATTATCGAAGCCAAGCCTTGGGCCCCGGCCTAGCCCATGGTAACGTGACGGTTCAGGCCGAAGCCGTGCGCGTTTGCGGCAGTTCAACATCCTGTAAAAAGATGAAGTAAAACTGTTCTTGCCAACGCACTTTTATGGTCCTGTCGTTGAAGCCTTCGCCGCAGATTTCGAGATCGGCGCCTTCCGGAAGCTGAGACATCACTCCCATCCGGATTTTTCCATCCTCGCCGAGATTCGCGCCAATGGCCGCGATATTTTTAAACAGGATAATTCTACTCGAATTTCCCTGCAAGGCACTTCTAAACATGGGTTTAGTACTAGACTACTCCAATGCAGTACCGCCAAGCTAGAAAATTCAGTTATGTGGGCTCGTCACTCGCCGCCAATTCAATCAGCGCCAACTCCGGAGGGCAGTTGAAGCGTATCGGCAGAGAGGAGCATCCCACGCCGGCGCTGGTATATCCCTGCATGCCATTGTGAGTCCATTGCCCCTGCGAGTATTCCTTGGGGCAGTTAGCATTATGCCGAAGAGAACCGACCAAAGGAAAGCGAAACTGTCCCGCATGCGTATGGCCGCATAGATAGAGCTGAATTCCGCGAGACGCAGCGTCGGCATATAACTCCGGTGTATGCGCAAGCAGAATCTTGAACCTCTCCCGCGGAACAGACTTGAGCGCGCCTGGTAAGTCATCGCATCGATAATCGAACGGATCGTCAATCCCGACAAGCCAGGCTGAGGCATTCTCGTTTCCGATCTCGACGGCTTCGTTGATGAGCATCCGAACACCCATCTCTTCAAGCGCGAATGCGATTTCAGAGGTGTCGTGATTTCCCAGAATCGCAAAGATTCCGTGCTTGGCTGAGATGTTCGACACAACCGCCTTCATGCGCGCAAAAACCTCTTCACAGGGGCCATCGTCCTCAAACCGGTAGTCGCCCGTCATCACGCATACGTCAGGCTTCAAGCGGCTTAGCACCGGACCTAGGGCTTCCGCGAGGCCGTCGCAACCATCGATGTGTAAATCTGAGATGTGCAGGATTTGAAATCCGTCAAGTGCGGCCGGAAGATCGGGAAACCGCGCCCGAATGCGGCGAACCATGGGACACAAAGCGTTTCTAACCCCTCGGCCATATAGGCCAGCGACCTGTAGTCCGGCCTTCAAAAACGGACGGATCAGAGTCCGCTCATGCCTGAACAAAAATGACTTGCTCCGGAACTTGCGTCCCGTACGCTGGAAGTGCTTTTCAGCGGCTATTCTCGGTTTTAGGCGCTCGGCAAGGGCTGTTGCTCTCGCGCTTGAGCGTTCCTCACTGCAGTGGGTTATACCGTCTATTTTACAGCAAACCCTGACCGGTTAGCCTAATAAAGTGGAACAGGGAAAAACCTACATAATGGGCCAAGCGATATCTGATTACATCCGGTTCGTGGGGATGAGCGAGCCGGATATCCTTCGGCGGCTGCGCGAGGAGACTGCGCGCCATCCCCAAGCCCGAATGCAGATCACGTCTGAACAGGGGCAGTTCTTCCGCGTGTTATTGGGCGCTATCGGGGCCGCGAAGTGCCTGGAAGTGGGCGTCTTCACCGGCTATAGCTCGATCGTTACGGCAATGGCCCTACCCGAGCATGGGCGCCTGATCGCCTGTGACATGAGCGAGGAGTATACCTCGATCGCAAGACGCTATTGGCGAGAAGCGGGCGTCGAGCACAGAATTGAACTGCGGCTCGGACCCGCCGTTGACACGCTACGCGCGCTGCTGGATGAAGGCTCCGCGGGAACTTTCGATTTTGCCTTCATCGACGCGGAAAAAACGGAGTACGACGCGTATTACGAACTTGCCCTTCATCTGCTTCGACCCGGAGGGTTGATGGCGATCGATAATATGCTATGGCACGGTCAGGTGCTCGATGAGGATAACAACGAGCCGGGCGTAATGGCGATCAAGGCGTTGAATCTGAAAATCAAAAGAGATTCGCGTGTTACAGCGGTTCTGCTTCCCATTGCGGACGGGGTCACGCTAGCGCGGAAACTTTGACCAAGGAAATAGCAGCCACCAAACACAAACCCCTCGGCACCTTTTGAGTGCCGAGGGGTTCTTAAGGCGATGCTTTTTGACGTTGCTCAATTACTTCTTCGTCGAGCGGCGGCTCCGGAACAGTGCCAGACCCAGAAGGCCCGTTCCGATCAGCGCGAGCGACGCCGGCTCAGGGACCGCACTTTGCATCAAAATGCTGGAATCGAGACTGTCCGGCTTGCCTGCGGTTGCACCGAAAGTCGCCATAATGATTTCCGTCTCTGAGAAAGGGCTGCCGGTGGGCGAAGAGACCAATTGATTGTTGGCATTGCTCCCTTGCGCCGTAAATGTAGTCGTCGCTACCAAGTGGGCTTTACCAAAAGCTGTGTCACTCGGATCGGTGTACGTCCAGAGCGTTTCCGTTGTCACGCCATTAAGAATTCCCGCGAAAGCGTTAGAGAACAGGAAGGGATTCGCAACCCCGGTGATTCCCGTCTCGGTCAGCTCTATCGTCAACACTTTGGAAGTTGAAAGGCTCTTTGCGGAAACGTTAACCGTTTGCAGATTCAAATCCGGGGCATTAAATATTGGCGAACCGGTACCCGTCACAGTGTTGGCTACGAAATCTCCGTAAGCGACATTGTTGAACGATACAAGCCCGGTACCCGAACTGGCGGTCATCGTGGCGAACCCACTCTCGGTGAGCGAAATCTCCACTGTGGTTCCTGCGAAAGCGGCTGGCAGCGCTATAGCTAAACCAACCGCGAAAATTGAAAGTTTTTTAAGCATTTGAATCGAGACCCTCCGTTGCTCGAAGCCCCCCCTTGTTTGAGAGGTACATAGACATTTTATGGCTTAGGCCCCCGCGGTAGGAAGAGCTAAGACTACACCGGAGTACTACGAGCGGTTCGGTTGGTACCACCTCGGGTGTACTGACGGTCTCACTCGAATCCATTACCCGCTAACTTCTGGGTCCGTAGTCGGCCTTTTTCTTCTTTGCGGAAACCGCCAGCCTCTCCGGTAGTCTCATTAGGCGACGAGCGAATATCCGGAGGAAAGAATGGCAGGGAAAAATACGGCCGCATTCGGCATTTATCCAAGCCGCGAAATGGCTGAAAACGCGGTTGATAGGTTGATTGCCGCTGGTTTCCGCAATGAGGACATTTCAGTTCTATTGCAAGACAACGTGGGAACCAAAGATTTTGCCCACGAGAAGCATACCAAAGCGCCCGAAGGCGCAACTACGGGCGTGGTTGCCGGCGGCGTGATTGGAGGAACACTGGGTCTTTTAGCTGGCATTGGAATCCTGGCGATTCCCGGATTGGGACCTCTTATTGCCGCAGGTCCCGTCATTGCCGCTTTAACCGGGGTCGGCTCAGGTGGATTGGTGGGCGGAATTATCGGCGCTCTGGTCGGGATGGGGATACCGGAATATGAAGCCAAGCGCTATGAGGGTCGCATAAAAGAAGGCGGCATCCTGCTGTCGGTTCATTGTGATAACCCGGACTGGACTTCCAAGGCCAAAGAACTGCTCAAAGAAACAGGAGCTGAGGATATAGCTTCAACAGGGGAAGCCGCAGCCGATTTCGCTAAGTCCGACAAGCCGATCAACAGAGGCGCGAGCACGCTGTAGATCTTTAGCAAGCGCAGCCGTAGCAAGCGCGCTCGTACAAACTCGGTTGGCAGCCAACGCTCAGCTAGAATAATTACGCTTGGTTTGCACTACCATTCTTCGCTTATCGCTTGTGAAAGCATGTTGAACTCAAGAGACACTACAGGTCGCTGTAATCAGCCCGATCAGTTGAGCAGCTCGCGGGTCCTTTTATGACCTCGCGCACGCCGGCTGGACCGTTAGCAACTTCCTTCGGGCGCACTGCAGGCTCAGGTTCGTTAGTGAGTCCGGAGCCAGGGCGGCAAAATAATCAGTTTGCGGTCTGGCTCTTGCCTGTCGGAGTTTTCCTGTTGGCTGGAGCGCTGACGTTTGAACTAGCTTACTTCGGCACGCGGCTTAACGGCAGTCCAACGAATGCGGCACCCGTTACCCGTCTTGCGCCGCCAAGAACTACAACGTTAGGAATGCGAGTTGAGCCTCAGGCCGAAGCGCTTCTCATCAGCTGGAATCGCCAGATGCCAGCCGTTCAATCCGCCAAAGAAGGTGTCCTGCGGATCGATGACGGCGCTCAACACCGCAAAATACGTTTAGATTTGGAGCAAATCGCGGACGGTTCCATCCTGTATAACCCCACTTCGGATGACGTGGCCTTTCGACTTGAGCTTCGCGACGCACGCGGTATGCCGACCACCGAGAACGTACGAGTATTGGGCGGATCGGAACCGGATCTTGCCCTAACTGCGAAGGCGAGCCCCGAATCAAAGGCTCCGCTCACCATCGTTCCACCGCCAATCGAATCCAGGCGCTCGGAACAGATACAACGGGTCCGAGAGGCGAAGCCGTCCGTGTCGCCGGCGCCGCTTGTCTCATCAGATCATCCGGAGAAACGCGCGAAGCCACTCAGCTTGCCGGGCAACATATCCGCTGAGAGCGTCTCCCGCCCCTCTCCTATTCCGCTCCCGGACTTCGCGTTGACTACGCCGGCGCCAATCCAAACGCCATCTCCGGAAGTGCCGAATGCTCCGCTCAGCGCGACATTCCCGATCCCCAAAGTCAAAGCCGTGCTTCAAGCAGCCCAGAACACCGGCGCGTCCAACGCCTCGCCGCACGCTCAGCCCCCAACTGCAGCAGGTTTAAAGCCAAGAGACTCAGCGGGACTTCCGCTTCCCGCGCCGAAGCCGGATTTGGGCTACGTTCCTCCTCGCCCGCTGCGATGGGTCAAGCCGGACTCAAGCCGGCTTGGATCTTTCCGGCCCATTGATGTGCAGTTGAAGGTGCGAATCGATGAGGGAGGCCATGTAACGGCCATACACCTGTTAACCGGGAGCGGTCCTAAGCCAGCTAAGGCTCTGGTGCAGGCTGCGGTCGCTGCTGCCGCACAATGGGTTTTTGAGCCCGCGACGATCCATGGCAAGAAGGCCCCGAGCGAAGACACTCTCGTTTTCCGCTTCACTGGAAAGGCTCCTTAGCCGGCGCCATCTAAGTCAAACGTATCGTGTGTTTGGCGGCTTCATCCAAGTGGCGCGGCACTTGCATCGCGGAGATATCTTGGAAGGCTATCGAGACGATCGTCTGGTATCCGGGTGGGCATCATTTGCAACGGGATTTTTGATACAGTTCTCGGGTGACTTCACGAGACGGAAAAACCTGTAATAAGGCGACAGGCAATGTATTGCTGTCATTGGCAATGGCAGTTGCGACTGGAGTTTTGCAGGCCGCGTCGTTCTACTCCGAACGACCCGACGATGCGCGAGCGGTCTACGTGGAGATCGGCAATAATGTGCGAGGCGATGGCTCCGCTGATGACACCGCGGGATTGCAGTCGGCAATCGACCGGGTTCAGGAGACGACTGGACAGGGAGTCGTTTTCATTCCAAGCGGCCGATACCGGCTCAGCAAGACGCTCTATATCTGGCCGGGCATCCGGCTGATCGGGTACGGGGCCACGCGCCCGGCCTTTGTTCTCGGTGAAAACACGCCTGGTTATCAGAAAGCACCGAACTACATGGTGTTCTTCGCGGGCAACCGGCCCGGGACGGGTTGGGGGCATGGATTTATGTTTCGACAGCCGACCCCCGAGGAGCAAGCCGAGACGGCACGAGAGATGTCGCGCTACGCTTGGGCGCGGGTTCGCACAAACAAAAGCGACACGCCGCAAGACGCAAGTCCAGGAACATTCTATTCGGCGCTGAGCAATATCGATTTCGAGATCGAAGCGGGAAATCCGGGAGCTGTCGCAATCCGTGGACGATATGCGCAGCATTGCTATCTGGCGCACGTTGATTTTCACGTCGGCTCGGGCTGGGCAGGCATACACGACGGCGGTA
>JBAUUG010000350.1:0-2398 GCA_049582585.1 Bryobacteraceae bacterium | reverse complement strand
CGCGGGTTTTGATCTCGTTGGTGTTGCTCCGGTGGAGGATGCGCCCGAGCTGAAATACTTTCCCCGCTGGATAGCCGAAGGGCGCGCCGGCGAGATGAA
Source organism: Bryobacteraceae bacterium (assembly GCA_049582585.1). Taxonomy (GTDB): domain Bacteria; phylum Acidobacteriota; class Terriglobia; order Bryobacterales; family Bryobacteraceae; genus Bog-105. The sequence continues at coordinate 2,299 of JBAUUG010000350.1, read as the reverse complement.
TTATCTGAAAGCGCGCGATGATCAGGCGCGACTGAAGCGCGCATCTCTTGCGCACGCCGCACCCTGGGCTCGCAGCGTTGTGGTCTGCGCCATCAACTACAACACTGCGCAACCCTATTCCACGCAGGCGCCAAATCAAGACCGCGGCTGGATTTCGCGCTATGCCTGGGGACGACAGGACTATCACGATTCGGTAATGCAGCGCCTGCGACAGGTTGAAGCCGTGCTGAAAAACGCTGCCGGCATCGACGATCTCGTCACTCGCTGCTACGTCGATACCGGCCCCATCGTGGAACGCGTCGTGGCCAAGTACGCTGGCATCGGCTGGATCGGGAAAAATACCTGCATCATCAATCAGAGGCTGGGATCATGGCTTTTTCTGGGCGTGATTCTCAGCTCACTCGAACTTGAAGCCGGATCTGCGGGAACAAGTCTGCCTGCGCCCGATCGCTGCGGCAGTTGCACGCGCTGCATTGATGCCTGTCCTACGGACGCGCTGACTGCGCCTTACCAGCTCGATTCCAACAAATGCATCTCTTACCTCACAATCGAAAAGCGCGCCGCGATTCCTCAGGATGAAAACCTTCGCCCCGGCATGGGACGGCACATCTTTGGCTGCGACATTTGCCAGGACGTTTGTCCCTGGAACCGAAAGGCTCCGGCAACCAGCGCCGCGGAATTTCAGCCGCGCGCAGAGTTGGTGAATCCAGCTCTCGACTGGATCGCGGAGATGAGTGCTGAGGAGTTCGACCGGACGTTTCGCGGCTCGCCAGTGCGCCGCGCGAGACGCTCGGGCTTGCGCCGGAATGCGATTATCGCCATGGGCAACAGCGGCGCCCGGAAATTCCTTCCGCTGCTCGAAAAGCTGAGTAATGACCAGGATGAAGTCGTGGCCGAGAGTGCCGCCTGGGCTGCCCGGAAGCTGGTTGATCCAGACTAAGAATAAGCCGGATAGATTGGCCAAAAATCTGTGCTCCAGCTCTGGCCTCTATGTGGTCAAGAACCCAGCCTTCCGCGCAACCTAACCACCGCAGTTCCGCGCACTGCAGGAGGGGTGAATCCGCGCCCCTAGGCTCCGCCTAAGCCCTTGCACCACAAGCTGTTAAAGGTATGCCAACTTCGGTAACTCGCCTCCCTCATTTGCGGCAACTAAACTATGGATGCGGGGTTTTTATTAGTGCCCTGTTGGGTCGGTATTTCTATGGGTTCTCTGGCGAAAATGCGGCGCTCGCTCTGCACCTGGTTGGTGCTGGTGGCGGGGTGCGCCGGGTTGGCGAGGGCGTCGGCCACTCTGCTGTTGGAAGAGCCCTACGGCAAGCTGGGATTCTTCACCGCCACGGGACACGCAGCGGTTTACTTGTCGGGAGTTTGCGCCAAGACGCCCCTGGTGCTGCGGCCATGCGCGCCGGGAGAAACGGGAATAGTGATCAGCCGCTACAACGGAGTTGGCGGCTACGACTGGATGGCCATCCCGTTGATCCCTTATCCGTATGCGGTCGAGCAGCCGGAAAATGTTCCGTTGTATGCCGATCCGAAAATGGCGACCTTTCTCCGCGACCAATACCGCCGCAACCATTTGGAAAGCGTGGTGCCGGATGCGGCCGATGGAGGAACTCCGGGCGGCAACTGGTATGAACTGGTGGGCACAGCCTACGACCGTACGGTATATGGGTTTGAGATTGAAACCACTGCGGCGCAGGATCGGGCCTTTATTAAACGCTATAACTCATTGCCGAACCGCTCCCACTTTCGCACGGTTTCGCGCAATTGCGCAGATTTCACCAAGGATGTCATCAACTTTTACTATCCTGGGGCGCTGCATCGGAGCGTTGTCGCCGATATCGGCATCACTACACCCAAGCAGATGGCGAAGACTCTGATTAAGTTCAGCACCCGCCATCCGCAACTGGAGTTTTCGCGGTATGTGATTCCCCAAGTGCCGGGTATCGAGGCCCGCAGCACGCCGGTTCACGGCGTGGTGGAGTCTTTCCTGAAATCGAAGAAATACATCGTTCCGAGCGCGCTGGTGAGTCCAATCTTTGCGGGTTGCGTGGTGGCGGTCTACGTGGGAACCGGCGCGGGACGCTTTGATCCGTCGCGCGAGGCGGAGGTTTTTAACCCCGAACGCGAGCTTGAAGCACCGCTTGGAGCGGAGGATCGGCGCTCCTACCAGCTCGAACTGAATCATCTTGTGGCGTCGGCTTCCCCGGATATGAGCCCCGCGCGTACTGAAAAATGGAAGCATTTATTGCGCAATGCAACCCCGAACCTTGATGCTGAAGGCCGCCCGGTTCTGCGC
>JBAUUG010000349.1:0-18825 GCA_049582585.1 Bryobacteraceae bacterium | reverse complement strand
GTTTGTAGCTGCAGGCCTGGACGCCGGCTTGGACCAGCTCGAGAATAATTTTCCCGGTTATCGCCAAGGAGCGATGGGGTACGCAAAAAGGTTTGGGGCGTCCTACGCTGACACTTTCGATGGCACGATGATTGGCAATGCCCTCTTTCCGGTGCTTTTGAAGCAAGATCCACGCTATTTCCGGAGAGGCATAGGCAGCATCAAGAGCCGTCTCTGGTACGCGCTCACAACTACGGTGAAGTGCAAGAACGACAAGGGCAAGTGGGTTCCAAACTACTCGAACGTGCTGGGGAACATCGCCGCGGGCGGGATTTCAAACCTGTACTACCCAGCGTCGGACCGAGGCATCGAGCTCACTTTCGAGCGCGCCTTCACAGTCACCGCAGAAGGCTCCATTGGAGCCGTGTTCGTCGAGTTCTGGCCGGATGTTTCACGGAAACTGTTCCCGAAAACTCACGGACAAGCGTTGCCCTGACAGCGGCCAAGCAATCCGCGAGCACATCGCCGCTGCTACAATCCGTTCTCTCCCAGAAAAACGATCAGATCCACCACTCGGTTGGAGTAACCCCACTCGTTGTCATACCAGGAGACCACTTTCGCGAGATTTCCATCGAGCACTTTCGTCAGATCGGAATCGACGATTGAGCTGTTCGGATTATGCAGCATATCGGTTGAGACCACCGGATCTTCTGTATAGGCAAGAATCCCTTTGAGCGGCCCATCCGCTGCTTGTTTCAGAGCTGCGTTGACGGCCTCGCTGGTTGTCTTTTTTTTCAGAACCGCGACGAAATCCACCACGGAAACATCGGGCGTCGGCACGCGCAGCGAATACCCGTCGAGCTTGCCCTTCAGCTCCGGAACCACCAAGCCGATCGCCTTTGCCGCGCCGGTCGAAGTGGGAATCATATTGAGAGCCGCGGCACGCGCACGGCGGAGATCTTTATGCGGAAAATCGAGCACGGGCTGATCGTTGGTGTAGCTGTGAATCGTCGTCATGGTGCCCTTCTCTATGCCGAATGACTCATGCAGCACTTTCACCAACGGCGCAAGGCAGTTTGTCGTACACGAAGCATTCGAGATGATGTTGTGCTTGGCCGGATCGTAGGTCTTCTCGTTCACTCCCAAGACGATAGTCACGTCCTCGTTTTTCGCGGGCGCCGAGATGATTACCTTCTTCACTGATCCGCGCAAATGCTTCTTAGCGTCGTTTGCATCCGTGAAACGGCCCGTCGATTCAACCACCACCTGCACGCCTAAACTTGGCCAATCGATCTCCGCTGGATCTTTTATGGCGAAGATTTTGATTCTCTTATCGCCGACGCGGATATCCTCTCCATCGGCCTTGATCTCTTCCGGCAACTGGCCCAGTGTCGAATCGTACTTAAAGAGATGCGCGAGGGTTTTTGTGTCGGTAAGGTCGTTCGCGGCGACGAACTCGATCTCGGGATTATGCAGTCCCGCCCGGACCACATTTCTTCCGATACGGCCGAAGCCGTTGATACCTACTTTTATTGGCATACCCTTCTATTCTAGGGTTTACCTCAGAGCGCCCCGTCGCTGTGCTCCGGGCCGCGGGGGAAAGGACTCGTTTATCGCGGGGGCGGCAACGGCGGCGCTGTCGTGCCACCGACGTTCGCGTAGGATTCCTCGATTTTGACTACTTTGCCTTCGGTGAAGCGCACGAACGTGATCTTGCCGGGAGGGTCTCCGTAGATCCAGTCCTCTATCTCGTCCCCATCTTTGTTCGTTTCCCGGCTCTTGCTGCGCGGCTTTCCGAGCGCAAGAAGCACCTGGTCCTGATCCATTCCCTCCAGAGGCCGCTGCTCTTTAATTGCCTTCTTGATGGGTTCGGGCAGTTTATCCATGTACTGTTCCGACGCCGAATGTTTCTCGAAATCGAAGATAGGTGAAAGCATTTGGCGGATATCGGCGGCTTTCAAAGACGGAACACTGCCCGGAAAGACCAGCGCGATGTGGGAACCATTCACCTGCCCGTTCTGATTCGTGTGGACCGGCGAGGTTGTGCCTCCCATGCCGACCTGAACGTGGTCATACCAGTGTCCGGATCTGGTGCCTCCATTGATTTCCAGCAGAATCTTATTGGGCTCGATCTCGACCCGAGTGATCTGGATCTGATCACCCAATCGCGCGGCTGGACCGTCGTCCTGCAACGCCCTTTGCCACGCCCCCTTATCGTAGGTGCCGTCGCTGTGGAACACAAGCATCTTCTTCGATCTGGGCAGCGAAACTTTGGAGGTCGCAAACTCAGCCGTCAGGCCGCGCTCAATCTCCATTCGCTCGTCGAAACTAAGTTTGTCGGCGCGAAGGGCGGGGCAGATGCCGAACAGCAGGGTCGCCAGGGCAATGGACACGCCAGCTTTGCCGGCGCGCCCTACAGCGGCTCGTTCAGGCTTTGAGCTATAGCTGCCCTCTGAGGCTCGACGGGTGCGCGGGCCAGAGCGAAAAATAGCCCGATGACAAAGATCGTCGCCAGCAGTCCGCCTTCGGGTCCGTAGGCGCCACCGCTCCAGAGGGGCGCTAAATCCCATCGATAGAAGTACCTCGTTACCTCAATTGTAAGCCCGCTTAAATTGACTCCGAACAATGGCAGGACAGCGTTCCAGCCATAGTGAAGGCCGATAGGCAGCCACAAATCGTGGCTCCGCAAAAACGAGTACCCCAGCAGGACGCCCCATACGATGGTGTTCAGAACTCCTATCACCGTGACATTAGGATTGACCGAGTGCGCCAGCCCGAAGATGACGCCCACCGGCAGCACCGTAGCGAATGGGCCGATCTTCTCGACCAGCAGTTGAAAGGCGTATCCGCGGAACACCATTTCCTCGCCCGCCGCTGCCAAGAGCAGGGCAGCCAGATAGAACAACAGGCTTGGCCAGGTGAAGGCCGAGGCTTGCCTCGCGACGAGATGCCCGGTTCCGGCGAGTAAAGGCGCGGCTAGCATCAGCGCGGCAGCGCCGCCGCCGAAGAGAACTCCAATCAGGAAATTGCGTCCCGAGCCGCGACCGCTTCCCAACCCTATATCCGTGAGCGGGCGGCGATCGAAGATCCGCATGGTAAGCAGATTCGCAAGGAGACCTGTCGCGCTCAATCCGACGGTTGCGGCGACCACTACGCCAAAGACACCGAGCAGGAGCGGGCTCAAGAAAACCAATCCGATCAGCACGGTTACGACGAAGAATGCAACGCGAATGACGATCCCGAGCCGCGTGTCCGGAACGGTTGGACGAGTTGAGATGCTTGGTTGGATAATTTAATCCTAGCCATGGACATTGGAAAACATCGCGAACCAGGCTATTCGCTGCCGATGAGACAGGTATGCAGGAGCGGCGAACCGATACCAGGCTGTTGTGCGCGGAACTCGTGGAAGTGACTTGGAAAGATAAGTCCGGACGTCAGCAAAGGCGAGTGGCGAATCTGGAAGATATCTCGTTGGAGGGCATCTGCCTCCAGGTGGAGAATCCGATGCTTGCTGAAACGGCTGTCACCATGCGTTACGGCGACGGAGAGCTCGTCGGCGTCGTTCGGTACTGCAGCTTCCGGGATGACGCCTACTTCCTCGGGATTCAGTTCGGGGAGGGCTGCAGATGGTCCACGCAGCATTTCCGGCCTCAACATCTGCTTGATCCGAGAGAACTCGTCGAGCAAGCCATGAGCCGGCACAGATCAAGCTCCCCCTCGCCCGCCCGCAACTAGATCGAACGATCGGACGGCATCGCGCCGGATCGACGCAGTAAAATTCCCCGAGGCAGTAAAATTCATAGACAAAGCGGATTGCCTCGTTGTAGTCCCGGCAGTCCGGCCGGGCATGGCAGAGAGCACGCAATCACTTTTCGCAAGCGGTGTCTATGCCGCACTCGCCACTCCTCGCCGTCCAAACTCAACCGAGGCGGATTGTGCCGCTTTACTCGATTACTTGGATACCGTGGCTCGGGCGGGCGTTGATGGGTTCGTGCTTTTCGGCTCGACGGGAGAGTTCGTCCACTTCGATATAGCCGAGCGTATGCGTGTGGTCATGCTCGCCATACGCCGAAGCCGCGTGCCCGTTCTAGTGAATGTCTCACATTCGAGTCTCGCGGGCGCTGTCGATCTCGCCGCAGATGCAATTCGCACCGGTGCGGCCGGACTTATGCTGATGCCGCCCTATTTCTACCGCTACACCGACGATCAGATTTTCGCGTTCTATCGGGAATTCGCAAGGCTCAGCGGCGGGGATGTCCCCGTTTATCTGTATAATCTGCCGTTCTTTACAAATCCGATTTCAATGAATCTTGCGGACCGCCTTTTCCGATCGGGAGCGTTCGCCGGCATCAAGGATTCAAGCGGCGAATGGGAGACGTTTAAAGCTTTGCGGGCGTTGCAAGCGAGCTGCCCATTTACACTTCTTGCCGGGCACGAATCTATCTACGTCCGCGCTCGCAGGGCTGGCGCCGATGGAATTATTTCGGGAGTTGCGGCCGCAGTTCCAGAACTCGTAGTGGCGATTGATCGAGCGATTCGCGCGTCTGATTTCGCCCGCGCGCAACGACTCAACTTAATGCTCCAGGAGTTCGTCGGTTGGATCGGCAAATTTCCAGCTACGGTGGGAATCAAGCAGGCAGCTGCGACGCGCGGGTGGAAACTGAACCAATTTGCCCTTCCGTTTGATCAGAAAGGATCGAGCGATCTGATTGCTTTTCAGCAGTGGTTTCGCGCTTGGCTTCCCGTAACTCTATCGGAGTGCGGTGAAACCGGAAGCGTGAGATCGTAGGATAGTCATCGATGAGTCCAAGCGAATTTCGAGACGCTGCCTATCGGCACGCCGATTGGATCTCGAATTACTTCGAGCACATTCGCGACTACCGTGTGACAACCGCAAACGCGCCGGGAGAATTGACCGCAGCGCTTCCCAAAGCGGCGCCGGAGAATGGGCAGCCGATCGAGGAGATCTTTCGCGACTTCCAGACGGCCGTTTTCCCCGCCCTTACTTTGTGGAACCATCCACGCTTTTTCGCTTATTTCTCTGTGTCGTCGACGCCGCCTTCGGTATTGGCGGAGTTTCTCGCCGCCACGCTCAACGTGAATGCCATGTTGTGGAAGTCGTCTCCTGGCGCTACCGAGCTGGAGCAGGTGACGCTCAATTGGCTGCGCCATTGGCTCGCGCTCGACGAGAGCTTCTTCGGCATCATCTACGACACAGCATCTATAGGTGTTCTGCAGGCGATCGGCGCCGCGCGTGAGTGGGTCGATCCCGAATGCCGCGTCAAAGGGATGCGTCCGGGCCTGACTGTTTACATATCGGAGCACACGCATTCGTCGTCGGAGAAGGCCGCCATAACGCTCGGCTTCGGACAGGAGAATGTTCGAAAGATCCCAGTAGATGATGAATTTCGGATGAGGCCGGATTCGCTCGAGCAGGTCATCGAAGCCGATATCCGATCCGGAAAGCGGCCCTGCTGTATTGTCGCCTCAGTCGCTTCTACATCCACCACTGCTATCGATCCAATCCAGGCGATCGCGGATATTGCGGAGCGATATAACATCTGGTTGCACGTCGACGCCGCATATGGCGGCCCGGCGGCGGTGGTTCCCGAAATGCGCCACATTTTGAATGGCGCCGAGCGCGCGCATTCGCTCGTATTGAATCCTCACAAATGGCTTTATGTGTCGATAGACTGCAGCGTTTTATACACGCGATACCCCGAGGTCCTCCGCCGCGCATCTTCTTTGGCGGCCGAATACCTTCGAACCACAGAAGACGATCGCGTTGTGAATTACATGGATTACGGCGTGCAGCTCGGACGGCGTTTCCGTGCGCTGAAACTCTGGTATGTCTTCCGCTATTACGGTCGGCAAGGCATAGTTGCGATGCTCCGTGAGGCTCTTCGACTGGCTCAGTTGCTGAAGTCTCTGATTGAAGCAGAGGAAGACTTCGAGCTTTCCGCGCCCGTACCGCTCTCGCTCGTTTGTTTTCGATACCGTGGCGCTGACGAGCTCAACCAGCGCCTCCTTGCGGACGTAAATGAGACCGGCAAGGCGTTTCTTTCGCACACCGTGCTCAAAGGCAAATTCGTGTTGCGCTTCGCCATTGGAAATTTCCAGACAACGGAGCAGGATGTGCGCGACACGTGGGACCTCATCCGCGACACCGCGCGGCAACTGGCGCCAGGTTGACCGAGCATCGCCTAGCCACTACACTTTGCGGCATCAGCCTCAAGAATCCGGTGCTTGCCGCTTCCGGAACATTCGGCTACGGCATCGAATTCGAGAAGATCGTCGACCTGAATCAACTCGGCGGCATTGTTACAAAAGGGCTGTCGCGCGAGCCGATCAAAGGCAATCCGTCCCCGCGTCTCTGGCATGTCGAAGCCGGGATGATCAACTCGGTCGGCCTCCAGAACATCGGAGTGCGCGCTTTCATTCGAGAGAAGCTCCCGCTGCTGCGCCGGTACTCGGTTCCCGTGTTCGCCAACGTGTTCGGGTATTCCGTCGATGATTATCTGGAAGTGATTCGCGCCCTGGAAGACGCTGAAGGCATTTCGGGATATGAGCTGAACGTATCCTGTCCGAACACGAAATCGGGAGGCATTTTCTTCTCGAGCGATCCGGGTCTGTTGGCGGATCTTGTTGCGCGCGCACGCAGCGCGGCCACCCGGCCGCTGTTTGTAAAGCTCTCCCCGAATGTCGCGCGTATCGAGCCGTTCGCGAAGGCAGCGGAGGAATCCGGCGCCGATGCCGTCTCCCTCGTGAATACATTCGTTTCCCTAGCCATAGATGTAAAAACGCGGAACCCTCGAATTGCGATGGGCGTGGGTGGCCTTTCCGGGCCGGGAATTAAGCCGATTGCATTACGCATGGTCTATGAGGCCGCGCAGGCAGTCAAGATTCCCGTCATCGGCCTGGGCGGCATCGCAACGGGTGAAGATGCCGCCGAGTTCCTGATCGCGGGAGCCGCTGCCGTGCAGGTTGGCACGGCAACATTTGTGGATCCGCGCGCGCCGTTGCGAATCGCGATTCAACTGAATCGTTTCATTCGATCGCTCGGACTCGCAAACGCAACTGAGCTGAGTGTCGCGCGAGGGAGTGCGGGCCCGGCGGGATGAAGCGGAGTGAAGTTGTTGATTCCGGGCGGAATGAAAAAGTTGGCGAACTTGTCATGAGCCTCGGAGAGCGACTGCGAAGGTGGAATTACCAACGAACTATAGCTAGAATTGGGTTCGTTTATGCCGAGAGCCGCCCGCCGCGTATTTATTTCTTACGCCCGTAAGGATGGGGTGGACGCGGCCCATGGTCTGCGCGGGCTATTGGGCGCGGCTGGGTGCGAGGCGTGGCTCGATACGGAACCGATAGCGGCGGCGCCTTTCGGAGCAAGGACATTGAAGCAGCGCTGAACGGCTGTGAGGTGCTGATGGCGGTGCTCACTTCCGGGTCGTACGTTTCGAGGATCTGCCGGGCGGAGCAGATTCGGGCGCTCGATGAAGGCAAGGTGGTGATCCCTGTGCTAGCCGTTGCCGGTTCGCCAGTGCCGATTCATCTGAAGAGCAGGAATTACCGCAAGTATCCCGAGCAAGAGGCGGAGTTACTCGCAGATGTCGATTTTACGTGGCATTTGTGGAGCGGGAGCCACGCCCCTTGCGCTACGATACGGCGCCGAACTTGCCAGATACTTATGTAGAGCGCGAGAAGGAATTGGACGCGTTGCGCGATTTGCCTGTTCGCTGAAAGCGTGGGCGCGAATTAGCATCGTTAGCGTGCTGACTGGGATGGGCGGCCTTGGTAAAACGCTGCTCGCGGCAGCTGGCGTAGAGCGCGGCTGTGACACCAAACAGGCCTGCGAGAACCGCGATAAGACGATTCTCCGGGAAGAAGTGCGCATGTTGATAGGCTAAATCGGTTGGATCGCTGCAGTTGCTGCGACGAGAAAAATTGGCCTCTATGCGTACTTTATCATGTGGTCGCCGGTGGTCGCTTACCCAAGTCCACGGTAAACAAGTTAGTGAGGAATTGTCACCAAAGATGGCTACCTGTAAATATTGCAGTCAGAGTGCTGGCTGGTTTTCGAATTGCCACGTGGAGTGTATCTCAAAATACAATTCAACTATGGCGGCGGTCTCAGATGGTGTCACTAAGGCAATTGAGCAGAGCGACAATGCGGCCCTGGTGCAATTCAGGAACCTACTAGCGGCCCTAGATAGACCTGCGTCTGTATCCTTTTCCGATCTCTGCGTCAGAGCGGCGAGTGATTGGCAGCGCGCTGTCGATGACATTTTCTACACCCCCCTAATCGTTCCTGAATTGACTGAGGAACATATAGCCTTTCTGATTACTTTTCTTCAGAGTCTCTTATCGTGGCTTGAGCCGCAACAGCCGAATGTGCTTGAACTCTCAGCCCTGTATCCCGGCCAGATCAACAGCTTAAAAGTTGCCAACATCATAAACCACATATTACTTGGAGAAGGTGTAGACCGCCTTGCCCCAGGTGATCCAAACGTGGATTCTATAAATTATCTGCTCGGAGAGTTCCCTGTGGTTGTGGTTCAGAATGTCCGAATGGAAACTGAACACACGACCTACGTAAGAAATTATGGCGGTCCAAGTTTTCGTGTGGCCCCGGGGTTATATTGGCGAATGGGGCAATCTCAGGGTCAGTCGAGTACCTCCTTTGTCGTTGACGAACACGCCGGATATCTGATTTTAACTAATGTAGGCCTGTATTACTCGAATGCAGTAACTACGTTGTGCTTGCCCTGTACGCAAGTCTTGAAACATAACTTGATGGCTCTTGACGAGAACCACAAGAACCTTAAGGATACTATCGGGATGATACTAAACTTGAGAAATGGGAAACAGATTGGTTTCTTAATTGGTTCTGCGCACCAAAGCCTCTGTTTTTATAGGCTATATTATGCAGCAGCACAAGGCCTGGTGCATGCTAAGGGTAGGTCACATTAGCTCTGAATTAGGAAGGCGTCGGACGATCAGACCTTAAGGTGTGGAGTCTTGACAGCGGGACAGTAATAGCCGAATTTACGTGCGATGGCGAGGCTCGGCTTTTCACTTTTGCCGGATCGGATCAGATCCTCGCAGTGGACCCAGGCGGGCGGCTCTACTTGCTCAAGCTGGAGATGTAGTGAATCTCGCGAGCTAACGCCTCAGCAGCACGAACCAGCTCTTCATCGCGCGTCAGACAATCAGGACACAAGCGCAGCCGTTCTCCACGGGCGTCGACTTGTATGCGTCGTCCGGCAAGCTTCGCTGCTAACGAGGTCGCATCGGGATGGCGGATTGTCAGGAATGCTCCATGATTTGCATCGCCGCCTTCAGATTGGATGCCGACTTCTTGCAGATATCGCTTCAGACGGGTCAGGCGATCGAGGCTATATTCGCGCAGACGCGGGACGCCCATGGCTAGAGTGAATTTCTGGCCGGCGCGCGCTTGATAATACGTCAGGACGGGAGGCGTACCTTCCAGGAACGCATCGCCTCCTGCCGCAAATTGGGGCGGATCGGGCCGTTCGTAATGGAACGGATCCTTCTTCGCAAACCAGCCGGTATCGAGCGGCGCAAGGCCGCTCTCCAGCGTCTCAGGCGAGATGTAGAGAAAACCGGCTCCGGGTCCGCCGCGCAGATATTTGTAGCTGGCGCCGATCAGGAAATCGGCTCCCATCGCGGAGACGTCTACCGGGATGACGCCGATGGAGTGGTAGGCGTCAACCAACAAGCGGGCACGGTTCTCGTGACAAGCAGCCGCGAGTTCTTCCAACCCGTGCATCAGTTCGCCGGTCGTGAACATCACGTGCGAGACCACGACCAGGTCCGCGCCCGAATGAACGGCATCGAGGAGCGGCTCCATGCCTGGTTCAACCCATCGCATCTGTATGCGCCCGAGCGTGGCGTATTGCTTCAGGATTACGTCAATGGAATCGAATTCGCCTCGCGTGCTGATCACGCGCGGAACGCCGGGGAGCGCATTCAGCACGGTTCGCAAACCTTGTCCAGCGGCGGTCTTCGGCACGATGCAATCGGGACGCGGCGCGCCGATCAGCCGCGCGATGCGCGATCGGAAAGCTTCTCTTTCGGCCAGCCACTCATCCCAGGCATTCCCCAGCTTGGTTTGCCATAACTCGATAGCTTCGGCAACGTCACTCGCGGTCTGATCGAGCGGTCGTCCCAGCGAGTGATTCGCCAGATAAATCTCATCGCGCGACAAGACTTTCGAAAAGAGCGGGAACACTTCACGCGACAGTGAGTCCTCGGTCAGTGGGCCGCTCATTTGCTTGTCAGCCCGGTGCGCACCGCGAATAGCTCTGGAAAAAATGTGAGATCGAGGGCGCGCCTCAAGAACGTTGCTCCGGATGAGCCGCCCGTTCCTGCTCGGAACCCGATAATCCGCTCGACTGTCTTGACGTGCCGAAAGCGCCAGAGCTGAAAATACTCTTCGATGTCGACCAGCTTTTCACACATCTCGTAGGCGTCCCAATATAGTCGCGGCTGCTCATAAATTCCCCGGAATACTTCCACCAGCGCATCGTCCTTGCGATGAGGCTCAGACCAGTCGCGCTCGACGCAATCGGCGGGAATCGGCAAACCGCGCCGGGCCAGATGTCGCAAGAATTCGTCGTAAAGGCTGGGCGCTTCGAGCGCAGCTTTCAGGTCGGCGAGGATCTTTTCATCGTGCGCGAAGACCGCAAGCGACTCCCGATTCTTATTGCCAAGCAGGAACTCGATCTTGCGGTACTGGTATGACTGGAAGCCGGAGGCGTGGCCCAGGAAGGGACGAAATTCCAGGTATTCCGACGGCGTCAGCGTTTCGAGCACTCCCCATTGCTCGAAGAGCTGCATCTGGATCAGTTTGACCCGCGAGAGAATTTTAAAACACGGGTCGAGCTGGTCGTCCCTTATGTGGCGCATGGCCGCCGAAAGTTCGTGAATCAGCAGCTTCATCCACAGTTCCGAGATCTGATGCTGGATGATGAACAGCATCTCGTCGTGATGCGGAGGGTCGGAGAGCGGCTTTTGTTGTTCGAGCAGCCCGTCTAGAGAGAGATAACCGCCGTAGCTCAGGCGATCGGCGAAATCCGTGACGATGCCGGATTCGAGAGGACGTTGGTTGGTGGGCATTCGCTGCCTTATTTTCCAACGTCCTCCTGGAAAGAGGTCTTAATAACCGCAGGTGCAACCTGGGGCCGGGGCGTAGTACGCGTTCGGCGCACCGTAATAGTAGCCTCTCGCCGGGCCGTAGTAGTACGCGCGGTTGTAACCACGGCCGCGCCATTCGTTGCCGCGCCACCCCCAGTTTCGATCGTTCGCGCGATAATTGCCGCGGAACTCGCGATCGTTCCGGAACCCATTGCCGCGGTTCCCTGAATTGTGATAAGCACCGCGATTCGACCACTCCTGCGCGAATGCCGCGGTGGGCTGCAAGAACGCCAACGAACCGGCCAACATCAATGCGTAAAGGCCAACTCTCTTTAACATGGGAACCTCCTTATAAGTTCCTTGGAAACTGCTTCCCGTTTCCTGACCTTTCGATGGATGGCGTCGCCGCGCTGTTCCTTCGAAAAGCAGTGAGACGCGATGAATCCCGGTTAATCTGATGACATGACCCAAACTCCGTGGGGTGATCTGCCCGTCAACGACGCGCACGTGCATTTCTTCTCGCACAAGTTTTATTCGGGACTGGCGCGCCAGAAAAAAATAGAAGACGCCGAAGCAGTGGGCGCGCTGCTCAATTGGGAGATCCCGCTGCCTGATCCCGCGTCGCTCGCGGAGCGCTGGGTGACGGAGCTCGACTCTCAGGGAGTGCGCCGCGCTTGTCTAATCTCTAGCGTGCCCGGTGATGAAGAAAGTGTCGCTGCCGCCGTTGCCGCCTATCCTGAGCGCTTCTTCGGCTATTTCATGCTTGACCCGCTGCAATCCGATGCGCTCGATCGGGTGAAGGCAGCCGCCGCGAATCCGCATCTTCACGCCATGTGTCTTTTTCCGGCCATGCACACTTACTCAATTACCGATGCGCGGCTGGTTCCGATGTTCGAGATCGCCTCTGACCGCCATCTCGCCGTCTTCGTGCACTGCGGCGCAATCAGCGTGGGCGTGCGGAAGAAACTCGGCCTGCTCAGTCAATTCGACATGCGGTACTCGAACCCGCTTGATCTCCACCCCGTGGCGTTGCACTTTCCCCAAATCCGGTTTGTGGTGCCTCACTTCGGCGCCGGCCTGCTTCGGGAAGCGCTGATGCTGGCCGATCTCTGCCCCAACGTGTATCTCGATACCTCGAGCAGCAATCGCTGGATGGCGTACGAAGGTCTCGATTTGCGCGCGGTATTCCGCCGCGCCATCGATGTGGTTGGTATCGAGCGCATCCTGTTCGGCACCGATTCCAGTTTCTTTCCGCGCGGCTGGAACTCGGCCATTCTGAAACAGCAAACCACTGCGCTTTATGAGCTGGGCCTGGATGCCGGCGAAGCCGAGCAGATCTTGCGCATCAATCTCGAGCAGATGCTAGGGGCAGGGTGAGTATTCCCACTGACTGGCCCGCTCAGAATATTCCCGAATCGATAATTTGGGAGCGTTGCCTACTCTGTTGCTGAATGTTTCCAAAGATTCGCCGCAAGCTAGCCTTCCCAGCGACTCCCAAGCTCCGAATCGCCCAAGTGACTGCCGCTCTCAGGCTCTTAGAGGCAGCGGAATCCTTTCCGCCGGACCGGTGGAGTGAACTCGAAAATTATCGGCCTCAGGTGCTGGCCGGCAGCGCAGCCGACCTCCAGCAGCTCGCCGCCGGCGTGAGGCTTGGCGCAATCGACCTCTCAAGTGTCGATCATGCGGTTTTTATGTTCACCCAATGGCGTGATGGGCCGATGGACGACGCCTTCAGAGTCGTTTTATGGCAGGCTTTCGGTGTCCCTGTTTATGAAGTCCTCATCAGTCCCGGAGGTCGCGTACTGGCCTCGGAATGCGAAGCGTACGAAGGCTGGCATGTGGAGCCGCATGCGAGTTTTTTCGTGACGGATGCTGAGCTGGTTTGGCATGCCCCCGGCGAAAGGGGGATGAGAAGCGGATTGACAGCACGCATCGAAACTGAGCCTTGTCCATGCGGCCAAGCAGGCACGCGTCTCGTCGATCTGGAGGCCGCCGGGCCTCGAATCGTCCGAAGCCTGGCGGCGACGGCTTAGACCGCTTAATATTCTGACCATTCTACGAGAGGAGCCGAGTTATTCGTCCTCCTGCCAAGCTGCCAACCCCAACTCACTACTCGGGTACCCTCGTGTCGATTTCCGGCGAGCGCGCCGGACGACGCCCACGCGCACGCCAGCCAAAGACAATCAGACGAGTAAGTATACCCCCTAAAATTCCAATTGGGGCATATAGAGAGATGAACGCTCTGACCACGTTTACGTATTCGGAGCGGTTGCTATAGGCGTACAACCCAAGCATAGGGAAAGGGAGCGCCGTATACAGCGCGCCGAAGAGCATAAACCACGCGAATCCAAGCCGATTCGAGCGATATAGCAAATACATCGTCGGTATGCCCAACACCAGAAAAACAAGGTAGCCCGGAATCGCAAGCGAAAGAGCCCCCATAGACTCCAGGAAAAGCACGTATAGCGAGAACTGATCCGGTGGGTAGGAATGTGGCCGAAAGGCTCCGGGGAGCGCCGGTCCCACCACAGTCGCTACCGGAACCACGATCATGGCAATCAGCGCTCGGACGATCGGAAAGCGCCCGCGCGCAGGCGTGCCTTTCATTGCTCCACAATCGTGAGGAGCTGGTGCGCCAGCGCGGCGAGTTCCTTATTGTTCGAGGTCTCTGCCACCCGGCGAATCTGAACAGAGTTGAGCGAAATCGCCGGACCACTCAGCCTCTCAAGAGTCTCCAAAGCCGCCTTAACCACGCCATCGTCCTTGTCGGCCAGCAAATTTCCCATACGAGACTCCAAGCGAGGGTCGCTCACCACCGCTGCCCCGATAGCCTTAATTGCTGCTGTCTTCCGCGCCGGAGTATCCGATAGTGCCTTATCGAGAGCTGCCATTGCTTCAGGGCGCGCACTCGCCATCCGAGCCACGCCATAAAGTGCTATCGGCATTATGTTTTGCTGATCGGGGCTGTCCACGGCACTCAGCAACTTCCCCGGCGAGTTCTGGAATGCTTGGATTCAGCGAAGCGAGTGCTAGAACCGAATCCTTCCTAATCTCCGGCAGCGGGTCATTCTGTGCGTGCTCTATCAGATCTGACAATGCCCCGGACAAAACCGTCGCGGAATCCTGTCGAAACTCCGCTATAAGCGTCAGGAATGCAGCCGCTCCCTTTCGTGCTACGTCATTGTCGCTCCGGTTGAGCTGGGCAACCAGTCCAGCGATCTCACCAATAACCAACTCCGGTTTTTCCTCGACAAGTCTCGGAAGAACCGTGGCGATCTCCGCCCTAGCGGCATCGCTGATTGCCCGATCACGGCTGGTTAGTCGGTCGAATAACTTCGCCCAGTCCAGTTGAGGGAAGGCAACAGCCACCCCGCTGCACAATAAAATTACCACAGCCAGCGATCGTCTCATGCGAACTCCTCCACCATCAATTCACGTGCCGCTCGTCGTGCCTATCACGTCGCCAACTGTGAAGCCTAGACACAAAGCTACATAGACTGAGTTGTTACTGGGCGGTTTGTATCCGTAAACAAACTGGCTTCCGATGTAAGCCTCAAATCCGGGATAGCACGAGTGCGTGTAGTCAAAGCTGTATGTTGGCTTGGCGTAAGTGGTCGTACTCACAGTATATGTGACGTTCCAGTGAATTGGCGGAGCCCACGTGGGGGGAGTTCGTTTGGCAATTCACCTGGAATCAGTAACTTCACCCCGCTCCCGATCGAGCGAACGGTCTCGCCGTCTGCTTGTGCCAGAGCCTTACGTTCGCCGCCCGATGTGAACGCTTCCGTTCACCGTCTTTGCCTCAACCGTGGGGCCGCCCGAGCCTAATTGAAACGACATGCTCTTTCCGATTTCGCCGCTCACGGTTATCGGGAAGTCACTGTGAATCCTGCCGTTCACGGTGGAGGCTTCGATCTGCGCCGAAAAGCTCTCCGGAAGCTCCAGCTTGACGCTGCCGTTGGTGGTTTCGACGTGAAGGCCGCTGCCGTTCCAACCGCTGCCCGCCAGCTCAACGCTGACGGAACCGTTCGTTGTCGAACCTTCAACGTCGCCGCCTACATCGGTCAGGCGCACCGAACCGTTCGAGGTGTGAAACCGAATCTGTCCCCGCACGCTATCGACGGAAAGGCTCCCGTTGTTCGCGTCCATCTTTACGTTCGATCCATTCGGCACCCAGACTTCATACGATAGACCCCAATACAGCCGCTCTCCTGTCGAGGGGCCAGTGGGCTCAATTGATCCAGGGCCTCGCGCAATGGTCACTTGCGATGCCAACGCGCGCGCTTCAGATTCGCTCGGCGCCGCAGCTTGAATGCAAGCTTTTACCAGAACATCCGGGTTATTCCAGCCGATGACTTTAATGGATCCATTTTCTCCGGGGTTGATGTAGTTCGTCGAAGCCGCCGGCAGCCGCTGCTCTCGCATTTCCGCATAGCTGACCAGATCGTTTACATGGAAATGACTCGATGAACAGTTCATCTCGTCCGATCCAGCCTTCGGCCAGGTCCTGCCAAGCACCGTATTCGCTGCCAAAACCAGAAAAAGAAGTGAGCGTTTCATGAATCCTCCTGCGCGATTTGACGGAAGTCTGTCGCCACGGTTAGGTTGCACGCTTGATTCCGTATGCAAGTCCAAGAGCGTCAATGACTTCATTTTTTTTGGTTGTTCGCTCTTGGGACGCTGTGGTCCACCAGAGAACAAAATGCGCGCGGAGTCTCCTGACCCTCACTTCCGCGCTGACGCGTTCCTCTCCCGGATATTGAACACAATCACCGCCGCTTTCCCGTTTGCGTCGCAGGCAACCGTCGGTGACGTATAGAAGTCACTGCGCGAACCTCCATTTGCAAGACACCGGTCGATGTTCACCGAATAGAAATGGAGGGCATCCCTGGTGTTGGGCATTTCCCGGGTGAAAATCGGGTCCCCTGATTGGAGACATGCCCACATGCGTTCCTCATTTTCATGCGGGTAGATTTGGATCGGGAGCAGCGGCTGCTCGTCGTACACCTTCAGCGACAACACCACGGCCGGGTTCCCGTCGGATGCTTTGTAGGCAAAATCGACCATCGAAACCAGCCCAGTGGACGTAATCTTATGCGACGCCTCGAGAAGAACATCGTCGTTCACCATCTGTCCCACTTTCAGCCCCGATATGCGGATGAGCGAATCTTTAGGAAGGCGTGTTCCGGTGACTTCAAATCCGGCCACCTGGACCAATTTGTGGCGATCGCCGTCTGTTTGGACCGGATTCGGTGATGGTGAATTCTGCGATCTCCCCGCCAGTGACAGGCACGCGATTGCGAGCAGTAGCTTGGTTGTTCGAAGTGAGGCCATTGGAATAGCTCCACTTTCCACAATACCGAATACAGCGGGCAGGCTACTCGCCCTTGATTCCAAAGGCGTAAAGGGTGGAATCGTGAGTGGTGACGAAAACGCGGCCGGCATCCACGGCGAGCGCGCCGAAGTGCGTGAAGGAGGGCATGGTCTTGCCGCTTGAGAATAGCTCTTTGCCCGTCTCCGCATCGAACGCGTACAAGCTAGCGTTGCCGGCCGTCAATTGTATTCGTTCCTCTGTCGTGTACAACGCGCCGTTTTCCTTCACCTGACGCGTGAATTCGCCACTTGATATTGCGAACACCACGCCATTCGCCACCACTGGCGGTTCGGGAACATTCATGTCGCGCGAGATCCATGCCGGCGTGAGCACAGGCTGGGCCGGCGTGAGCACAGGCTGGGCCGGCGTGAGTCCGGGCTGGGCCGGCGTGAGTCCAGGCTGGGCCGGCGTGAGTCCGGGCTGGCCATCTTTGCCATCTTCCACTTTGAAAGCCATGATGCTGCCATTCGGGGCCGCCCCGTTCGTCACCGGGAAAACAGGAGCTTTTGAGGCCGTCGGTCCCCACGCCGGGGCGTAAACCCAGCGCGTCCCTTTCGGATCTTCCCAACTCGCGAACGCGCCCCAGAAACCGCGCCCCGCAATGTCAGCGCCCTCGTTTGTGTACAGGGGAGTTTGAAACAGCGGCTTCCGATGCGTTTCTCCGCCTAGAGATTTCGAATCCAGCAGAAACAGCGCGCCCTCCTTCCCGGAACCGACAAGAAGTTCTCGCCCCTTGTACGTAAACACGACCGGCGTGCTGTTGCCCATGTCCAGATCTTTTCGCATAAGGTAATTCGCATTTGCGGGCGAGTAATAATCTTGCAATCCCAGATCTTTCGCTCCGAGCTTCAAGAAGCACTCGCCAAATTTTCCGGTGATTGGATCGTAAGCGCCATCTCCGGTCTCCGCGTATACTGCGCCGTTGCTGCCGATGGACGCTCCGCCTCGCCCCCAAATTCCCGCGCCATACGCGCCGGATTGGAAGTAAGTTACTGCTTTCTCAGGGCTCTTGAGATCCATCGCCCAGACAGCGGATCTCGCATGACCGCACCCTTGCGAAGTCGTCGTGTAAATGACATCACGATCCAGATTCAGACTCCAGTTTTTAGAATAGGCGGGCACGAACGGTTTGGGCGGAAAGCGATCTTCGCCATTCACGACATTCAGCCCATGCAGCTTTCCGTCTATCGAGATCACGTACACCGTGTTCCCCAACGGAGAGCTCTGAATAATCGGCGTGTCGTTTAGGGCGTCCGGGCAGAAGTAAGATCCATAGGTACCGGTCGGCGGCGGCACGTCATTCGTGAAATGCTTTTGCCAGACAACCTTGCCATCCTCGGAATCAATCGCGAAGAGGTTATCTGAGCTGCCCCCAACGATCACGTATGCTTCAGCTCCATGGTTCGTGTAAACAGGATTAATTACTACGGGCGAGGTGAGCGAATTGAGTTGCTTCGGTTCGTTATCGAGCTTGGTTTTCCATAACAACTGAAACGTCTTGACTGAATCCTTAGTGATGATGCTCTCGTCCTTGGCCCAGCCGTCGCGCTGAGGATTGCCGCCAAACGTCATCCAGCTAGCCGCCGCAAGCGAGCAGGTAAGCGCAATCAAGATCAATGGCAGAGAGAACCTTCGCATTACTACTCCTTGATGACCGTTTCCGGCAAAGCCCACGCATAAAGCACGCCGTGCGATCCGACCAAGAGATATTGGCGGCCATCCAGTTTATAAGTAATCGGCGCGCTCTGAACGGGGCCGCCGCCATAGGCGTGCCACAACGTACTTCCGGTTTTCGCGTCGAGCCCGAGTATGTTGCCGTGGATATCGGCGGTGAACACAAGATTGCCCGCCGTGCTTAGAACGCCCGCCCAGTTGTCTCCTGAACCAAGATCGTGCTCCCAGCGAATCTTGCCGGTTTGGTAGTCGATGGCCTTCAAGAACGATTGAGACCAGACGGATAGATCTTTTCCCGCAAAGCCTTCAGGCTTGCCGTTCGAGAGATCATAGTAAAGACTGTAACAACGGTGCGTATCAACGTATAACAAGCCCGTTTCCGAATCAAAGCTCGGCGACATCCAATTCGTAGAGCCGATTGCATCGGGCGCGACGAGCACTCCCGGCGGATTGGGATTTTTCTCTGGATTCGCGACCGGCCGTCCCTTCGAATCCACACCAGTACTCCAGTTGATCTCTTCATATGGCGCCGACAGCAGAGCTCTTCCATTGGTTCGATCCAGCACAAAAAAATAACCGTTGCGAGACGCCTGCATCAAGAGTTTTCGTCGTTCGCCTTTGAACTCCGCATCGACGATGAC
>JBAUUG010000348.1:0-3315 GCA_049582585.1 Bryobacteraceae bacterium | reverse complement strand
ACCCATGGCCGCGTATTCGCTTAAGAGGCTATCCACTACCTCGAATTTGGCTTGATTCCGATCCAGATGTTTGAGGGGGATATATCCCACGCCGGTTTCGTAGTCGCTGAAGATGAGATGACGCTGGGTGAAGGTGCCGCGGGAAACATCCTCGCCGGCCAACCGCACTGGAGTTCCTTCGAGGACCAGGCTGCCGAAGGCGAGCGTCTCGGCGAATCCCCAATCGATCGGCGCCCCGTTCACGACCTCGCGACGTTTATCCACCAGCGATTTCAGTTTTGGATGCAAATGGAAATTTGAGGGCAGGGTGGTGCAACCCTGAATGACCCGGGCCAGAGTCTTGTACTCCGCGGCAGTGGAAGGAATGGGCTGATGAACCTCTTCGAACGGCGCTTCAGCGAATTCTTCAATAACGAACTGCTCGCGATGCTTCTTGGCTTCGTCATAGGTCTCATTGAGACGAGTGCGCGATTGTTTGCGGAAATTGTCGATTTGATCCTGAGTGACGAGTTTTTCACGCACCAGGCGTTCTGAATATTGGGTGGCAACGGTGGGCGTCGCTTTGATCTTCGAATACATCACCGGCTGAGTGTAGCTGGGATCGTCCGCTTCATTGTGGCCCTGACGGCGATAGCCGATGATGTCGATGACCACATCTTTTTTGAAGCGCTGCCGATAGTCATAGGCCAATTGCGCCGTGCGGATGCATGCTTCCGGATCGTCCGCGTTCACGTGCAAGATGGGCGCCTGGACGGATAGAGCGACATCGGTGCAATAGACGCTGCTGCGGCCTTCGAGAGGATTGGTGGTGAAGCCGATCTGGTTGTTGGTGACGACATGAATGGTGCCGCCGGTGGTGTAGCCATCCAGCTGCGAAAGCTGCAAAACTTCGGCGACCACTCCTTGCCCTATGAAGGCGGCGTCGCCGTGAATGAGGATGGGAATCACGCGCGAGCGGTCTTTATCATCGATGCGATCCTGTTTCGGACGCACCAGACCTTGCACCACTGGGTCAACAGCTTCGAGATGACTCGGATTGAAGGCGACAGAGACGAGGATTTCTTTGCCTTGAGTGGAAGTGTGAATGCCGCTCGCGCCGAGGTGATATTTCACGTCTCCGGAGCCTTGGACGCTCTGCGGGTCGGGCTCGCCCTCAAATTCCGAGAACACCTGCGCCATGGACTTGCCAACCACGTTGGCGAGCACATTCAATCGGCCTCGGTGGGCCATGCCAATGACGGCCTCATGCACATTTTCGTTAGCGGCGCGCTCGAGAACTTCATCAAGAACGGCGATGGTGCTCTCCAGGCCTTCCAATCCGAAACGCTTCTGGCCGACGAAGCGCGTCTGCAGGAAGTGCTCGAATTCTTCGGCCTGAATGAGGCGATTGAGAATGCGATGCCGCACGGAATCGTCCAGCTTCCAGAGATTCATGGTGCCTTCCATGCGGTCCTGGAGCCACTGGCGCTGCTCGGGATCCTGGATGTGCATGTACTCGACGCCGATGGAACCGCAGTAGGTTGTGCGGAGGCGCTCGAGAATCTCGCGGAGGGTTTCGTACGGCTGCATGTAGGAGGCGATCGCGCCGCTCGGGGCCTTAACGGCTCCCGCGAGAAACGGCCGGTCGTAATCCCAGATGGTGAGGCCGTAGGAAGCAGGATCGAGTACAGCATGATAGGCGGGTTCGCTGCCCAGCGGATTGGTGTTGGCGAGCAAATGGCCGCGTATGCGGTAAGAGCTGATGAGGCGGATCACAGCCGCTTCTTTCGCGACATCCGTATTGACCTGCGCATAGCGGCTGGCGCTGATATGTTGATCCGTCTGCCAGCGAATGGGCATGGACGGAATTTTCAGATCGCGAAAAAGAGTGTCGTAGAAGCCGTCTTCGCCTTGGAGCAACTGCTGCAGCCTGGCGAGGAAAGCGCCGGATTCCGCGCCTTGAATAATGCGATGGTCGTAAGTGCAGGTGATCATCAGCACTTTACTGAGACCGAGGAGGGTGCGGGTTTCTTCAGTCGACCCGGCAAACTCAGCGGGATAATCGATGACACCGGTGGCGATAATCGCTCCCTGGCCGGGCATCAGGCGCGGAACGGAGCCGAGCGTGCCAACGGTACCCGGGTTGGTCAGAGAAATGGTCGTGCCTTCGAAATCAGACACCTGCAATTTGTTGTTTCGCGCGCGAAGAACGATATCGTCGTAAGCGGCGACGAATTGCGCGAAATCCATGGCGTCCGCGTTTTTAATGGTGGGAACCTTCAAAGAGCGCGAGCCGTCCTTGCCCGCGACGTCCACCGCCAGGCCGAGGTTTACGTTGCTGTGAATGACGCGAAACGGCTCGCCGGCGTGGTCGGCGTAGGCCTGATTCAGGGACGGATTCGATTCGAGAGCCCTTACGATGCCCCAGGCGATGAGGTGAGTAAAGCTGAGCTTGCCTCTGCCTTGCATGGCCCGGTGCTTGTTGATGGTGACGCGATTTTCTTCGATAACCCGGACGGGAATCTGGCGCTGAGACGTGGCGACAGGAATCGAAAGACTCGCCGTCATGTTCTCGGCGATGCGGGCAGCGGCGCCACGTAGCGGGATGAGTTGATCGCTGGCTCCGATGCTTTTGGGTTCTTGCCGGGCGACTTGCTTATTCGATGCCGGCGCGATCTCTTGAGGGATCGGCGTTGGCTGCGGCGGTTCCTGTTCCGGAGGTATCCATTGGGGCGGCTCGCGCTCGGGCGGCACTCCTTGCGGGGGCTCCCGCTCGGGTGGAATCTGCTCGGGCGGCTCCTGTTGCGGCGGGATGTATTCGGGCGGCTCCTGAGGCTCCTGCCTCAGCGTGATGGATGGACTGCCATTGTGCCCCGAATCCTCGAACAGGTGAGTCCAGCCTTCATCTACGCTTTTCTTATCGAATCGATATTGATGATAAAGCTCGTCCTCTAACCAGCTATTGATACCTAACGGGGGTTCTTTTGCTTGGGGCATGACGTGTATGAGAGTAAGTGTGACGGAATAACAGCAGAGTCTGAGGCGGCTTTAAGGCTGCTGTTGGATGTCGGCGTCTATTTTTATTGTAACGGGGAGCGGGAGGGCGGGTGAGTCTCCGGGTTGCCCATAATCAATTACCGGATCCATATAGGCGATTTATCAAGACGGTGAACTGACCCAAGCCCTGTTGGCCGCCAATCTCAGCAGAGCCGACTTGAACGAAGCCGAAGCGGCAGACGCTACGCGTGGGCGCAGTAGCGGCGGTTTCTAAGCTGGGATAGTTTGGGTCACAAAGGAGGTCCTTGTGACCCAGCTACGAAAAATAATGCTCGAGGA
>JBAUUG010000347.1:0-4611 GCA_049582585.1 Bryobacteraceae bacterium | reverse complement strand
GCATTCACGTACGTCAGAGTGTTTGTCGTTGCGTCGAATTGGCCGTAGAAAAGCGTCGCGTACCGATTTACAGCCGTGGCATCGCAGAGCAAGCTGTTGACTTTGGCTATTATCGCCCCCACATCGTCTCCGCCATGCAGCGCCTCCGCCCTGAGTGAACCTTGGAGGCTCGCCATCGTCAACGCTGCCGAAATTCCTTTACCGGCGACGTCGCCTATGGCAATGTCCAACCGCTCGGCACCCGACAGCGACAGAAAATCATAGTAGTCTCCACCGACCACGTGGGCTGGCCGGCACGTGCCGTAGCACTCTATTCCGGGAATCGCCGGTAACTCCTGAGGGAAAAGCCGCTGTTGGACCTCGCGCGCAATTTCGAGCTCACGGCTCAGCTTTTCACGATGCGCCTTCTCCTGAGTCACTGCCGCGGCGAGAACTGCAACAGTGCTCTCTGCAAGCCGAGCGGCCTGGGTGAAAAGGTAATTCCGTTCGGGAAGGCTCGTGGTCCCGCTGGCCGCGGTTCGGTAATGCGCTATAGCAGCCTCATGGCTTCCGGCCATCTCCAGCAGATGAGCCCGAACCGCATCCAGACGGTAGTTTCCTTTCAGTCTCCCATCGACATCCAGCGCATCAAGAAGCTTCAGTCCAGCAGACCCGCCGTGGACCATAGCTTCGGCAACTGCGCGATTGAGCGTCACCACAGGGTTGTCGGAAAAACGCTCCAAAAGTTCATACAGCCCCAGAATCTGTGGCCAGTCCGTGTCCTCATATCGGGGCGCTTCGTCATGCACAGCCGAAATTGCCGCCTGTATCTGGTACGGACCAATCGATCCTTTTGCTAGCGTCGCCGTGAGGAGCGCCACACCCTCCGCGATTTCGCGCTGATCCCACAAACTTCGATCTTGCATTGTGAGCGGGATCAAGTCACCCTCCGGTCCGGTTCGTGCGGCACGGCGCGCATCGGTCAACAGCATCAGCCCGAGCAATCCGGCCACCTCAGTATCGTCCGGAAGCAAAGTATGAACCGACCGCGTCAGCCGAATTGCTTCTCTCGCCAGCTCGGCCCGTTGCAGGTGTGGACCGATGCTGCTCGTGTATCCCTCGTTGAATATTAGGTAGAGCACGTGCAACACCGCGGGAAGTCGCTCGGCGCGCTCCTGCCTCGTGGGCAATCGAAATGGCACATCCGAAGCTTTGATGGTCTTCTTAGCCCGGCTGATGCGCTGCGCCATCGTTGTCTCAGGCACGAGGAAGGCGTGAGCGATCTCCGCGTTTGTCAACCCCGCTACCGCTCGCAGTGTTAGAGCAATCGCCGATGATTGCGTTAGGGCGGGATGACAGCACATAAAGAGCAGGGTGAGCGTATCGTCCTGCTGTGTGTCATCCCAAATCTCAACTTCAGGCGCCACCTGTTTGGACTCATTGGCCACCGCTAGTTCGCGACGCCGGCGGGCGCTCTCGCTGCGCACGTGGTCCGACATGCGCCGGCAAGCGACCTGAATGAGCCAGCCGCGCGGATGGTCAGGCATGCCCTCCGACGGCCACTGAATCGCTGCTGCGATTAATGCCTCCTGGACCGCGTCCTCCGCCCCGGCAAAATCATGAAAACGCCGCATGACTGCGCCGAGCACCTGCGGTGCGAGTTCCCGCAGCAGGTTCTCATGGTGCGCATCCAGCCATCCCGACATCATTCAGAGCTTATACAACATTCATCGGGCAGAGCCTATACCACGAATTCGTCCGACGGCCCGCTCATCAGCGGGCGCAATTCAATGGGCATACTCATAGGCGTCCCACCCGGCCCCGGTGCTGCGGAGGCCCGAGCTGCAATCGCACAGGCTCGCTCAGGCGTATCTACGTCCACAATCCAGAATCCGGCCAGAAACTCTTTGGATTCCGGGAATACCCCGTCCGTGATCGGCATGCCGTCCTTTCCGGCTCGCACGAGCTTTGCATGCTCCGGAAAAGTCAAACCCTCTGCGCCTACCAGTTCCCCGCTCTCACGAAGCTCGCGATTCAACTGTTTCATAAATGCAATGTGTGCCTGGATGTCTTTCTTAGGCCAGCTAGGAAATCCTTCGCTACCCATCTTCATTGTGTTCATCATCAGGATGTACTTCATGTCTTCTGCTCCTTTCATCTCGCGCCTTATTGCGCTCTCATAGTGCAGTCGGAGCACTGCGCGCGTTCCTGACATTCCTGAGAATGTTTTTGTTTCTTCACCCGTTTGCGAACCGCCGAACTTCAATCGGCATATTGCTGGGCGCCCCTCCCGGTCCTGCCGCCGCCGAAATGCGCCCCGCGATCGCGTAAGCGCGCTCCTGAGTTTCAACGTCTACGATCCAGTAACCCACCAGAAACTCCTTCGACTCGGGGAAAACCCCGTCTGTTATTGGTAAGGCGTCTTGTTCACCGCGCACAACTTTGGCCTCGTGCGGAGTGGACAAACCCTGTGTAGCCACAAACTCGCCGGATTCCGCTAGTTCCTTTGAAATGCCCCTGAGGACCGCCATATGCGCCTCGCGATCTTTCTGCGGCCAGGCCAGATATCCATCCACGCCTGCTTTCGTGCCCGACATCAACAAAATGTATTTCATGTCTCCACTCCTATATTGTTTTTTTTCGCGCAGCCCGGCTGCTAAGTATCTTTCACCAGGTAGTCGGAGCCATCGCAGCCTCTTCGACAACGGGCGCCAAGATTTTTTGGAAATAAAACATCCCAGCTGAAGCATCCCGGCCATTACCGCCTCAGGGCGCCGCACCCCAACCGCTCAGCTGCCGATAGATCCCAAATCCGTCTCGCTCAGCAGCTTTGTGATGTAGAGGATCTGCCCGCAATGCTTAGCGAAATGCTCCACGACATGATAGATCGCCTGAAGAGCGGTAATGCCTTCATGTCGCTGGATGGTGTAAGTTTTGCGCAAGTCGGCTGCGCTCAGGCTGCCCAGAATACAATCGAATTCTTTCAGCGTTTCATCGAGGGCGCCGCGTAGCTTCCCCGTGTCCTGTTGCTGCCGCTGCGCGAACTCCGCGCCCGGTCCCGTATGTTCGCGACCCCGCCGATCGGCCCAGAATCCACTGCCGCACATTCCCGTTCAAATGCAAGAGCAGGTTCCCAATGCTGTTGTTGGCTCCCGGGATCTGATTGTTATTCGCAGGAGTGTTGTTCGCGTACACGTTCGATGTCGGCGTGTTTCCCGCCAGCGGCGCTCCGGTATTGCTGCCCACCCACATGTCGCCGTATGCGTTTACAGAACCACGACAGTTAGGGAGTGGCTGTCCAGCACAGTTTTTATCACCAGCACCGTCACGTTTTCGAAAGCCTTTCTATTCGACTACCCCGCCGCAGCTTTCGGACCAACTCCTCCGACCCAATTCCGTTCAGATTGATCTCTCCGCGATCCCACGAACGCCTGCATCGCTCTCCTGCGCTCGTCAAGACGCGATAATCGCGTTAGTGGATACCTTTCCTCATGCAAACTCGACGTTTGCGTCTGTCAGCGTCGTGAGTGGCTACTCGCTTCGCAAAGAGATCTGCGGATCAATCCGTGCGGCACGCCACGCTGGAATACTGGCGCTACTTACGGCGATGATTACGACTAGAGCCACGACAGCAATCAAGGTCACGCTATCTAGGGGATGCACGCCGTAAAGCATTCCGCGTATCATCCCACCAACGGCACAAGCGCCAAGCAGTCCTACAGCCGTTCCAACCAGCGTCAGCAGGGCGCTCTCTCGTACCACGATTGCAACAATGCCCCAGGAGCTGGAGCCAATGGCGAGCCGAATCCCAAACTCTGGCGTGCGCTGCATGGTCAGATACGTTAGCGTTCCGTAGAGACCGATCCCAGCGAGCAGCACAGAAGCTCCTGCGAACGCCGTCAATACGAATGCCATAAAGCGCGTGTCACCAATGGAATCCGATACGTATTCGCCCATCGGACGAATATCGATTACAGCCTGCCCCGCATGCGCGATATCCGCCGCGGCTTTGATCTGCGGCGCGAGCCGCTCTGCGCTGTTCCGAGTCCTGATCACCAGCGACATGCCGGCCGGATAAAGACCATACGGAAGAATGAAGTGCGGTGTGTTCTCGTCGCGAACCCGCGTGAGCCGTGCGCTATTGGTAACGCCGATCACCTCGACTTCGTCCCGCCGAGCCGTCCGGTAAATTGTCAACCGGTTACCGATTGCTCCTTCCGGCCACAGCCGTGTTGCTAACTCGTGATCGATAATCGCCACGCTCCGGGCCATTCCAACATCTTCATCCGTGAAATCACGGCCCTCACGCAGAGGCGTACTGATCGTGTGGAGGTACCCGGAAAGGGCGAATTGTTGTGAAGCTAGAATCGGCGGAGAGTCCGGCAGGTCCGCGCGGCCCACCCGCCTGCTTGCCTGGCCTGCCAATGGCAGCGGGTCTGCGGCGCTCGCCGATTCGACTCCAGGCAGCGCGCGTACGCTATCGAGCACGTTCCGTAGGAGCACCCATCTCTGCTCTAAACTCGGGTAGCGTTTCGAATCGAGCGGCACAGTAGCGGTGACAACGTTGGCCGGATCAAATCCGAGAGGGGCGTGCAACAGATTCAGAAAAGACCGCAGCATCAAGCCTCCGCA
>JBAUUG010000346.1:0-26573 GCA_049582585.1 Bryobacteraceae bacterium | reverse complement strand
CCTCATAGCGCACGATTCGCTTAAGCGGGATCTCAGCGATATGTTCAACGTAATGAAGGAAGGTCACAGCATCGTGATCGGACCCCAGTAATACGATCTTGCCATCGAGCATCAGGAATCGTTCCAGCGCAGAATCCGAGCCGAAAGCATAATTCCACGGTTGCCTGGACAGGAGGTGCTCCGTCTGCTTACCCCAGAAGACGAAGCGGGCAACGTGACAATTCACCCGAGAATCGGGATAAGTCCTGAGGAATTCGACAAGTGCCCCGTTGTCGCGAGCCGATCTTGCCGTCAAAGGATCGGACACCGGTAACTTTTCACGAATCTCCCGCTCTTGCTCCGTTGTCAGGTTCCCGCGGCCCACCTCGTCGTAATAGCGCGGGCAACTTGCGTACATCATGAGCGTGCCCTCCGCGGTCAGCACCGACTTGAGGGCAAGATGGATGGCATCGGGACCACCGGCGATTTCTCCAACCGCGCGCACTGAAGCGTGCAGCATAACAGTATGGCCGGCCCTGATGCCGAGCTTGCGAAAGTCGTTAGCCAGTTCCTGTGTCGAGTACATACAACCTACCGTTGATCAGGCCGACTGCGAGGCACTTTCGGACTTCACCGCAAACAGCATCAGATAGAAGCCGCTGGCGATGTCAGCTAGGGCCATCGGCGGGAAACAGATGTACTGGAACAACGCGTGTTGCTCCGGGAATACCAAATTGGCAATATACAGTCCTGTCCAGATCAGCGATGCACAAATGCCCAGCGCTGATAGGAACCTTGGGATACAACGCGACTTGAAAAACAAGTAGAAGAACAACGCTGAGCCTATGCCAAAACAAATACCACCGAGGTTCTCTGTGGTGCCCGCAATCGTGCGCATCAGGTCTGCCAATGCCGGCGCGGCAATCGGTCCGGCCCTAGCGGTTCCCGCTGAGACGTAAAGATGCATCCTCACGAAGCCGCACATCCGCACAATCATGGCCAGGAATGAATCTTCCAGACTGAAGATCATGGCGAGTTGTGCCAGCAGGCGATTGACAGGCCTCAGAGTTGCATAGAGTGCGAAAGCAAGCAAGGTACTGCCCAAAGTCGCAATCAGCACAGTAGAAAGAGCCACTCGATACAGGCGTTCCGACGCCGCGATTCTTGCTGCTGTTTCTGCGAACGTTCCACTCCCCGCGACTCGGGAGAGGATGGAGCCGCCGATGAGAGCAATAAGAATCACCCCGAGGAACAGAATCCCCGCCAGTCGCGCGTATGTTCGTTGCGTTTTCCCCGCTTCAGCGTTTTCGATTCCTAATCGCATTCCAGCCTCCGGTGCTTGACCTGTCCGCCCGTCACCATGAAGCCGCGGCGTTCAGCGCTTGCCGGTTTGGCGCCCTTGATCAGCGACCCCTTCGGACTCTCGCAGATACGGCGAGCGCTGTCAAAATGTTCCCGCTAAGTCGGAGACGCGCTAACCGGACCTTGACATCTACTATAGAATTCTACATAGGACCAAGACGGCAATAGTCTGACGATTACATCTGCGCTGATTCTCGCCGCGATTGAGAACGGTTGTTCTTATGGATTCGAGATCATGGCTGAAACCGGCCTGGCGAGCGGGACTGTTATGGACGCGAGACGGAGCGTCGATTACGGATTCTTTTCGGACCGGACGGAAAAATTCCTGATTTTCCGAAAGACCACTCGGGCGTCGCCTCGCAGTTTTCGCCACTGAAAGGACAGTAACCAGGCTTCCGCCGTGCTTCCAGCAGCAAGAAGGTCCGATGGCACGCCGGCGTTCTATGTATCCGACAGCTATCTCCCGCGCTCGCCTGCCGAGACGGCAGTGAGATAGAGGTGATGATATTCAAGACCAGCCGTGGCTGCTCTGCCGCACCAGCTCTTGGAAACGACGATCCTTGCCAATGCCGTAAAACCGCCCATACACCTGCGAAAACAGCAGCATTTCCGACCCGTCCTCATATGCTTTCCTGAACTGTTCGATTGCCTCACTGCGGTTGCCGAGCGCAGCCTCGGCGAAACCAATGTCCATGGGAGAGACATACTGCTTTGCCGATTTCTCTTTCAGTTGCAGCAGTATCCGAAGAGCTTCTTCGCGCTTGCCCGAGTCGGCGTATGCAGCCGCCAATCCCGACAGTGTGATGGATGATTCCGGATTGCCATGATAACGAACGATCCAGCCGTAATAGAGCGAATCGAGGCCGATGATTACACCTACGTAATGGAGGGAATGAAGGGCGGCAAGCAGGGCGACGTGGAGCAAGCGAAAAGCCACGCGTATGCAGGAACCTGCGAACTATCGCAGATGCAAGCTCGCGTGTTCGGCGATGCCGCAATCGTGACCGGAAAGGCGGCTCTGCGCGAGGCCAAATACAATGGCAAAGACGTCTCCGGCGATTATCTCTTCACGGATGTATTCGTGAAACGGAATGGACAATGGCAGGTGGCAGCATCGCATTCAAGCAGAGTGCACGGCGGCATGTAGCCGCTTTTTTGGGTTGTGAAGGAGTGAAGATGAGCGAACAAGCCCCGGAATATCTCCAAGCGCTTCGTGAGCAGATTGTGGAGGCGCACATTCAAGCTGAAACCGTGGCTCACAATATTCCAGCCGCTCTGGCGACCTTTCGCCATCCGCGATATGAGGTTCCGGCATTCGGGGCCATTGCGGATGGCGCTGAGGCGGTGGAGGGCCTGCTCAGCCAGCTCTTGACGGCATTTCCGGACTTCTGGCTGCAAAGAGTCGCAAACGCATTATGCCGACAATGCGGTCATAGTGGAGTGCAAATTTGGCGGCACGCATCAGGGTAATTGGGCTGGCATTGCGCCAAGCGGAAAATCAATGCAGGTCGAGGCGGCCTGCGTCTTTGTTTTCGACGGCGTGGACTTGGTTTGCGAGAAGGTGTACTTCGATCACGCAACCATTCTTCGGCACTTGACCAGTTAGTTCCCCGCGCCGACTGCCGTGAAGCTTATTCGTAGTGCAATGCTTTCGACACGTTTACCCGCAACGCGCGCCGCGCCGGCAACAGGGCTGCGATCGCAAGGGTTGCAATGAGAAATCCGATTGCTCCTGCATAGCTAATTGGATCAAGATTGCTGATGCCATAAAGGCCGTGCCGCAGTATCTTAGATGCTGCAGCCGCAATCCCGGCGCCTGCAAGCAGCCCGATCCCGACCGGCCAGGAGAATTGCCGGAGAATGATCTTCAACACATTACCTCGGCTCGCCCCCAGCGCGATGCGAATTGCGATCTCTTTTGTCTTTTGCCAGACTGTAAAGCTCACCAGCCCAATCACGCCTACCCCGGCCAGCGCCAGCGCCACTAACCCGATTAATGTCACTACACCCGCGACCCGCTCGACCTGCATCACGTTATCGAGATAGAGTGACTTGATTTGACGGATCTCGGGAAGCACCTTCGAATCGAGGCTCTCGCTGATCGACTTTGCAGCCGATGGCAGGGTTTCGACTGCGCCGGCCATCCGCGCCATCACGACCATGCCCGGCATCTGTTCCTGCGCGGGCGGCCAATACTCTTCCATGGCGTCATCCTCGCTCAACGCGTTCACGCGCGCATCGCCCACCACGCCGATCACTCTGTCCTTTTCCCCTTCGTCCACCAGCTTCCCCAATGGATTCTGGCCCGGCCACTTTTTGCGTGCGAACGATTCGCTTAGAATAACGGCATTCTTCTCGCCCGGATAAAACGTGCGGCCCAGCAGCGTCGGAATCTGCATGGTCTGAAAGAAACCGGGGCTGACCCAATTCGGGTAAAGCATCATCGTGCGCCCATCGATCTCGCGCTTCATACGAGAGACCGTATGGCCCAGAGGCGGAAGCAAGACTAGCGATACTGAGCGAACACCAGGTACGGCAAGCAGCCGTGTTTGCATCTCATCGAGATAAGCCTTGGCTGCTCCCGCACTGTAGCCGTGCTGCGCAAGCTGAGGATCGATTGAGATTAACCGCTCATATCCGAAGCCGGGATCTGTGTACAGCGCATGGTGAGTAGCTCGAACCAGCAGCCCTGCCACAATCAACAGTACGCTGCTGCCCGCCACCTGCGCGGTGACCAGAATCTGCCGGGCAATTGTCTTATGCTGACCTTGCCGAGCAATTTGAAGCGCGGGTGTGAGGCCGAAGAAGATCGCCGAAACCAGACTCGCGGCCACTGTAAACAGTAAAACGCGGAGGTCCGGCGTCGCACTCAGCCACTTCGGGGCATCCAGCTCAGTCAGTGCAATTTGTATCACCGCGCATCCCAGAGCCAGGCCTGCCACTGCGCCGGCGCCTGCAAGCAACAGACTCTCCGTGCACAACTGCCGGAAAATGCGTGCGCCGTTTGCGCCGATAGCCAGCCGGATTCCGATCTCGCGCTCGCGTTCGACTGCCCGCGCCAACAGCAACGCTCCCAGGTTGCCGCACGCAACGGCTAGAATCAACAGCGTCAGCACGCCCACCATGGCCGCCACCTGATATATCTCAGGCTGCATCACCTGCATGTGTCCGCCTGGCGAGCTCTGAATAAATTCTTTGTCCCAAACCGCCGTTGGGTGCTGCCCTCGCAATTCGTTGGTCAACCTTCGCAGTTCCTGCTCGGCCGTCTTCGCGGTTACGCCTCGAGCCAGCCTGCCCCACATCCGCACGCTTGAATCGTTAAAGTCGTTCAGGACCTTGCTGCCGGCTACAAAATATGGCTGCTCCGCAATGGGCAGCCAAATATCCGGATTCTGCCCTCCCAATGTGGCGAGCGCGTACGGCGTTACGCCTGCAATCGCGACCGGTTTTCTGTTCAGGTGAATCGTGCGGCCAATCACAGCCGGGTCTCCCGCAAAACGGCGCTGCCAAAGTCCATAACTGATCACCGCAACGGGCGCGGCGTCGACACTGTCGTCAGAAGCCGGGTCGAGCAAGCGCCCATAGGTCGCCCGAGTGCCCAACTGGATGAAGTAGTTCGGGGTGACAAACGAGGCACTCGTCCGTTCTACGTCGTTATCGATCTGCATGGGCGGTACTCCCAGCACCGCAATCGTGGCCGACAGCGCTTTGGAATGTTCCCTATAAAAGAGAAACGATGGATATGCCATTTCGCTTGTGTAGGCATTCGGCGATCGCCGTTCAAGCCTCACCAGGCTTTTTGCATCGGGCGCCGGCAGCGGCTTCAGCGCCATCATGTTGAATAGGCTGAATGCCGCCACATTGACTCCGATCCCGATCCCTAGGACCAGCACCGCTGTCAACGTGAACCCTGGGGACCGCGCCATGACGCGAGCGCCGTAACGCAAATCCTGCCAAAGACGATCCATCCACGTCCATCCCCACGCTTCCCGCGCTTCTTCCCGGAGCTGCAGCATGTTGCCGAAGTTGCTGCGGCCCGCTCGCTTTGCCATCTCGCGATGGAATTGCATGTCGCTCTCGAGTTCGCGATCAAAGCGCTGCCGGTTTAACAGATAGCGTAAACGCCGAAAAAATTCGCTCATCGATGATCTCCTTACGCGGTACGCAAAACAGCCTGAATAGCGTGAGTGAAACGGTCGTAGTCCGACAGTTCGGTCTTGAGTTCCTCGCGGCCCTGCTTGGTCAATTGATAAAAGCGAACCTTGCGGTTGGTTTCCGACATGCCCCACTTGGCTGTCACCCAGCCCTTCAACAACATCTTTTGAAGTGTCGGATAAAGCAACCCCTCTTCTACTGCAAGCACTTCGCTCGAAAGGACATGGATGCGTTGCGCAATCGCGTAGCCGTGCAGCGCTTCGGATTGAAGCACGCGCAAAATGATCATGGGCAGGGTTCCTGGAGGCATTCCAGCCTTAGGGGTAACAGTCTCAGGCATAAGAACATTATGCCACACGGGCTCGCCAGGCAGCGCGCGTCTAGTGCACCGGCAAACCGGTACGGCTGCTGATAGGATTCTCTTTCTTTTCTGCAATGGCAAGAAACTGTTCTCTTACCGTGTTGTAGGAGGGTTCGCCCGTATAAAACCTAAAGGTCATGTGCGTCTGTGTGTTCGGCCCAGTTTGCTGATAGCCGTCCATCGAAAAGAGCCGAAGGCCAGCCGCGGCTTCCTTTGGATGCTGCTGGGCGAACAAGTTTTGGTCGGAATCCGGGCTCTCCAATGTCATACGAAAAAAGATCTGGCCCTGTGCGTTCAGCAGTTGGCCGAGGAAGTACACGTTATAGGGTCCCCAAGGCACGAGCGACGGCCGGATTACCAGAGTGTCGTCGCCTATCTTGATCCGCTCCAAAATATACGCCTGCATGTTCGGTGGCGTGAGACCCTTCTGGCGTAACTCGAGCATGCGCGCCATGGCTGCGTCACGCGCCTTGTTGTCGCCCATAGCTGCATACGCGCGGGCCAGCAGTGCAGTCGCCTGCCAGTCATCCCGATTCGCTTGCACAAGGGGCCCTAAAATATCGACCACGAATTTCTCATCTCCGGAGTTCAATCCAGACTCGGCAGCGAACTTGGACAAGACTGGCTCACCGGGTATTTCTTGTAAGAGTGCCTTGAAGCCAGCGAGCGCCTCAGCGTAATGCTGGGAGTTGAATGCTTGCGAAGCGAGGTCAAACTGCTGTTTCTGCTGTGGTGTGAGCCGCCCGATTAAGTCCTGGGTAGATTCGATTTGCGCGGCTTGGGCGAATGCGCAGCATAGGGCGGCGATGACGCAGAGGGGCCTCACATAGTTCACCTTATCTCAGGGGCTCAAGACCAATAAGCGTTCACTTAAGCTGGATGCGTTTCGGGGGGCAATTGATCTAGCGACCATGATTCGTAAACACATCGCCGTTACACACGGGTAATCGCCGGCTGAACCCGCACATTCGAGTTGCGGGTTTTGGTTCACTCCCTTGAAAAAACCTTGCAGGCCCTTTTCTAAACGGCCTCGCCGAACACACGCAGGAAATTCCCACCGCCGATTTTTCCGATCTCATCCGGGGTGAAACCGGCCTTCAACATGGCATCGACCACGACATAGTAGAAACCAGCCGTTTCGTCTGGCCATGCCTGATTCGTTCGTTCCCCAACTCTCGCACGCTGTGGACCGGGAGGAGCACCGCCCGGCCGAGGTCCGCCGGGAGGGGACCGTTGGGGCGAGGACTAGGCTGGGTGAGCTTGGTGTCCGTGCCGATGCACACATGATCAATCCCGATGACATCGACCAGCGCCCGGACATTCTTGGCATACTCCAGCGCCGTATCGGCCAGATGTGTCCAGACACCGACCACGCCCCCGGCGCTGGCGACGATTTTCGCGTGTTCTTTACTGATGAGCCGTGGACGCATCATTTGCGCCATGGAAGGATCGCTCCCGACCTGCGTATCAAGTCCGGTATGGGAGATGATGACTGGCCGGGTTGTGACCTTGAGCGCCGCTTCCGTGGTTTGCACGTTGGCATGCGCAAGATCGATGAGGATACCGAGCCGATTGCATTCCTTGATCACGGCTGACCCAAACGGCGTTAGTCCGCCATAGCGTGGAGGGTTGGTGTAGACGTCGCCCAAAGGCACAGAAGCATCACTGTCATGAAGCAGTCCGAAGTGCCGCAAACCCCGTTTGTAAGCTTCTTCTACGCGCTCAATATGGCCCTGAAGGAAGTGACCGCCCTCGATCGCCTGGATGACCGTGGGCTGGCGATTTTTATGAGCTGTTCGGATGTCAGCCGGAGTGAGCGAACGCTTCATGCCATTGCGTTCCAACTGCCGATCCATTGACGCGAGCCCTTTAAGGAAGCGGTCGTAAGCATCGCCGGGTTGGTAGTCGGTCGCAAAAGTCATGCAAATGGCTGAGAGGCCCGACCGCTTCATTTCGCCGGCCAAGTCGATGTCCGGGCCGGGCATTTCGGCGGCGGTGAGCGGAACGTCGACGTGATTATGGGTGTCGATCCCAATCGTGTTGGCGACGATCTCACCCACTCGGGGATCGGCCATATCCGCCGCCCAGCCCCGGCGCGGACGCGCCACGATTCCAGCGCTCGCTGTCACCGCGACAGCGGAGAAAAATTGCCGCCTAGAGGCGACTGC
Organism: Bryobacteraceae bacterium; assembly: GCA_049582585.1. GTDB lineage: Bacteria > Acidobacteriota > Terriglobia > Bryobacterales > Bryobacteraceae > Bog-105. The sequence continues at coordinate 18,548 of JBAUUG010000346.1, read as the reverse complement.
GTGAAGTTTCATCAAGGAATCCCGATGCAGCGAGATCAAGCCGAAAGCCTGTTTTCATTTCCAGTCCGGTCGTAAACCGAACGAGCTTCCTGTACCTGCTCGATATTGGCTTCGGCCCAACCGCATATGCCTTCCACGAGAAGACTCAGCGAGCGACCAAGATCGGTGAGTGAGTATTCCACGCGCGGCGGCACGCTCGCGTAGATCTGGCGTGTCACAAGGCCGTCCCTTTCCAGACCACGCAACGTGTTGGTGAGTACCTTCTGCGAAATGCCATCGACTGCCCGCCGCAGTTGTGCAAAGCGCATAGTACCGTCGGAAAGCCGGCGGATAATCAGCACGGTCCACTTATCAGCAATGCGGTCCAGCACCTGACGGGTGGGACAATTGCCGTCAAAAACGTTCCACGGAAAGCTAGTTTCCAAAAGGTGACTATCGCTCATTAAGGTGCCTACTTGCCAATATAGCCCAAGTATCGGAAGATTGCACTTAGGAAAATCAATGCAAGATCGAGTGCTTATCACAGGCGCAACCGGGGTACTTGGCAAGGCAATCGTTACGGCCGCTGTTGACGCTAAACTTCCAGTCCGCCAGGCAGTTCGCAACCTCGCAAAAGCTCGTCCGGACCTGGAATCGGTGCGTCTGGATTACGCAGATCAAACAACAATTAAGTCAGCGCTCGCGGGGGTGTCGGCGATAGTGCTGATGGCGCCACCGCTCGATCCCCCTGCTCCGGCTGAACTGGGGCCCGTCATCGCGGAAGCCAAGGCGTCTCATCTTCAACAGATCGTTTTGATCTCCGCCTTCGGCGTCAACCAGAATGAGCAAGCTCCGTTGCGCATTGTCGAACACCTCGTCATCGACTCCGGTGTCCCGTTCACAATATTGCGACCGAACTTCTTTATGGAGAACTTCTCCCAGGGATCTTTCTCGGGAACGATCAAGGGTCAGAACGGCATTTTTGTTGCTGCGGGGGAAGGTAAAACAAGCTTTATCTCGGTACGAGACATAGCCGACACGGTCGTCGCTGCGTTGAAGATCCCCTTGCTCGGGCGCGAATTTGATCTAACAGGTCCCGAGGCTCTCGACCACGCTGAGGTGGCGAAGGTGATCACGGATGTGTCGGGGCGGCCAATCAAGTATCACTCCTTAGCGGAAGATCAGATGACTGCGGGCCTTCGTGCGCACGGAATGCCGGATTCGGCTATCGCTTACCTGGCCATGCTGTACAGCATTGTCCGTGCGGGTTACGCGGCCGGCATCACATCCGATGTCGAAACGATCACCGGGCGGAGACCAACCGACTTCAAGACATTCGCCGAGTTGGCGGCTGCGGAATGGAATGCGGGCGCCTCTTGTAACCACGACATTACAGTGCCCGCCTAGCTTCCAACCCCGCTCCAGACGGAAAACGCTCTTGCTGCGCTGTTAAACATACATGAATACCGCAACCATCTCCGAGAAAATGAAACCATCGGCTTCATCGAGCCGAGCCAATTGGTTGAAGCAGGTTCGCCAGTTACACCTGTATCTAGGCACCTTTTTTGCTCCCTCCATCCTCTTCTTCGCCCTTACAGGAGCCCTTCAGTTGTTTGGCCTGCATGAGGGGCACCCGGGCGAAAAGTATCAGCCCCCTGCATGGGTGGCAAAGCTCGGCTCTATTCATAAGAATCAGACGATAGCGGAACGGCGTGGCCCGCCGCCGAGATTTGCCGGTGGCCAAATGAGACCGCCTGAAGCTCGCAGCGAAGTCGCCAGGCGGCCACAAGGAGAGGGTCAGCGTCCGAACGAGGGACGGCAAGAGAGCAAGTTCACTCTTGCTCTCAAGGTTTTCTTTCTCGGAACGTCCCTCGGTTTGATTTTCACCACATTGCTAGGAATCTACATGGCCTTCAAATTCAATCGAAGCCGTGCTCTCGTTTGGAGCTTGCTGTCAATCGGCACCGCTATCCCGGCAGCACTCATCGTCATGACTGGTATTCAGTGACGAGCTTGGCGAGTAGAGCAGAACACTTCATGACAACGAATATGAGACTTCCAACCTCCCTCATGATCACGATAGGACTATTTGCGCTCAGCGCGTTGGCATCAGCCCAAACGTGCAACCGCGATTGCCTGCTTGATCAAGCGAATCAATTCAACGCAAACATATTGGCGCACACCGCGGGCAAAATCCCGCTGGCTCTGAATGTCCAGATTCGCGAGAACACAAAAGTGATTACGCTCGCCGAAAGTAAGTGGTCGGGTGTGAAGAAGATCCTCTCAGAGGGCGTGTATGCCGACCCCGTCAAAGGAAATGTGATTGAGCACGTGGCGGCAGATACCGGAAGCGGGAAGACGGCATACATAGGTACCCGGCTGAAGCTAGTCGACGGAAAGATTACGGAAGTCGAAATCAACTTCGATGATCGTTCCAACGTGAACGCAAAGAATCTTGTGCCCTATGATCCTGTCTACAACACCATCGTGCCGCTCGAAGATCGTGCCACTCGCGAGCAATTGGAACGGATCATCACTTCCTATTTTCAGGGACTCACAGATCACAAACCGATCGAAGCAGACTACGATCCGCGCTGCGACCGCTACCATAGCGGGAATCGGGTGACCCACAACGCACGCAACGGTGTGGAAGATAGCGGCGACGTGGGCTGCTATGAAAGCAATCTGGGGCCAAAACCCTGGGGGCCGGCAACTGAGACTCGCATCGCGTTGGTCGATCCCGAGCGTGGCATCGTCATCGGCTACTCGATTCTGAAGTTCGGCAGTGATAGGGCGATGCAGATCAATGAGGTGTTCAAGATTTTGGATGGCCGTGTTCGGTTGATCGACAACATCGGCTTGATGGGTGAAGGAATCACGACATCGGGTTTCATGGAGTAAAGCATGACGCCCACGTCAGCTGTCGAGACGCGCCGAGGATATTTGAACGTTTGTAAACGCGACTCTTCGTTTCAGGAGATCTTAAGATTCCCAAACGATGCTGGTGGTGTCCAACGGTTGACACGCAAGATGCTCCGCAAGTACCCGCAGCTGAAGTTTGGTTTAGTTCTTGGAATCGGCGCACTCATCGCCCTTATGCTTTGCGTTCAATGCGTGCGGACATACCGGTATGCCGACGCCGTTCTCGTTCCGCAGCAAGCCGAGGGTGAGGCGAATCGACAGGCGGGCGCACTCAGCGCGGCCGCACGGACTGCCGGAATCGCCGATCCACGCAGCCTAGGCCAGGTAATCGGACGTGCTCTAGACGCAGCCTCAGATCGGGTGTTGTGGATGCGGGTGATGGATATGAACGGCAAGGTTCTCGCGCAAGGCGGCAGCCCGCAAGGACAACCGAAGGTCTCATCGAGTTGGTGGGAACGGGTAGAGAAACACGAGACGCTTGGGAAGGAAACCGATACATCCCAGGGCAAAGCCCTTGTTGTGATGCTTCCTCTGAGGATGCCTCGACCACCACCTCCGGCGATGGGCGAAGCTGGTCGACCGGACCATCGACGCCAATCTTTCGGCGAGAGCCAGGAACCTTCCCCTTCGCGTGATTCGCACGGTGGACCCCATGGCCCCCGGCCAGCGTACGTGCTCGAAGTGGCAATCTCACTGAATGCCGTTTCCGGCTCATTTGCGGGTCTTCGGCAAAATTTGATCCTCGGCGTCGTTGCATCCATCGCGTTGTTACTGGCTCTTACGGTGATCGGACTGCGCGCGCCGCACTATGTCCGCGGCAAATATCTTGAGAGTGAAATGCGACTCGCAAAGCGAGTTCAAAGTGACCTTCAGCCGAAAGTGCGTTCCGTATCACCCTACATTGAATTCGCAGCACGCGCCATCGCCGCCGATCATGTCGGAGGAGACTTCTACGACATATTTGAAGCCGAGGCTGGCAAGATTGTCATCGTTCTAGGGGATGTCTCGGGAAAGGGCGTTCCCGCTGCGCTGCTGGTGAGTGTGCTCCAGGGTGCCATTCGGTCTTCCACTGCGTCCCGACATGAGTCTGCCTGCGCGCGAGTGAATGATATGTTGTGCGACCGGACCGCCTGCGAGCGGTTCGCGACACTATTCTGGGGCGTTTTCGATCCGGTGACGAGTATCTTGCGCTACGTGAATGCCGGTCACGCTGCGCCGATGCTTGTGCGAAGTAGCGGCGAACCTATCCAGCGATTAAGCGAGGGCGGCCCTGTTCTCGGCCTGCTTCCCGGCGCGATCTATTCGGCGGGGATCATTCAAATTGAGAACGGCGATAGGCTTATCGTTTACTCGGATGGCATAAACGAAGCGGCTAACCCGAATGATGAGGAGCTTGGCGATGCTCGTCTCGAGCAAATCATCTCAGGCAACGCGGATGCGGTGCCAGAGTCGCTATGCGAACAGATCCTGGAACAAGTGACTGCGTTTGCAGGTTCTGGAAATCCCCAGGACGATCGAACCTTGCTCGTCGTCAAGTTCTCTCAATCTAAGACTCCCCCTCCCGATTGGGACTCCGGCGAGACACATGGAAGCAGTCGCTTGGTCGCAAGCGCAATGGTGAATACAAGATGCTGAAGTACGTTCCCAGGAAAATAGCCTGCGGTGTCGCTGCGCTCGCATTGATTTGGCTGCCGCTGACACGAGCGCAAGACAAGACAGCAACCTCGCGTATCGTGAGCGCCGCGAATGCCTTTCTGTCAACACTCGATCCGAAGCAGCGACAATCGGTGCTTTTTTCCTTCGACGATCAAGAGCAGCGCAAGCGCTGGTCAAATTTCCCGGTTGCGATGGTTTCGCGCGGCGGTATCAACCTCAAAGACATGAACAGTGCTCAGCGTTCCGCTGCCATGGCTTTGGTCGCATCTGCGCTCAGTCCGAGAGGTTTTGAAAAAGTTCAGCAGATTATGGAGGGCGACGAGGTTAACAAGACTACTGACCAGGGTCCAGGCGGTAATCGAGGCCCCCGTCGTCGATCCCGTAACGGAGGGCCACCGGCGAACGGTGGTCCACCGCCATCCGGCCGCGGCGGCAACCGCCCGGCCTGGAACGGACCCATATTCGGTAAAGACCTCTACTACATCTCCATCCTGGGAACGCCCTCCGAAACCAATCCCTGGATGTTGCAGTTCGGGAGTCATCATCTGGCATTGAACGTCATTATCGCCGGCGAACACGGTGTTCTTACGCCGACTTTGACGGGTGCTCAACCGGCGCTCTACACAATCGAGGGAAAAACCGTGCGCCCTTTAGGCCAGGAGAGCGATAAAGCCTTCGCGTTGCTGCAAGCGCTGAACGACAATCAGCGGAAACAGGCCATTTTGAGTTATCAGCTTGCCGATCTTGTGCTTGGTCCAGGGCAGGATGGCAAGACGATTGTGCCAGAAGGACTGAAAGCTTCCGCTATGAACGAGCGGCAACGCGCCATGCTGCTGGATGTGATATCCGAGTGGGCTGGCATCATTCACCAAAGCGCGGCAGCAGCCCGAATGGCTGAACTGAACGCGGATCTGGATCAGACGTGGTTCGCCTGGAGCGGTCCCGTCACCGTCTCGCCCGGCAAAAACATCACGGCTTATTACCGCATTCAGGGCCCGCACCTCGTGATCGAATATGCGCCTCAAGAATTGGGCGGCGATCCCGCAATGCACGTCCACACGATGTACCGCGATCCGACGAATGACTACGGACGGCAGTTCAGCGATCAATGAAGACGAAGCTGGCAATCCTGATAGCGGTCTTATCCCTCGGCGTGCCCGTGTTTGCGCACAGGCTCGACGAGTATCTGCAAGCGCTGATTGTTTCGGTCGAGCAAGCGCAGATTCACGGGTCGATGCGACTCATCCCAGGTGTCGCGGTTTCCTCCGCGGTGATAGCTGCCATCGATTCGGACGGTGATGGCACTTTCTCCGAGCCCGAACAACAAACGTACGCTCGAGTTTTTCTAAGTGATCTGTCGCTAAACGTAGATGGCTATGCCTTGAAGCCGCGCCTCAGAGCCGTCAGTTTCCCAACCTCGGGGGAGATGAAGGAAGGTATTGGTGAGATTCACATCGAGTTTGATGCGGATTTGCCCACCGGAGGGCGGCACCGGAAACTTGTGATCGAGAACCATCACGAACCGCGGATGTCAGTCTACTTGATGAACTCTCTGGTCCCCCAAGACCGGAACATCCAAGTGATTGCACAGAGCCGGAACCAGAATCAGTCGTACTTCAGACTCGATTACGCCCAGGGAATCACTCAACAGAGTTCGTTGCTATCGCTGTGGCGATCGCGTCTTGTCACGCGCCTGGCACCTTTCGTGGGCGTACCCAGCATGTTCCGTCTCGGCATGCGCCACATTGCCGAAGGTACGGATCATCTTCTGTTCCTGATAGCGCTTCTCCTACCTGCACCCCTGCTTGCTGGCCGGTCTCGTTGGACCGGAGCGGGCAGCATTCGCCAAAGTCTGATTCAGATTTTGCGGGTAGTAACCGCGTTCACTATTGGCCACTCGGCCACGCTGGCTTTGGGCGCTTGGGGATTGGTGTCTTTGCCTAGCCGCATGGTCGAAGTCCTGATTGCTTTGTCCATTCTGGTTTCTGCCATTCACGCAGTACGCCCACTCTTCCCCGGACGAGAACCCATTATCGCGGCCGGCTTCGGTCTCGTACATGGAATGGCTTTTGCTACAACCTTGCAGAATTTAGGTGTCGACCCCTGGCAGCGCATTGCCAGCATATTGGGATTCAATTTCGGCATTGAAACCATGCAGTTGGTTGTCGTGGTCGCCATACTTCCTTCGTTGATCGTCTTGAGTCGGACCGCTGCTTACACCGTTTTCAGAGTCGGTGGTGCTCTGTTCGCAGGTTTCGCTTCCGTCGGTTGGATTCTCGAACGAGCATTCAGCATTCCTGACTTCGTGGATGGATTAGTAGATCGCATTGCACAACGCGGAGCATGGATCGCGATTTCATTCTTGGTTATCAGCATCGTTTTTTGGTTGCGTGCCCATGCACAATCGAATCGCACGATCTTCAGGGGGCAACCAGCCCAGCCAACTCTGGAGGGAATCTGAAACTGCTCTCGGATAGTGACTCGATCGTCGATTACGGAAATTACTCATGAGTAAAATCGCTCCTCTCGCCTTTGTCTCAGCCGTAGTTTGCTTCGCATCATTTGGGTTGCTCGGAAACAGCGGAAATGCTATTGCCGGCGCGACGTCAACCCCTGTTGATGCGGAGATACAGAACGTCGTGGCTGCCACAACGGCCTTCTTGAACTCGCTAACACCTGCCCAGCGCGGCAACGTGCAGTTCACGTTCGCGGCACAGGAGACAGCCAAGGCTGCTAAGTTCAGCAGAGCCGGCATCCCCGCCAAGCGGAGCGGCGAAGCCCCAGGCGGTCCTGGAGGTCAAGCGAATCCTATGACGCAATCTCGTCCGCGCCCTGGAAGCGGTAGAGGGCCGGGCATGGGCCCTCCGGGAGGATTTATTGGCGAGCAGTATGGGCAGGCCGTCTGGTCGAATTACCCAGTCAGCGACGTGCCCCGCCCCGGTCTACGTCTTGGCAGTCTGAGCGCGACACAGCGTGACGCAGCGATGCACTTGCTACAAGTCGCACTAAGCTCAAACGGGTACCAAAAGGTTTTGGAAATCATGGGCTCAGATGAAGCACTGTCGAAAACCGGCACGCCTTATTGTTCCGGTACAGCGTGCTACACCATCGGCATCTTCGGAGAACCGAGTGCCACTAAGCCTTGGATGTTGGAGTTCGGAGGTCATCATCTCGGACTCAACCTCACCATGGCGGGAGCGCATGGCGTGATCACGCCGACTCTGACCGGTGCTCAGCCTGCGGTCTATACATCGAACGGGAAGACAGTACGCGCGCTCGCGCAGGAGAACGATAAGGCTTTTGCCTTATTAAACGCGCTGGATACGAACCAACGAAAACAGGCAATTCTGAACTATGAAATACGCGATTTGGTGTTGGGACCTGGACACCCGGGAGAAACGATTCAACCGGAAGGACTGAAGGCAGCTGCGATGAATCAGAAGCAGCGAGAGATGCTGCTGGACTTGATCTCGGAATGGGCGGGCATCATCAACGATGCCTACGCGGAACCGCGCATGACAGAAATCAAGCTTGGACTAGACGAGACCTATTTTGCATGGAGCGGACCGACTACGCATGAGCCCGGGAAAAACGGCACTTCGTACTATCGCATTCAGGGACCGAAAGTAGTTATCGAGTTTTCGCCGCAAGGCGTGGGCGGCGATCCGACCATGCATGTCCATACAATGTACCGCGATCCCACCAATGATTATGGACGCGCGTCTATCACTAGCTCAAATTAGAAACACGGGCGCTCACACACTGTATTCGACTGAGGAGAATGATGCGATCAAGAATGCCGACCATGCACCTAGGAGCCGCGGGGATAATGAGCCTTTGCGTCACGATGGGAGCCCTTGCTCAGGCCCCGCCAACTCGATCCCTATTGGCGCTCTCGAAACGCAAGCACACACTCGCCATTGTGGACCCGAATACTTTGCGGGTCATTGCTCGGGCTCCCGTAGGGCCGGACCCTCATGAGGTGATCGCATCTTCAGATGGGAGAGCGGCGTATGTCTCGATCTATGGTGGCGGCCGATACCATGCCGTTTCGGTTATCGACCTAGTCGGGCAGAAAGCGTTGCCCGACATTGATACGGGCGCCTTGAATGGCCCACATGGCCTTACGTTTGTTGGAGGAAAGCTCTGGTTCACCGCGGAAGGCGCGAAGGCCATCGCCACTTACGATCCTGCGTCCACCAAGATTGATTGGATTATGGGAACCGGCCAGAACCGAACGCACATGATCTACGTCACGCCGGATCAGAAGCAGATCTACACAACTAACGTAAGCTCCGGGACTGTCAGCATCTTGGAAGAAGTCACTCTGCCTCCCATGGGACCGCCTCCCGGAATGCGCCCTCCCCAGGGCTCACAGTCGCCTCAGGGGCCTCCTGGGGGAAATCAACCGCGCATGGATTGGAACGAGACCGTTATTTCAGTCGGCAACGGTGATGAAGGCTTTGACGTCTCGCCCGATGGCCGCGAGTTATGGACAGCGAATGCGCAGGACGGCACGCTCTCGGTGATTGACCTCCCGACACGGACTGTAACCGCGACACTGGACGCGAAGACGTTCGGCGCAAATCGGCTGAAGTTCACTCCCGATGGAAACCTCGTGCTGATTTCACGCCTGGGCGACGGCGACCTCATGGTTTATGATGCGAAATCGCGCAAGGAGTTCGAGCGAGTGCCAATCGGCCACGGAGCCGCTGGCATTCTGATCGATACCGAGGGTAATCGTGCCTTCATCTCTTGTGGACCTGACAACTATGTCGCGGTCGTGGACTTGAAAACGTTGAAGGTCACCGGCCACATCGACGTTGGCGGCGAGCCTGACGGTTTGGCCTGGGCAATTCGACCATAGCTTCAACCAACCCTACCGCGGATTAACACCGCGGAGAAGCGGCTCTTGAAGCGATCTTTGTCGATAAAGTCGTGAGTAGTCGCGAAGGGCTTATTTGAGATCATTTGGGAGGGTATTAAAGGGGTCGCGAACTATGGCGCCGAAGCAACTTCACTCTTAAGTTAACAGCTTATGGGGTTAGCCCGAAGGGTCCTCGACGCATTCGAGCCTTAGGGGGTGCCAAGCATAAGCAAAAAATCCTTTTTACGCGCATAGCCTCGCGCTCCGCGAGGCTTCGCATGCTGCCTAATCTAGCCTGCCTGCAAGCCTTGACGTTCCGCTATTTTTCCGCTGCCACCCAGGCCAAAATGAGCCCACCCGCCGGCGTAAGCAGATATTGCCTTCCATCCAGCTCATACGTCGTCGGTGCCCCTTGCATTCGCGCGCCTAGATTGACGTGCCAAAGCGTTTTCCCCGTCGCGGGATCGAGCGCGAGCAGGTTGTCGGAATTATCCGCCGTAAACAACAAGTGGCCCGCCGTCGTCAGCATTCCGGCGAGGCCTTCACCATCGCCGATTTCGTGCGTCCAACGAACCTTTCCTGTGTTGTAATCGATAGCTTCCAGAGCCGAGCTCGACCATAAGTTCCGGTCGCGCCCCGCCCAGCCTTCAGGCTTCCCTTCCGCCGTCATGTAGAAAATGCTCCAAAGCCGCCGGGCGGTCACGTAAAAAAGTTTTGTATTCGGATCGAAACTCGGAGCCATCCAGTTGGTTGCGCCATCCGACCCGGGGGAAACCAGCGTGCCGTCCGGCTTCGGCTCTTTGTCCGGGTTGGGAATGGGTTCGCCTCGCGAGTCAATCCCTTTGGCCCAATCTGTGGGAATAAACGGCGCGGTCAGAACGTGCTCGCCCGTAGTGCGGTCGAGCACAAAGAAGTAGCCGTTTCTACTGGCTTGCGCAAGCAGCTTCCGATGTACGCCATTGTATTCGTCGTCGAACACCACGGGTGTCTGGACGGCATCCCAATCATGGGTATCGTGCGGCGACGCCTGAAAATGCCAGTTCAATTTCCCGGTATCCGGATTCAGCGAGACAATCGAGCACGTATAGAGGTTGTCGCCCTTCCTTACGTCGCCGTTCAGGACGGGATTCGGATTTCCGATCCCCCAATAGAGCTGATTCAGATCCGGATCATAGGTGCCGGTCATCCAGGTCATGCCGCCGCCATGGCTGATTGCGTCGGTCCCGTGCGGCCAGGTCTCGGAACCCGGTTCGCCCGCCGTCGGCTCGGTATTCCATTTCCACTGCACCTTGCCTGTTTCAGGATCAATCGATTCCAAAAAGCCAGGAATATCTGTCACATCTCCTGAAACACCGGCAATCACGTGATCGCGGATGACCAGCGGAGCCATAGTCGCGAAATAGCCGAGCTTCGGATCCGCCAGCTCAATATCCCAATGCACCGAGCCGTCGTTGGCATTCAAGGAAATCAAATGGCTGTCGGGAGTCTCGAAGTAGAGCCAGTCCTTATACATTCCAACTCCGCGCTGGCCGATGTGATCCCCGGTCGATTCGCGGTAAAAATGCCAGATAATACGGCCGGTTCGAGCGTCCGCCGCCCAGACGTTATCGGGAGTGGTGAAATACAAAATCCCATTCACTTCCAGCGGCGATGATTTAATACCCACGGATTGCGGTTGCAGGATCCACGCCAAGGTCAAACTCCGCACATTGTTCTGGTTGATCTGCGAAAGGCTGCTGTATCGCTTTCCGGAATAATCTCCGTTGAATGTCGGCCAGTCGACGGCAGCGACTCTATCCGCGGCAAAGCACGCGAGCGCAACGGCAATGATGCATGTCGAATAGATAAATCGGATCATGGTTACTTCAAAGTCTCCAGATATGCGAAGAGATTGTGCACATCCGCATTCGTGTACTGATTCATCAGTTCGCGGTGCGCGGCTAAAGGATCGTGAGTTTCAATTTTGACGGCTTCTGCCGGCCATGAGCGATACCGTCCGTCCTGGCAAATCATGCTGATGCCGAATTCGTCTTGGTGCATGACTTTCCCTTCAAAGCGCGTTCCATCGCTGGTCGTAACGACGCCGGTTGTGCCCGCGCCCTTGCTCGATGGATACAGCATGTTCTGCTGCAGATCGATGGGAGCATATTTGTTTGCAATTCCGCGCAAGTCTCCGGTGACGGAATGGCACTTTGAACAGCCCCCCGCGCCGTTGAAAAATGCTTGTCCTTCCTGCGCGTTTCCGGTGAGAAGCTTTGCTAGCGGATAATCGCCAGGGACATGAGCGCTATGCAGCGCTTCGTTGCTTTGATGATGGAGAAATGCCACGATCGCGGCAATTTGATCGTCTTTCAGCGTTGCAAAACTGGGCATGCCCTTATTGGGCCGGCCGTTGCGAATCACCGGGCCAAGCAGATTCCCCTGATCGTCGTGGTTCAGTATCGCGGAACGAACCAAATCCGGCCCACGCGACCCGGTCGCGTCATTCCCGTGGCAGAAGCCGCAAGTCGATTTGAATAACGCGCGGCCCCGCTCTACTGTCGCCGCATCCTCGACGATCGTCGGCCGCTGTGCAGGCGTCGGCTGATGTTGCTGAGCGCAGATCGGCGTTGACAACCAGGCCAGCTCGGCAAGCAGCAACGATGTAAAAACACTGAAGCGCATTAAGGCATTTTACGTCAGATCTTGCTTTCAGCCGCAACCTTGATTAAGATTAAGCCCTATGGCTCCGACGGCGCACATTTCGAGACGCGCTGCAATTAAATCGTGCTTTGTCGGGATTCTCGGAACCGGCGCACTCGCTGCTCTAGAACGTGGGGAGCCGGCGCCGTACTTCGTCGCCAGAACCATCGACGGCGAAAAGTATACCAGTGAATCGGTGAAGGGGAAGGTGGTGCTCATCGAGTTCTGGGCAACCTGGTGTCAATACTGCAAGAGGGACGAGCCGGCCATCGAAAGCGTCGTTAGCGGATTCGATAAAGATGGCTTGGTAGTTCTCGCCGTCGACATGGGCGAGCCGCGGCGTAAAGTGAAGAAGTACCTCGAAGCATCGCCCCGCTCCTGCAAGATCGTGTTGGCGGAAGACACGACGTTAGCTGCAATCTGCGAAGCCAGGACCTACCCTTTATATGTGTTGATCGATCGTGAAGGAAACATCGCGGGCATTCAACACGGCGCGGCCGGCGAAGCTGCTCTTCGGCGTCTCTTGAGTAAGGCCGGATTGGGAACCGAAGGCTAGCGCGTTTCTCTGTGGGGCGGAACAAATGCCCATGCACCTGCGTCTCTCCATGAAGGCAAGCGAGTGAGCCAACGAAAATTTCGCCCGACCGCATCCTTTTGGGAGGCGGGACGCATCGCTATCGACTCCCTCAACAAAAGCAAGCTCCGCAGTTTTCTGACCTTACTCGGCATTATCCTCGCCACCAGCACTCTCATCGCGGTCATGTCGTTTATTCATGGAATGAACGTCTATATTGCAACGAAATTGTCTGATATGGGCTCCGATGGCTTCCGCGTTGTCCGCATCGCCTTCATCGGGAATTGGGACCCCAAGAAGTTCCTCGAGATGCAGCGGCGGAATCCGCAGCTCAAAACGGAGGAGTACGAATTCATCCGCGCCAATGCCACCATGCTGCAGGACATCGGCATGGAAACGTGGAAAAGTGTCACCGTCTCCTTCGGCGGACAAACCATGCAGACCGTCGATCTCAATGGCATTACCGAAAATATGCCCGCCTTGAGCAATATCGAGGTCGCGGTTGGGCGCGCCATCACTGGAAACGAAGTCCGGCGGCACGCGCCGGTTGCTTTCCTCGGCAATGACGTCAGTCAGCATTTTTTCGAAGGGCGCGATCCCATCGGCCGGACCATTCAGATCGACGGCGCTTCTTATGAGGTTGTTGGCGTGGCCAAGGCGCAGGGCAGCGTTTTCGGCCAATCGCAGGATAAATTTGTGATGGTGCCGCTGTATTCGTTTTTCAAGACCTACGGCTTGCACGTCGAGACCAACTTCATGGCCAAGGCCATCGACCCGCAACACCTCGATCAAGCCCAAGATGAGGTCCGCATGCTGCTCAGGGCCTATCGCCACATCCGCCCCGGCGAGGACGACACGTTCTCAATTTTTGCTTCCGATACGTTTGCTCAAGCCTGGCATAATCTAACCGGCGCCATCGCCGCCATGGCTATCGCCGTGGTCTCCGTCTTCCTGGTCGTCGGCGGAGTCGTCATCATGAATATCATGCTGGCCGTGGTTACCGAGCGAACACATGAAATCGGCATCCGGAAATCGCTGGGAGCCCGCCGAAGTGACATTCTCAACCAGTTTCTGGTGGAATCCGCCGTACTGGCCGCATCCGGCGGCGTCATCGGCGTAGCCATGGCCTACCTCTTGACCATCGCTGTCCGCAGTGCCACGCCGCTTCCGATGGCGATGCCTTTCACCGCGGTGTTCTTGGGAGTGGGTCTATCCGTCGCAGTTGGGCTTTTCTTTGGAATCTATCCCGCTCGCCAAGCTTCAAAGCTCGACCCCATCGTCGCTTTGCACACCGAGTAGCGATGAATCTGCTCAGCTCCTTTCGCAACAACACCATGCTCGCGCTCGATACCATTCGCGCGCACAAGCTCCGGGCGCTTCTGACCATGCTCGGCGTCATTATCGGTACCGGCACCATCATTGGCGTGGGCTCCATCTTAACCGGCTTTGATGGCGCCGTCACCAACGTGCTCCGCAGCTTCGGCCCGAGCGCGGTCATCGTCTCCCGCACGCCGGCGTTTCAGACCAGCGATCTCTCGCCGGAAGAGCGGGCGCGCAAGCAACTCACCTACGAAAATGCAGAAGGGATTCGCACAAATTGCGTTGCCTGCCTGCGCGTTTCCGCCATGCTGTGGCCAAATCACTTCCCTATCGTCACCAAATACAAAGGCGCTGCAGTTTATCAGACACAGCTTCGGGGTGTCGAGGAGTCTTACGCGGAAACAGGCCAAATTGACATGCATCGTGGCCGCTTTTTGACCGAGCTTGAAGATCGGCACCGCGCCCCGGTTGCAGTTATCGGAGCTGACGTGGAAAAAGGCCTGTTTGGCGACGAGAATCCGATAGGGAAGTGGATCGTGGTCGATGGACAACAATTCCAAGTCATAGGTACCATGTTCCGGCCTACCGCGACGTTTTTCGATAGTTCCGACAACCGGGTTTTGTTGCCCTTCTTTTCTATGAAGAAGGTTTATCCCAACGCCCAGGACGTCGCATTGATCATCACCGCGCATGACGGCATGTTGCCGGCGGCGATGGACGAGATTCGCACGATTCTACGCATCGAGCGCCACGTACGTCCTAACAAACCCGAGAATTTCTCGCTTTCTACAGCCGAACAGATGGTGGAGCAGTTCCGTCAAATTACTTCCATGACTTTTCTGGTCATGATTGTGCTGAGCTCAATCGGCCTGCTGGTCGGCGGCATCGGCGTAATGAATATCATGCTGGTTTCGGTTACCGAAAGAACTCGCGAGATCGGAATCCGAAAAGCAATCGGCGCAAGACGCATCGATATCGTCATTCAATTCTTGCTGGAAGCTTCCGTCCTGACTGGGTTCGGCGGATTATTCGGCCTGGTGCTTGGATGGGCCATCGCCATGGCGAGCAAGCTGATCTTTACTTCGCTGCCCACCCAGGTGCCGGCCTGGGCGGCAATTCTCGGGTTCGTCGTCTCGGTGGGAGTCGGTCTCTTCTTCGGGATTTGGCCCGCAAGTAAAGCGGCCAAATTAGATCCCGTCCAAGCCTTACGATACGAGTGATCTACTTTTTTTGTTTAGTCGTCTTCCACTGATCGATCGGAACCCACTGCGCGTCGCTTCCGGTGCAGTCGCCTTGGCAGACTTCGAATTTGTAGATGGGGTGAATCTCCCATAGCGACGCTCGCTTCGGGTTGTCGCGAACGCCCTGCCCATTTTGGCAAGGAAAATGACTTGAATCGAAAAAGAGCTGACCCGTCACGCGTACCATTGCCTTTGCATCCGCAACCTCCTGCACTCGATCGGCCGTCCAGGATGCCGGCCGATGGTGCGGAATCATCTCCGCGACAATTCCCGAGCACTCATCGGAGACGCTGCTCGAATCCACCAGCTCGATATGAATATCGTGAAAAGCTGGCTGATTCGGGACAGCCTTCTCGCAATTGACGCTCTCCGCCCCTTCCTCTCGGCCAAATAGCACGAAGCCTTGCAGCGTGACCAGTTTGCCTTCCCCCAAATTCTGCAATGGCCCCCGGCTTGTCGCGGGTCCTTTGTGCCTCGGAGGGGCGTCTTCATCGCCGAAATTGATACTCGAGTCTTCGTTTACCTGCGCTTGTAGTTTCTGTAAATCCGCGATCGAGATCGGTTGTGTGAGTCCCGGCGCGCAGAAATCATTCTTCACCGAGTTCTGAACCGCCTCTTCGCCTCCCGCCCCAGTTAGCCCGCATTTCGCATCGATCTGAAGCGGCTTGGCCGGACCAGGCGATGGATACGAAGGGTTGCTGCAAATAGGAGAGAAACTCTGCGCAAACGTAGGGACAGTCCACATGTTCACCAGAAAAAAGAGTAATAGGCAGGCTCGCATATCTTTAGTCTGCCCGAGAACGGCTTGTGGTGTCGCGCCTCCGCGGTCTAGAGTTCCGCCCCGCCGCCAGGCGCAGAATCGCTGCCGCGGCATCATATCGTACAGTTCTGTTTTCATCCGTCAGCAGCGGAACAAGCGCGGAGATCAATGCTGGATCGCCCCTCCTGGCAATCGCGTTCACAACCGCGACTCGCACTCGCCACTTCTTATCGAAGCACGATTTTGCCAGCGCCTCGCCACTCTTCGGATCCGGGTCGCTCGCCAGCTTCTCCGCGGCCGCGGCTCTTACCGGCGAAGTGTCATCCTGCGTCACCGTCTTCCACGCTTCATAACCCATTCCGCCGAATGGGACAAAACCGATACCCGTCTCAAACGCAAGCTTCTCCATCGCCTTCCGATCTTTTAGAGTGTTCAGCTGCGACTGCAAAAGGCCCGCGCTGCTCTTCCGCTCGCCCGTCAGCAAGGCATAGTAAACTTCGTAAGCTGCCGGGTCTTTAAGAAGGTAGAGCGCATTCGCCGCCGCCACCGCCACTTTGACCTCTTTATCGTTCAGCAGCGCTTCCAATTTGCGTCGCGAAGATGCGGCGCCCATCACCCCTAGAGCGGTCACGCCCGCGATTCGTACCTCCGCGTTCGCATCCGACAGCGCTTTCTCCGCCATCTCTTGGGCTCTCTGGTTCTTGGGCAACAATCCAAGAGCGCGAACCGCGTCCGCGCGGCTATCCGAGCTCTTGCTCTCCACTCCTTCCGTAAGAACCGACCATGCTGTATCTACCGGAGCCGGCGCCGCTTCTGGCGCTGCCCTCGCCGCCAGCATCAGAAGCAGGGGAATGATCATCCTTTCTTCATTCTTGCAACAATGCATGCAGCGCGCTGTGCTATTCTGGAAAAGCTTTCAGGCCAACTTGGGAGGCAAAGGCTAGCTTTACTCGCCTGAGCCGTTTGAACCAGTCACAGCAATGAGTCACAAACCCGGAAAAAAGTATGAAGCAGCCGCCAAGCAGGTAGAGGCGAAACCTTACCAGCTCGCCGACGCGGTTACTCTCGTTCAAAAAATCAAGTTCACTAAGTTCGACGAGACCGTGGAAGTGCACATGCGCCTTGGTGTCGATCCGAAGCACGCCGACCAAATGGTGCGCGGCACCGTGGTCCTGCCCAATGGTCTCGGCCGCTCCAAACGAGTTCTTGTGATTGCCTCCGGCGACAAAATTCGGGAAGCTCAGGAAGCCGGAGCCGATCTCGTCGGCGGCGAGGAGATGGTCACTAAAATTCAGACCGAGAACTGGATCGATTATGACGCCGTGATTGCAACGCCCGACATGATGCGCTCCGTTGGACGTCTCGGCAAAGTGCTCGGGCCCCGCGGCCTGATGCCGAACCCGAAAACCGGCACGGTGACTGCCGACGTTCGCAACGCCATCAATGAAATCAAAGCCGGTAAAGTCGAGTTCCGCGTGGACAAAACCGGAGTCATTCACGCCCCGGTCGGAAAGGTCAGTTTCGATACCGGGAAGCTGCTTGAGAATACGAATAGCCTGATCCAGGCTGTCATTAAAGCCAAGCCGTCCGCTGCAAAGGGCAAGTATGTCAAGAGCGCAACCCTGTGTTCGACGATGGGTCCCGGGGTCCAGTTGGACGTAGCCGCGTTCAACCTGAAGACCGCATAAAGGCAAACGCATGAAGGATAAAAACGAAAAGAAGAAGGATCTGGAGGATCTCAAGAAGGCTCTCGAAGAGAATAAAAATTTCTTCGTAACCAGCTATGAGAAGTTGAAGGTCAGCCAGGATTTCCACCTTCGTAAGGCCATCCGCGATGCGGGCGGGAACTATCGCGTGGTGAAGAACAATCTGGCTGCTAAAGCGGCCGAGGGCACGCCCGCGAATGACCTTCTGGGAGATCTCAAAGGAATGACCTCGCTCGCGTTCACTCCGAGCGATCCGGTTGCGCTAGCCAAGGCGCTGACCAAGTATTCAAGGGAAAACCCGGCATTCACTTTCAAGGCCGGCATGGTGGAAGGCCGGGTCATCGACATCAAGGCGATCAGTGAGCTGGCCTCGATGCCTCCTAAGGAAGAGATTTACGCGAAGCTTTTGTATCTGGTCAATGCCACTGCGACACGCCTGGTGAGCTCCATAAACGGCGTGGGACGCAACTTAGCTGTCGTCCTGGACCAGGCAGGCAAAGAGAACAAGTTTAAAGAGTAGGGAGTTTAGGAAAGAGAAATGGCGGATATCAACGCAATTGCGGAACAGATTCAGGGTTTGACCCTGCTTGAGGCTTCACAGCTGGTTAAGTTGCTCGAGGAAAAGCTCGGTGTCTCAGCGGCTGCGGCTACGGCTTCAGCGGCGGCGCCCGGCGCGGGCGGTGGCGCTGCGGCTGCGGCCCCGGTTGAAGAAAAGACCGAGTTCACAGTGGTTTTGACCGGCGTCGGTGCAAATAAGATCAACGTCATCAAAGCCGTTCGTGAAGTTACTAGCTTGGGTTTGAAGGAAGCCAAAGACTTGGTCGACAGCGCCCCGAAGCCC
>JBAUUG010000345.1:0-12308 GCA_049582585.1 Bryobacteraceae bacterium | reverse complement strand
TCGGCCCGCGTCCATCTCCAGCATCACAGCACGCTTCAGCTCGCGGCTGTATACTCGTCGGGGCAAATCCATACCTTTCTCCATTCACTGTATTTGGCCCCTTAACTCGCTGTCTCATTTTTGGGGTGCACTCCAAACGCCAGCCCCTTGCCCCACGCCCCCATCCCCGCTCTCAAACGAGGATAGGGTTTCTAATCGGGATTTTCGTATCATGTCCTGAACGGATTCTGGGGGCAGGTCAATGGAAAGAAGGAGTTGGAGATTATTTTTTCGGCGCGTGATCGATTGAGGCTTGGATTCGGCGGAGGCTCCGCGAGGTAATCGTGGCTTTTATGATAAGAGAGAAAACGGGTAGTGTCCTAAATCTGTGTTGCTAGTGCACTGCGACAGACCGAAGATCGGCTGAGGCGAGCAACGTATCTGCCATTTTTTGGCCGCCTAGAGGAGGGGGATGATCCACGGCGATTATGAAGAGACAATCTGTGAAGACAGATCCCGTAACGTCTGTGTTGCCTCCATGGTATTCAACTACACATCTGTCGCAGGTATTGTTGACGAACAGCAGTCCGTCCAGCGATACGCGCACCCCTTCTAGGTAGCTACCGGTGATAGCAGTGGTAAGCGTTCGCTGAGCGGCCAGATCGCCCACAGTCATACGTGACGCTTTGGAGAGAATAGCGGACACAAATGGCCAAAAGTCTGGGGCGCTAGCATCAACCGTTGCCAATTTCAGACGTATCTCATTAGTTGTTTCGCTCGAAATCGGAACCTTCCGTTCGGATGCCATTTGATATAAAAAATTCAAATTGGGAATTTGGCTGGCAAGCACCGATGCTGGAAGGTTGGCGGCTCCCCTTATTTGCCGTTGCAATAGTAAGTTAACGTCTCTGTCGATTTCCTCCAGCTTGCCGTTTGTTTTGGCTGCTTCCTGTTGCACCGTGGTTAGTAATTGATTAGTCTTCGCAGCATCTTCCCTTACCCCACGCAATCCTTCCGTGAATGTAGCTGTCACACCGCTAATACCCTGCCTCAAATTTGTTTCAGCCTCCTTGCGGAGTTCGGTTTGGATAGCGGGCAATCTGGCGTTTAAGTGATTCTCGATTTGCTCTTCCACCCGGGATTGCTGTATTTGAGTGTGGCTGTCCTGATACGTGGCATGTGTATACCAAAAACTGCCAGCCACGCCCAAGACGCTGACAGCGGCAGCAATGGCGTTAAACGCGGCAATCCTCTGGGGCCTTCCAAGGCTTCCTTGGCATAGATGGTAGAACTACCTCAAATGCCTCTTCCTGAATCCATCCAGCGGCAACCATCGTCCGGCCCCCCTCGTGATACACTTCAGGCAGGCCGTAACGGATCTTTAAGCGTTTACGTCGCTTTAAGGCCCGCAAAGGCGCAATTGTTCCGCAATTATTTCTCGTCTTAAATACTACTACGCCAGTAGATCGCGAATTGTCCAAACACGATCCGCGATGCCCGACTGCATGGCAGGCGTGACCTGAAGCGTCTTATGAATGCGGACGAAGTTGTACCAACAGAAGTACAGTGCAAGTGGGGCCCGAAGATTCTCCCACGTTTTTGAGAAAGCATTCGTCAATCGCGTTAGCCGTCTCATCTGCATCCGCATGGTGCTGACCTGTCGACATGCGATGTGCAGATCCGATTCGGATCGGGATTGCCGGATATTGGCGCTGGTATAGTTTCGATCACGGCGCCAGGGGAATAACGTTCCTCACCCTCACGGACTGTCGCGTACACCTTCACGAGCTGGGCGAAGTCGATGCGGTAGCCAAATTGATAATCCACAGCTTCAATATACGGGCTGAAGCCATCGCTCGTGAGTTGAAACCAATGCATCGGATTGATCGCTTTGCGTAGCTTGCCAACGAACTGGATCGTTGAGGTTCTGGTACGCCGTCCCAGGTGCCACGCGAGAACCAGCTTTGTGTTGCGTTCGAGGCCGCCACCAAGATAGCAACACAGATATAGGACACTACCGAACTACGTTATGATCAGGACAGGTTGGCATCCCAAAAAACAGAGTCGTCATCCCTTGGTCTGATAGGGCCACTCAGCCCCGAGGTTCGACAGAAACTAATATTGGAGCATTTGCCGCGGGTCAAGCTGATTGCGCGGCAAATCCACGGGCGCCACCGTGTGTCGGTTGCATTGGATGACCTTATCGCGGCGGGAGTGGTCGGACTGATCGCCGCGATTGACCGTTATGACTCGCGGCGTGACGTGGACCTTAAGACGTACGCTCAGTTCGAAATCCGGAGCGCCATCCTGTCTAGTGTGAGACGGTCTTACTTATCAAAAAAGCGCTGCGACATGACCTTGACTGAAACGCAGAGCTCGGGACCTACATTGCCTGAGTCCCGCACAGATGCGGAATTCAATGAAGTCCGCGAGAAGGGCCTCGTAGCTGCAGCGACAGCTAAACCAGAAGAAAGCGCCGCCTCATACGGGCTAGCAGGGACTGTCGCGGGCCAGTATGTTCGCTCGCTGATTGAAGACCCTATAGTCCAGATACTGATGGCCGCAGCGGCTGCGTTTCAAAGGCTTGAAACTGGAAGATCTTGGCTTTTGACTCCTAGCCCGAGTTTGGGCAACGTCGCACCAGTGTCATTGATTTCAAGCCGAGCGGGGCGCGAAATTGTTGCGAACGAACTCGGATTGATCGAACACGGCATGTTTTAGTGATTGTGTGGCGCGTGTCGCGCGTAATGTATCAGGATCTATCGGGCAGCGGGGGCCTTCGATACCAAGGACGATGGAATGAAGCGGGACTTCCCATTGTTTACACGAGTGCAAGTTTAGCCCTCAGCGTACTCGAGAGACGCGTACATTCTGTACACTAGCCCAAAGACGATGTTTCTATAGAGATAGAGATTCCGGACGGTTCCGTAGAGCTTCTTTCGCCCTTGCCGAACGCTTGGAAACAAGATCTTGTACTAACCAGGGTAATGGGTTCGGAGTGGTTGCGCTCTAATCGCAGCCTGTGTCTCCGCGTCCCGTCTGCCGTGGTCCCGGATTTTAACTATTTGATAAACCCGCGTCACGGCAATATCGGCTTCGTCAAAATCGTTGCGGTTAGGCCGTTCGAATACGACCCGCGCCTGTTCCAATCTTGACTGCTCGGAGCGGGTCCGCGAGCGACTCCGAGGTTTACTGGACGACGTTTCGGCCGAACTGGAAAGCCGGCCCAATCGAAAAACGGATGGAGTTGCGGCCGTCTTTCAAAAGATCGCTGAACAGGTGATCGTGCACCACATCCAGTTGCGCGCGGACGGCGAAATGCGTTGAGACGTTGAAGTCTGCACCGCCGCCCACTCCATAGAACGGCGTCCAGTCTACCTTCTTGCCGGAGGGCGCGAGCTGCTGGACGATCATAGCGGCGATTGGATCGGCCGGGTGCGGTATCGCCGTCTCGTGAATCGCTCCTATGGAAGGGCGAAGATAGAGCGTCACAAGAGACCAGTGATGGAACGCAAGCTGGGGACCGGCGGCAAAGGTTTGTGTTCTCGAGTGAATGGGCAGAGACAGCGTGTAGTTCGCTGGGATTAGTCCCAAAGCCGCCAATTGACCCAGCTCCGTGCCGAGCTGCTGTTGCAAGGACGTGGTGAACAGGCCGGGAGTGAGCGATGTGTCTCCTGCGCCCACGCTATAGTCGAAACCCAGCGAATACCAAGGTTTCACCCGAACGCCGACTTGCGTGTGAAAACCCGGCTCGCCAAGGCTGACGTGCGGGCTCTCGAGATACATGAAACCCGCGTAGGCGTCAAATCGGCCGATATAACTTTGCTGACCGAACGCAGAGAAAGGGAGCAGGAGCAAAAAGATGATGAGCGTGACACGACCGATCCGCAGCATCGAGAAATTATATAACGGCGGGGAAACTCGATTAAGCTCACGAAACTCGTGCGATCAACGAGATTTGTATTTCTCTTTTGGATCTGCGGCAATCCGGAATTCGCCAGACATTTGGGGGTCGACAAATTCTATCGTATAGTTTGAGACGCCCTCTAAGTTTCTGTAGCGCCAGTCTTCGAAAGGATATGTATCGGCGAAGCCGCCGCCTTCCGATGCAGGGCGCTCATATCTGCCGCCCCCAGGGTGTGAGTCGATTTCATCCGGCGGGCCATGCACTATATAGGTGCGTCCGCGGGCGCTCTTCCAACCGGGAGTTTGGCCGTAAGCCCAATGATCGTTAGCATAGGCGATTCGCCGATAATGTTCTTCCTTGAACTCATTCTCGGGCGTGTCCGGCGTTGGATCGCGTCGTTCCCAGAATTGGTCAACAAACTTCTGGCGCTCCTCGTCGGTCTTCAGGCGTTCGAACGCCGCTCGCTCTTCCTTTGAAATGATGTAGACAACATCTTCATTCAGCCACCTCTGCCAGGGAGTGTCCAGTTTTTTGCCGGTCTGCTCCGACGCAGAAACTGGGTTATGGTTCACCTGCCAGGACGACAGAACCATGGTGGCGCCAGCCATTAGGACCACGCCGGCAAAAATTGGCGCCCAGATTCCGCTTGGGCCTTTGGGATATAACAGACGCTTCACGCGCTTCATGAGATTTCCTCCTGTGGCGGCCACGACCGCTTCGCGGGCAGGCCATTGTCTTTCCAGTCGGCTCTGTTCAAGCGCGGTGAGCGCCTCAGCATAACGGTGTGGGTTGCCTCTCAGCATCACCACCATGTCGTCGCAACAGTTTTCTCTCTCCGTCCGAATCACTCGCGAAATCCACCAAACGGCAGGATGATAAAACAGCAAACCCTCAATGAGGCGCTGGCAGGCGTTCACGAGGTAGTCGGATCGGCAAATGTGCGCCAGCTCGTGGAGGACGATCGCCTCTACGCAATCGCTCGGCAGGCTTGACAGAAAACCGAGCGGCACTATCACCATGGGACGGAAGTACCCAAGCACCAAGGGCGTGTCAGCAAGCAATGACTCAAGCAAAACCACGGGTCGTTTGACCTGCAGCTCGAGCGCCAGGCGTTTGACGGCACGCTGCCACGAGTCTGGTGCGGCGCAGATCGCCCGACGCTGCAACCTATGCAAATATAACCAAGCGGCAGCATAACGGCTGTAGAACAGACAGACTCCAACCAGCCAAAGCGGAGCGAGACACGGGATCAGCGTAACGAAATTTGAAACTTGACTATTCGTTCCCGTCATGGCGGGTAAGTCACCCCAAGAATGGTGGGTTATTTTGATCAGCGTTCGCGCGCTATTGTCACCGCCAGGCAAAAACTGAATGAAAGTGATGGCTAAACTTGCGAGGATTGCGAGCAATGCCACGCTGGCCGCCGCGTACCTGGTCCGCGGTGAACGAACTACGGAGAGGAATACCGCCAGAGCCGCTGCGACAATAAGTCCCTCCCAGAGTGAGTGGAGCAGCGTCCATCCCAGCGCTTCCGAAAAGGGCGTTCCGACGAACGAATCAAGCAACTTCATTTCGCCCTCGCGGCGTACTCGTCGAGCAGCTTCCGAAGTTCGGCCAGCTCGGATTTACTAGTCTTCCTGGCTGAGAGCGCGCCGATCAGCAGTGCCTTGGCCGACCCGCTGAACGCCCGTTCGAGCAGATGGCCGGCCAGTTGTCGCTGGGTCCATTCACGCGAGCGCGACGCTTTGTACACGTGGGCACGGGACTCCTCATCGCGCAGCACAAGTCCCTTTTCCGCCATGATTTGCATGAATTTGAGAATCGTGCTGTACTGTGCGGGACGCCGCCGGCCGATCAATTCGTAAACCTGTCGGACCGTGGCAGGGCCTATGCTCCACAGTACGGCCAGGATTTCCAATTCGGCGTCGGTCGGACGCGGTAACTGCTCGCCGGTTGCCATCTAGTAAGACCTTACTACGAAGCTCTTACTATGTCAACAAAAAAAGGTTTGTTCGTCTGCATTCGCGGATAACGGAGCCGCAGCTACTTGGTCTTCATCTGCGTAAAAGCGAGCTGCTTCTTCTCGCCTTCGACAATGAGGTGATCGTCATCGCTGAAGTAAGTGAGCCGGCGCCCTTTGGTGATCCCCTTGTAGCTGTCGATCATCTGAGGGGCTCCGCCGTTTAGAACCACCTTGTCATCTTTGGTGTAGTACTCACAGCGTTCAGCCGTTCCAGTGCGGGTTCTATTCGGCGCAACCACTTCAGAGATAACGACAGAGCCGGTCGCGAAGGCGTGGTCCAGTGAAGAGCTGTTGTCGTTTTTATCAGTCTTGGGGTTGAGAAAGGCCTGCAGCTCTTTGGACGCCACGTTCATTTTGTCGCGAACCAGTTTTACGCCGCCGGTATAAAGCGCTACACGCGTATCGTCTCGGTAGAACAGCTCGGGCGCGCGCACGATGGCGAATATTGGCGGCGCCGGCGCGGTGGGGGGCTGACCTTCCGAAGGAGTGGTTGACTTGTTATCGACCAGCTCGCTGACCACGTCGCCCACGGCGTGCAACGATTGCGCATCGCGATCGATGTCGATGATGTTTGCGGCGATCCGATTCGCGCCCTGCCACATCACTGCATGACCTTCGTAAAAGACTTTCGTATTGTCCTCGCGAGTCTGCATTTGGTCCGCTTTGGCCTGCATCGCCTTGCTGTCGTCCAGCATGGAAGTGCCAGGCTTCTGATTCTTGTTCGGCTCGTGAGTGGATACTACGTGACCGCTGGCGTCCATGTCTCCATTGGCCTGGTTCATCACGATAGTGTCCGCCATCGCGGAACCGGTGTCGTCCGAAACATGCGCCGCATCGGTCAGAGTGATGCGGTTGATGGTCTGTTCCAAGAAGGCCTTCTTGGCGGAAGCCTTTCTGGCGCCCTCCTGATAGCGGAAGTTGCCGGTCTGCTCGATGGTCGAGACCTGATTGGAGTTGGTTAAGAATTTCGCATTCAGCTCATCACTCCAGGTGAGCGCAGGAGCGGGCGTTTCTCCCGGCCTCCCATTTTTGGTCTTGTCCTGGATCACTGGCTTGTCGGTGTGGGTGGCAACGTTCCAGGCAAGAAATTTATCGATGTAGCTGCTGGAGCCGTACAGCACGCGCAAATGAGACGCGTCGATGATGCGGTGCGACTGCTCGGGACGATTCGGTTTGAATTCCAGCTGCGCCTGCGAGGAGGTTCGAATCTCTTGAACCTCTTGGCCGCCCGGCTTCATTTCAAGCTCAATGTGCTCGCTTCGCAGAATGTGAGTCTCGCTGAGTTGCACTCCTGGCTGGGGCAGGGGCACGGATTCCGCGACTCCATGGCCATCGTCCATTACCAGGTGCAGATTGCTTTTGCTCTGGATCTTGCCATTCTGCTGCTTCGTATCGATCGCGAACCGAAGATCGGCGCGATCGCCAGTGATCGTGGTGCGCGATCCCGGCTCTTTCGAAACCACGCGTGCATTCTTCTCCCCAATGATTTGCACCAGGTTTCCGTCTTCATCGAATAAGCCGGTCATCTTTTCGGCGGAGTAGTCGGTGTGACGATCTTCCCGATCATCGGTTCCGAATGGATGGTCCGATTCCACCAGGTGCAAGCGGCCGTCGTCTAAAGTGACGACGGAGTTCTGTCCCTGAATAGTGGTGGTCTGCCGTTTCAGCTTCGACCATGGCGAGAGATAGATCTTCTGCTCCGCTTCTTTATAAACCAAATCTGCGGTTTCGATGTGCAACTTGTTTTCGGGCGGCCCATCGCCGATCCAATCGAGCGCGACTTGCGATTTCAGATGCAGCGCGTGCGTATTTGGATCGTACTCAACTCCCACGGCACGGCCATCGCCCTGCGGGAAAACGAACGAGGCGGCCTGCTCACTGCTCGCTTTGCCTGTCTTGGTTTCGTAGGTTACGCCGCTGGTCTTGATTCGAACTCGTTTAGCTGCTTCCTTCGGGTCGCCGGCGTCCGCCTCAGACGGCACATCGAGCACAATCGAAACGGGGCTGTCGGATTTCAGCACTCCTGAGCCGCCGTCGTAGAAGGCCTTATCCCCTTTCACGTAGGTATACGAGGACCCGGCTTTGTTGTAGAGCTTCAACGCTAGTTCGTGTATCTCGAAGGTGGAGGGATCTTTCGTCGCCTGAGCCGATTTGGCGTAAAGGCTAACTATCAGCTTGCCGGTCTGCGGGTCGTGCTTCCACCAATGCCATTCGGTTGACATGGCTTCATATTTCGTTTCGATTCGCGGGGTGGGCGCGACCCGCTCTCTCTTGGCGTTCTCCAGGCGCAGTTTGTAGGTGTAAGCAACAACGCCGGAGAGCAGGATAGCAGCGACAGCCAATAAGAGAGAAATTCGCCGCATCAGCCTTCAGGATAGCAGCGGGGGCCCTGCAGTCATCAATAGAAGGAAATATGCGTGTTCAGTCGTCAATGTACAGAGTGCTACAATGTTAACTACAGTGTTTTCAGTTGCTTAAAATTAGATGTTGTCACTCGGCATGGGAGTGTGCTAAAACTGGTTCTGGGCAGTCGGGCAACTGATTAGCCCGACCCAACTAAACCCAAATTCTGGCTAGTTGATAACTCATGGAGGTTTTTTAAGTATGGAAATTCGACCGCTACACGACCGCGTTGTGGTTAAACGGATCGAAGAAGGCGAGACCATGCAGGGCGGTCTCTACATCCCCGATTCTGCAAAGGAAAAGCCGCAGCAAGGCGAAGTGGTTGCTGTTGGCAAAGGCAAGCGAACCGATGAAGGAAAGCTGCTGACGCTCGATGTGCAAAAGGGCGACCGCATTCTCTTCGGCAAATATTCCGGCAGCGACATCAAGCTGGATGGCAACGAGTACCTGATTATGCGCGAGGACGAAATTCTCGGCGTGCTCGAAAATGGCACTTCAGCAAAGGCAAAGTAGGAGGAAAAAGGATAAATGGCTGCAAAACAAATCGTATATAGCGAGAATTCTCGCCAGGCAATTCTTCGCGGGGTGAATCAGCTTGCTGATGCCGTGAAGGTGACACTCGGCCCGAAAGGCCGGAACGTAGTTCTCGAGAAGAAATTCGGTGGTCCGACGATTACCAAAGATGGCGTGACCGTCGCCAAGGAAATTGAACTCAAGGATCCGCTGGAGAACATGGGCGCGCAGATGGTGCGCGAGGTTGCTTCCAAGACTTCGGATATCGCCGGGGACGGCACCACGACGGCGACCATTCTGGCGCAATCGATCTTCCGCGAAGGCGTGAAGAGCGTTGCCGCGGGCGCGAACCCGATGGCGCTGAAGCGCGGGATCGAGAAGGCTGTTGAGGCGGTAGTCGAGGAAGTGAAGAAGTTCTCCAAGCCGGTTCCTTCGCAGGGTGATGCGATCGCCCAGGTTGGCTCGATTTCGGCGAACGGCGACACCACAATCGGCAACATCATAGCCGAGGCGATGAGCAAAGTCGGCAAAGACGGTGTCATTACCGTGGAAGAGTCAAAAACCATGGTGACCGAGCTGCAGACTGTCGACGGAATGCAGTTCGACCGCGGATATCTGTCGCCCTACTTCATCAGCGACCCCGATCGCATGGAAGCGGTGCTCGAAGATCCATACATTCTGATTCATGAAAAAAAGATCAGCAACATGAAGGACCTGCTGCCGCTGCTCGAGCAGATCGCTCGTTCCGGTAAGCCGCTGCTGATCATCGCTGAAGAAGTGGAAGGCGAGGCTCTGGCGACGCTCGTGGTGAACAAGCTGCGTGGAACTCTGAATGCTTGCGCAGTGAAGGCTCCGGGTTTCGGCGATCGCCGCAAAGCGATGCTCGAAGATATCGCGACGCTGACCGGCGGCAAAGCCCTGATGGAAGAGACCGGCATCAAGCTGGAAGGTGTTCGCCTGGAAGACCTCGGCCGCGCCAAGCGCGTAACAGTGGACAAGGACAACACGACCATCGTGGATGGCGGCGGTACGCAGAAGAATATCGAAGGCCGCATCAAGCAGCTCCGCGCGCAAATCGAAGAGACAACTTCCGATTACGATCGCGAGAAGTTGCAGGAGCGGTTAGCGAAACTCGCCGGTGGCGTTGCCGTAATCAAAGTGGGCGCCGCTACTGAAACCGAGATGAAGGAGAAAAAGGCCCGAGTCGAAGACGCTCTGCACGCAACCCGTGCGGCCGTCGAAGAGGGAATTGTTCCCGGCGGCGGCGTGGCATTGCTGCGTGCCGGCAAGGCTCTCCAAAATCTGAAGGCTGAAGGCGATGAGCAGATCGGTATCGATATCATCCGGAAAGCCTGCGAAGAGCCGTTGCGCCAGATCTCAGGGAACGCCGGTTACGAGGGCGCGATCATTCTGGAGAAAGTTCGATCGAGCTCAGATAACAACTATGGGTTTAACGCCCAGACGGGTCAGTTCGAAGACCTGGTGAAGTCGGGGGTTATCGATCCGACGAAGGTCACCCGCTCCGCTCTGCAGCACGCGGCTTCGATCAGCGCTCTCATGCTGACCACGGAAGCCATGATCTGCGAGATTCCGGAGAAAAAGTCACAGTCCGGGCCTCCTGGCGGCGGTCACGGACCTGACATGGATTACTAAATCCAAGCCGCTTAGAACGCTTAGAAGGCTAAAGCCCGCCCGGCCAATCCCCGGGCGGGCTTTTTATTGTGTGCCCAGCATGGCAAAAGTACGAGCCGACGTAGAAGAACCGGATGCGAGGCATGGCTGCCGGAGGCACAGGTTTGTCGAATACGCACTTCGTCTCAGGGATAATGAAGTCCGCGTGAGGTACAGTTTTTGTCTTTCGGCTCGTGTCCCTTTAATCCCTTTGTCTCGCCGCGCCTAGTAGAAGCCCGTTTGTTTGTCGGTTGCTGCGGCTGGACCGAGGCCCAGGCCCGCTACGTAACAGACTTTCCAACGATTGAGCTGCAGACGACGTTTTACCAACCTCCGGCGATCGGCGTCGCCAAACGCTGGAAAACCAAAGCGCCTGCGGACTTCCGCTTCTGCATGAAAGCGTGGCAACTCATAACACATACGCCCTCAAGCCCGACATATCGCCGATTAAAATCAGGAGTCAGCTCGAAGGAGCAAGATCTTTACGGCAGCTTTCGTCCAACCGAGCAGGTCTGGTTAGCATGGGAACGCACGCGCGAGATAGCCGACGTCTTGGACGCTCAGGTCATCGTGTTCCAGTGCCCTAAGTCTTTCCTGCCGACACGAGAAAGCACTCGTAATCTTACTTCATTTTTCCGTCAAATCGGCCGGAGTGATCGCACGTTGGCGTGGGAGCCGCGAGGAGATGACTGGTCCCCCGAACTTATCCGAGATCTATGCGCCGTGAACAACCTCATCCACTGCGTAGATCCTTTCAAAGGAAACTCTGTTTATGGGGATGGTCTCTATTGGCGGCTGCATGGCAAGACGGGGTACCGATATCGCTATACCGATGAGGACTTAGCCGAATTAGAAACTAAGCTTCAGGCCCGAGCGCGCCTGCCCGGGCCGAACTACATCATGTTCAACAATATTTACTCAAAGCATGATGCTCTGCGCTTCTGCGGTGGGCCGTAGGCATCAGATGACAGTCACACCGGCGAAGGTATGTGACGGGTGGATCTGCTCGTGATCGTGTACAGCCTCGGGGTTTTGCGGTAGCAACGAATTCTCCGACGCAGCACATCTAATTGTTTCTGCCCCGAAAGGAAAGTAAATGCCAGAAAGTAAGACCCTACAGCAATCAGCCACGACGGACCCTAAGTGGTTAGGACCAAAGCCAGACCCGCAGCAGGAAAAAATCGCGCATCCCGGCTTGACGGAAGACATGCGCACCAAGCCCGATCACGGCGAAGAGTCGTATCAAGGAATGGGCCGGCTTACGGATCGAGCGACGATCATTACCGGCGCGGATAGCGGAATTGGACGCGCGATTGCGCTCGCGTTTGCTCGGGAGGGCGCCGACGTCCTTTTCACGTACCTCCCTGAGGAGGAGGAAGACGCCAACGAAACCGCCCGGTGGATTGAGAAGGCGGGGCGCAAAGCGGTCAAGATCCCCGGTGATCTGCGGCAAGAGCAGCACTGCGAGACGGTGATCGACCGTGCATTTCAGGAGTTTGGGAAATTAGATCTACTCGTAAATAACGCCGCTTTTCAAATGACTCACGAGAAGATCGAGGAGTTCACGACGGAGGAGTTTGACCGCACGTTCAAAACCAACATTTACGCGTTGTTCTGGCTGACACGCGCCGCGCTACCACGCATGCAGCCTGGTAGCGCGATCCTTAATACCGCTTCGATACAAGCTTATGATCCGAGTCCTAATCTGCTTCCTTACGCCGCGACGAAAGCAGCTATCGTGAGCCTGACCAAAACGCTCTCGCAACTTGGCATGAAAAAGGGTGTGCGCGTTAATGCAGTGGCGCCCGGACC
>JBAUUG010000344.1:0-2633 GCA_049582585.1 Bryobacteraceae bacterium | reverse complement strand
ATGCGCCTCGAATGGGTCCACGATAGCGCTTTTCGATTTTTTCCGCCGCAACAGGATGAGCTTTTCGGTTACGTACTGCATCCTGCCGACCTCGCCACAAACAAGGCGTCCGCAGCCGCCGACCGGCGCGAACCGCGCGACATCGTTGACCTGGTAACCATCCATGAAAATATTCTGCCCTTCGGGGCCGTTATTTGCGCTGCCGTCGGACGCTTCCCCGGCCAGTCCCCGGAAGAAATGCTTGCCGATATCACGCGGCACAGCCGGTTTACGGCGGAGGAATTTCACGCGTTGGCGACCGAGTGCCCTATTGATGTGCCCGACCTTCACCGGCGCATTCGCAGCATGATTGAAGACGCGGAGCGATTCATCATCCGGATCCCAAGCGATGCTGTTGGGGTTCTGTTTCTGGAAGGCGGCAGGCCTGTTCAGCCGGACCTTGAAGCGCTGGGAAAATACCAGCGCCATGCCGGGGCACCGGGCGGCGTGTGGCCGTCTTCCCCGGAGATATCCAGGGCCATGCTAGAGCGTTACAACAAAAAGCCGAACGGCAGCAACGAGCCGACGGGGTAATCTCGCGTAGGGTTATGTAGAATACTACTTCTATGCGCCGGTTCTGTTTGATCGCAACCTTGATCTGCATTCGCTACGCGTCGGGGCAGACGCAGCTCACTACTTCCCAATACGACAACGCGAGGACCGGAGCGAATTCGAATGAAACCACGCTCACGCCAAAAAACGTAAACGCTCGAACATTTGGAAAGCTTTTCTCGCTGAAGGTGGATGGGGACGTTTATGCGCAGCCGCTCTACCTTCCTGGATTGGAGATTCCCGGACAAGCGAAGCACGACGTGCTCTTCGTTGCCACGGAGCACGACAGCGTCTATGCATTTGACGCAAATAAGAAGGCTGCACCGCTTTGGCACACAGCTTTCTTGAATGCCGGAACCGGAGTAACGGCACTGGACGCGCGGGAGACGCATTGCCCATTCATCAATCCTGAAGTGGGGATTACCTCCACGCCGGTGATCGATGTGAATCGAGGAACGCTGTTTGTGCTGGCCCGCACGAAAGAGAAAGCATCGGGAACCGCGCCTGCGTTTGTACAGCGCCTGCATGCGCTGGATGTGACCACAGGGAAAGAACGCCCCGGCAGCCCGGTCCGGATTCAAGCGAGCGTTCGAGCTCAAAATCGGGCGGACAAACGAGAGGAGATTCCGTTTGATCCGCAGGTCGAAAATCCGCGCGCGGCTCTACTGCTTGTGAACGGCGTCATTTATCTGACGTGGGGCTCATCTTGCGATGCAGGCGATTATCACGGCTGGGTGATGGGCTATGATGAGCAAACCCTCGAGCAGAAAGCCGTCTTCAACACGTCCCCGAATGCGAAAGAAAGCGGCATTTGGCAGAGTGATACCGGCCCGGCGGCGGACGAAAACGGCAACCTATTCGTGGTCACCGGAAATGGCGAATTCGACGGGGATAAGGGCCATGATTACGCAGATACGATCCTTAAACTCGCGCTGGATCACGGCGAGTTGAGAGTTCGGGATTACTTCACGCCGCACGATCAGCAGATCCTCAGCCAGAAAGACTTGGATTTAGGGGCGGGTGGTCGGGTACTGCTTCCGGATCAGAAGGGAGCGCACGCTCATTTAGCGCTGGTGGGCGGAAAGGATGGCAATCTGTTCGTGATCGATCGCGATCACATGGGGCACTATGACACGACAAAGGACGATGTAGCGCAGATCGTCAAGCTGGCCGGTAAGCTGCATGCCGCGCCCGCATATTGGAATCAGCATGTATACGTGTGGGGCGACGATGACGTTCTGCACGAACTGAGCGTGAAGGAAGGAAGGCTGGACCTGGCACATAACGGGAGCATGGCGCCGGTGGATCCGGGCGCCACGCCCAGCATATCGGCGAACGGGGATGGAGACGGGATCGTGTGGACAGTCAGCACTCGAACCTGGGAGATTTTTCCCGAGAAGCTGGCGGTGGTGCATGCGTACGATGCCGCGGACGTGTCGCGTGAACTTTACAATAGCGAAGAAGAATCGGACCGGGACCGGGCGGGGATTTCGGTGCGTTTCACGATTCCTGCAGTGGTCAATGGGCGCGTGTATGTGGGAACGCGGAGTGAAGTGGACGTTTATGGATTGCTGGATGGGGCGGCTAGGTGAGCAAGGGCTAAACTGACCAACAGAGATATCGGATGAAATATCGCGGTCAGCGGGTGGTTGCCTTAGTTGCGGCAGCCTGCTGTTTCGGGCTGTTGGATGCGCAGGAACACCACCACACAGAAACGCCCGGCGCACAGCAGCTAGGCAATGTATCGTTTCCCGTCTCCTGCGCGGCGAGCGTACAAGCGCCATTTGAACACGGCATCGCGCTTCTCCACTCGTTCGGCTACGGCGCCGCTCAGGCTCAGTTCAAGCAAATAGAGGCTGAAGACCCCGGCTGCGCGATGGCGTACTGGGGAGATGCGATGAGTCTCTACAAGCAGTTGTGGGATCGACCTTCTAACACTGATCTGCGAGCAGGGTTAATCCTGATTCAAAAGGCGCAATCGCTAGGAGGCAAAACGGAACGGGAACGCGGATACATCAAGGCAGCCGCGGCTTTCTACGTGA
>JBAUUG010000343.1:0-1827 GCA_049582585.1 Bryobacteraceae bacterium | reverse complement strand
GAAATTATCCGGTCGTTGGGGACGATGCCTTCCGCACCGCAACCGGCGTTCACGCCGCTGCGATCATCAAGGCCTATCACAAGAACGACGTTGTGCTGGCAAATACTGTGTATTCCGGCGTGCCCTCGCACGTCTTCGGAATGGATCAGATCATCGATGTCGGCCCCATGAGCGGAAAATCGAATGTGCTCTTCTGGCTCGAGCGTCACAAGATTCCAGCGGCAGACGATCTCGTGGAACGAATCTACCAGCGCGCCAAGCAGAGCGATCACACGCTGACCGAGGCCGAAATTCTGGAGTGTGTGGACGCAGCTGCAAGCAAGAAAAACTAGTGCCGCACAGCCGCCGATCTTAAGCCTGTCCCGAGCAAGCGCAGCGCGCCGAAGGGACTGTTCGGTCGAGCGAAGGTCGACGGTAAGATGCGGGCGCGCGGTGTACACTCAACCATCAATTTTCATGGCTAAGCACGCGATTCTCGGTGTGGGCGGGGTTGGCGGCCTGATTGGAGCGTGTCTCGCTCATCTGGGCGATTCCGTCACCGTCGTAGTCAGGCCTGAGTCGCTCGTCGCATATCCGGAACAACTTCGGCTGGAGAGTGCATTCGGGAATTTTCAGGCGCCCGTTGCGCGCGTAGCCGAGGTTCCTCCTGTCGATGTCCTGTGGATCGCGGTAAAAGCCACGCAACTGGACGAGTCATTGAAGGTGATCACCAAACCGCAAATTGTAAAAGCCATCGTTCCGCTCCTCAATGGCATCAATCATCTGGATTTATTGCGGAGCCAATACGGTCGCGATAAGGTCATCGCCGCAACGATTGCTGTGGAATCCGAGCGCGTCGCGCCCGGGCACATCATTCACCGCTCGCCATTTGCCCGCCTGAACGTGTCCACTGCAGGGCGCCCACTGCTGGCTTCAACGCTCGATCAATTGCAAAAACTGGGCTTCGAGTGCCGTTTCATCGACGACGAACCGACCCTGATGTGGAGCAAACTCGTCTTCCTGGCTCCAATTGCGCTGGCGACCACGGCGTTCAATCAACCAGTAGGCGGGGTCATGAGCAACCCAGAGCGGAAGGCCGAATGGGCGGCTTGCGTGCGTGAAGCTTGCGCTGTCGCCTTGGCGGAAGGCGCCAAAGTAGATGCGGACGCAGTTCTCACCGGCACGAGCAAACTGCCTTATGACATGCGTAGTTCGATGCAGAAAGATGTCGAGCAAGGGAATCGTCCGGAACTCGATGCCATCGCCGGGCCGATCGTTCGTAATGGCGATCGACTCGGGATCGAGATCAGCGCTACCAAGAGATTACTATCTGCCGTAGCGGCACGGGTTCTCGCGTGGCCCCCAAATCGCACCGACTGACCCCTGCCGCATAGGTAGACAGGCCGCACCTTGTCCTATGGCACATCGCTGCCTCTCTTCGGTAACCCCCTGTTCCCGCCTTAGCCAATTCCTAGCCCCTTCCACGGCGTTGTAAACTGACCCATAACTGTAATGAGCCCAAATTCCTCGCGCGCGGATATGCCCGACTCTGGTCCTGCAGCCAAGCATTCTGCAGCGCAAGAGGAGATGCAGCGCGAAGTGGCGCGGCTGGCCGCTTCTCCTGAGGTGCGGTCGGCATTCAATTGGTTCCGCGCGCAAGAGCCGCAATTGCTGCATTGGCAAATGGAAATGGCGCGGATCTCGGCTCCCCCCTTCGGAGAGTCGGCCCGTGCTGCCTGGTTGTCAGAGCGTTTCCGCGAAGTCGGGCTCGATGACGTTCGCATCGATGATGTCGGCAACGTATTTGGAACTCATCCCGGATTTGGCAGGCGTTTCGTTGCGCTCAGC
>JBAUUG010000342.1:0-1963 GCA_049582585.1 Bryobacteraceae bacterium | reverse complement strand
GGTTGATACCGGCGCTGTCAGCCGCTCTGGGCCAAAACAGGCAGTTGGGATTGGCTTCGGCAACCGCCATTGCGCAAATGGGAGAGCCCGGAGAGCGGCATCTCGAAAAGATCGTCGGCGAGTCGGATGGGAATGCGGCTCGAGTCGCCATGGAAGCACTCGAGCACGCGACGGTCAGATTGCAATGAGCGAATAGATGTTGTGGTTTACGTTCTATCGGTGGCTGGAGGCGTTGATCATCGGCTACGTCGCAGTGGTGAACGGGACGTACTTTGTCCTCATGCTGATTGGTTATTTCGCGCTAAGGAGGGAAAGCGATCCGTTCAGCGCAAAAGAAATCGACGTTCTGTTGAAATCGCCGCTGGCGCCGAGCGTTTCGGTGCTTGCTCCAGCGTATAACGAAGCCGCAACGGTTCGCGACAGCGTCCGGGCAATGCTTCGCCTGCGCCATCCCAGGCACGAAGTAATCGTCATAAACGACGGATCGGCTGACAACACTCTCAAGGCTCTGATTGAGGAGTTCCGGCTGTATCGATCGAGCCGCGTAGCCCTCGGCGAGATTCCTACGGCTGCGGTGCGTGGGGTGTATGAATCGCGCGACCCCATCTCGCTGGTCGTAATCGATAAAGAAAACGGCGGGAAGGCTGACGCGCTCAATTGCGGGCTCAATTACTCGCGTCATGATTTGTTTGCCGCCGTGGACGCGGATTCCATTATCGAGCGGGATGCCCTTTTGCAGATTTCGCGGCCCTTTCTCGAACGTCCTGAGGAGACTATGGCGGTGGGCGGCATCATCCGGGTGGCCAACGATTGCGTCATCGATCATGGATCCGTCCAGGCAGTAAGAACACCCAGGAACCTGCTGGCCCGATTGCAGATTGTCGACTATCTGCGGGCGTTTCTGGCCGGCCGCATCGCATTGAGTTACGCCAACACTCTGCTGGTCATCTCGGGGGCATTCGGGATGTTCCGCCGCGATTTGATCGTCGAGATGGGCGGATATCGTCTCGATACGCTCGGCGAAGATATGGAGCTGGTGATTCGAATCCATCGCTACTGCCGCGAGCGCAAGAGGCCATGCCGGATTGAATTTATCTCCAATTCCGTGTGTTGGACCGAAGTGCCGGAATCGCGCCGTAATTTGCGCCGGCAGCGCATAAGATGGCAGCGCGGTTGCCTCGAATGCATGCTGATCCACAAACGCCTCATTGGAAACGCCCGTTTTGGGGCGGTCGGGCTGATTGGGATGCCCTACTTCGTGGCTTGCGAGGTCTTCGGGCCGTTTGTCGAGCTGGCCGGGTATCTGGTGACCTCGATTGGGCTGCTGTCGGGTTGGCTTCCCGTTTCGAACGCTCTGCTTTTCTTTGCCGTTTCCGTGCTGTTTGGATTGCTGCTGTCCGCTGGTTCCGTGCTTCTCGAAGAGCTGACGATCTGCAAATATCCGGACCCCTGGGACGTGCTGCGCCTCCTTTCAGCAGGCGTGCTCGAGAACCTCGGATACCGCCAAGCCACGCTGCTGTGGAGGGTGCAAGCGATTATCCAGGTGCTTCGAAAAAAGAAGCGCTCCTGGGGCGAAATGGAGAGGCGGGGATTTCAGCGGGTCTAAAGGACTTCGGCTTTATTGCCGATTAGACCTCTGTTGACGGGAGAAATGCATGTCAAATAGGAGATCGCCGGTAGAGCGAGTCTCGCCGGAGATACACATTCAGGAACCGGAAGGCCGGAGCATCAGAAAATTAAGCTTTGGCGCTGCGGCAGTGTGTGCGTTGTTCTTGATGGGCTTCTTTTGCGGGCTTTACAAAAACGGAGGCGGCTTGGCGAGTCTCACGAAAAACGTGGGCGGACAAGTTTCCGCGCCCACCCAGGCAGATAACGCCATACCCATCGCGCCCGCTTTGGGCGATGCGTCCGCGCCAGGCGATCTTCTGGCCCGCGCTCAGTTGGAAAACGAGCTTCTTTATAC
>JBAUUG010000341.1:0-7236 GCA_049582585.1 Bryobacteraceae bacterium | reverse complement strand
TTCGCAGCGATCCAGGGTCAAACTCGAGCATCTATCGGAACTTCGCGAGTACCCGTTTAAAGCTGCGGGCGCTGCTCGTAACATCTAGGAAGTGGCGGCGACACCTCCTTATCCGATTCTCATCGTGGTGAGCGTATTGGCTTACCTGATCGGCGGCCTGCCATTCGGATATTGGATTGTGCGCCTTTCTTCAGGCAAGGATATCCGCACCATGGGTAGCGGAAATATCGGCGCGACCAACGTTCACAGAAGTGTTAGCCGCAAAGCCGGAATGCTCGTTCTGCTGCTGGACATGCTGAAAGGTTTCATCTCGGTCTGGCTTGCCGCCAA
The DNA here is from genome assembly GCA_049582585.1 of Bryobacteraceae bacterium. Classification (GTDB taxonomy): domain Bacteria; phylum Acidobacteriota; class Terriglobia; order Bryobacterales; family Bryobacteraceae; genus Bog-105. The sequence goes on along the minus strand of JBAUUG010000341.1, from coordinate 6,906 downwards.
GCTTGGCGCAGGCAACCCACTCGCCGTGGCGCTCGCCGCGGTGGCTGTCATGCTCGGCCATTGCTACCCGATCTTCCTTCGCTTCAGCGGCGGCAAAGCAGTCGCCTGCTGTGTCGGAGCATTCTTGTATATTGCACCGCTCGCTATCGCTATGACGGCGGTTATTTTTATCGCTGCCGTCGCGTTCAGCAGATACATCTCAGCCGGATCGATCGTAGGCGCTATATTCCTTCCTTTCGCGGTCTGGTTTTCCAGTCATCCACCGCGGCCGATACTCGTCGCTTCCATCGCCGCAGCGCTGATCGTGATCTACCGGCACAAAGCGAACATCTCGCGCATCAGGCGCGGGAACGAGCATCCTTTTTCCCTCAAAGGAGGGGATCCGAAATGACGTCGTCGCGTCTCGCCGTGCTTGGGGCGGGTAGCTGGGGCACCGCGCTGGCCATCGCGCTCGCGCCGCGCTTCGATTCCGCTCGGTTATGGGCTCGCGATCCCAATCGCGCCATCGCGATTGCTCAGACACGTGAGAATAGCCGTTATTTGCCGGGCTTTCTCCTCCCCTCGACAGTAGAGATCTCATCTGATTTCGAGTTCATACTGGAGGATGCAGCCATCGTTCTCTGCGTTATCCCTTCGCGGCACTTGCGCCAAGTGCTTCGCGCCGCGGAGCCTTATCTGCGTCCCGGGATGAGGCTCGTCAGCGCCACCAAAGGCATTGAGGAACAGACGCTCTGCCGCATGTCGCAAGTCATCACGCAGACTTTCGACGCGTCAGCCCATCAGTTCATCGCGGTCCTCTCCGGTCCAACTTTCGCCAAAGAAATCGCAGCCGGTGAGCCTGCGGCGGTAGTAATCGCTTCTGAAGATGCGTCTTTGGCCGGCGAGATCCAGAGCGCCTTCGCCACTCCAAGCCTGCGCTTTTACGCCAGCTGCGATGTCGTTGGCGTAGAGCTCGGCGCGGCGCTGAAGAACGTCATCGCCATCGGCGCGGGAATCTGCCGAGGACTCGGTCTCGGCAGCAATAGCGTCGCGGCGCTGATCACGCGCGGGCTTGCCGAGATCACTCGTCTCGCGGTGAGCATGGGCGGAAAGCCGCGCACCTTAAGCGGGCTAGCCGGTCTCGGCGATTTGGTCTTAACCGCAACCGGGGATCTCTCGCGAAACCGTTCGGTCGGCGTCCAACTCGGCCAAGGGCGCAAGCTCGATCAAATTCTCGCCGGAATGAATATGGTGGCCGAAGGAGTTGCAACCTGCCGCGCCGCGCAACGCCTCGGTCTTCAACAGAAGGTAGATCTACCCATCATCAATGCCATGTACGAAGTCTTATACGAATTCAAAGATCCCCGGCAGGCCATTCGCGAACTAATGGATCGGCCGCTTACCAGTGAATAGCGCTCATTTTTTCGAACCCCTTCGATGGTCAAGCCAAAGAAAATACCCGATCATGGTCTTCGCATCCAGGATCTTCCCTTCGCGAATCAATCCGCCAAGCTCCTGCTTTGAAAACCAGCGAATCTCGATCCGCTCATCGTCCATCGGCTCCTGCTCGCCCTCGGTCAATTCCGTCGCCAGAAACAGATGCATCTTTTCGTCGATGTAGCCCGGGCTGGCCCAAAACGAGCTCAGCTTCATCCACTTCTTCGCCTTGAATCCCGTCTCTTCGCGCAGCTCTCTTTTCGCCGCCCTCAGCGGCGATTCGCCCGGATCTAATCTGCCGGCGGGGACCTCCCATAGATCGCGTTCGGCCGGTAGCCGAAATTGCTTCACCAGCAAAACGCGCTCTCTCTCATCCACGGCCATCATCACAGCCGAGCCGGGATGACGAACGATGGACCGCTTGATCTCAAACCCGCTCGGATCGTGGGCGACTTCCTCCACCACGGTGAAGAGCTTGTTTTTAAGCAGTTCTCGCGACGAGATTACTTTCATGCATCTACGGTAGCGCTGGCCCCTGCTTCGATCTCGTTGCCTTAAATTTGCCGCTATACTCCTGGAAACCCCACTCGCCGGTCAGAACGTCCCCATCCAGCTGCCCATTGATCTTCAACTTGCCCGCTCCCGCTTCGTCTGAGTTGTAGGGAAATTCGAGATTGAGTTTGCCATCGGAGAAAGTGCCCTTGACATCGGCTGTGCCCCACTTTCCCGTCACTTTATCGCCGTTCTGCTGAAAGGTTGGTTCAGAGACTCGCTCACCGCCATCGGTCTGAAGGACAAAGTGCCATGTTCCTGAAATATCGGCTGTCCTCGCTTGCGCCATGCCCATCGGAACGGCCAGACAGAGGGGGAGTGCCGCCGCTAGCATCGTCATCATCAGGTATTTCATTTAAGCTCCTATAAACAAATGCGTTTGTCACATCTTACTCTGCTTTGAATTCATCGCCTCCGAGGGGTGGAGTGATTCGTATTAAGTCGATGAAAACACGCGACATCTGCCTTGCTTCGTCTGGATGCTATAGTGACGAAGTGAACCAGGAACGAGCGACGGTTGCCGATCCGGATTGGACGCGGCTGCAAGGGACGGTTCTAGAGGGCGGCTATGAAATACAAAAGCTGCTCCAGGCAGACCAGCATGGTCGGCGTTTCAAGGTGCGGATCCTCGGTGATGTGTCCACTGATGCGCTGGTCGACATCGTCAATCTTGACGCAGAACGCAGCAACGAGCAGCTCGAGTTATGGGAAAGCGCAAAAGGATTTGATCATCCGAATCTCAGTCGGCCGTTAGCGGCGGGGCGCATTCAACTGGATGGCGTCAATCTAATCTACGTCGTATTGCGGCGGCCTGAGGAAGTTCTGGAAGACGTGCTGCGGGAACGGGCGCTGGATGGGAAAGAGGCCGGCGACCTCTTGTTAACCTTGTCCGGAGCACTCGAATATCTGCATGCACATGGATTCGTGCATGGCTGTTTGTCGCCTAAGGAAGTGCTTGCAACTGGCGAGTCCATCCAATTATCGGCTGATTGCATTCGAAGAGCAGGCTCGGGTTCCGGGCTGCAATCGGAGCGGCCGAGGTATCTTGCTCCCGAAAGTAGCGAACAAAATCTGACGCCCGAGTCGGACGTTTGGTGTTTGGGTGCGACGCTGTTTGAGGCGCTTACTCAGAAGACGTGCGGAGGCGATTGCCGTAAAGACGCGGCGCGATTAGCCAAGCCGTTCGGGAGCATTGCCGAACGGTGCCTTGATCCCAATCCACTGACCAGATGCAAGCTGGATGAGGCTGCGGCACTCTACGCAAGAGAGGAATCTCCGGTCATAGCGCCTGAGGCACATCCGATTCCCCAGACGCCTCAAGCCTGGACGCGCGAGCTGAGCGCCGCTAAGGAGAGATCGGGGCACGGCCGCAGATGGTGGATCTACGCCGCCCTGGCTGTGCTTGCGCTTTGCGCGGTGATTTGGTTTGCGCGGTCGAAACCGCGACCCACTCCGATTGCCGCCGCGCCGGTCGCAGCATCGCCCAATCCGGCGCCGTCGACAACCGATAGTAGTCCCCCGGCGCGGACGCTTTCGCCTGATCAGAGCACCCCAGCCCCAAAAGTGCAGGCGCAGGCTCCTCAGCGCGCGCCCGATCGGCGGGCAGGGAAACAGGAACCGGAGACCGTCAACGGCCCCGTTTGGCGAGTTGTGCTGTACACATACGCTCGCGAGGAAGATGCTCAAAAAAAAGCGAAATCCATCAACGAGAAGCATCCCGGGTTGAAAGCAGACGTGTTTTCTCCGCAGAGTCAACATGCGGCCTACTTAGTGGTTGCCGGCGGGAATATGAACCGTGATCAGGCCGCGCGGCTTCGGCGCAAGGTGGTTGGTATGGGACTGCCTCGTGATTCCTACATACAAAATTATCGGCAGTGACACTAGCCGCCCACTTACGTGCGCGGTTCTGAAAACTCGCTAAGTTACTAGGCTGGTAAAAAAATCCAACGGCCGCTCGAATTTCGTAACCCCTCAGGGAGAGTAATATGATACTTCGTTCGGTCGCTGCTTCTGTCGTTTTTGTTGCGTGCATGATGGGCGAAACGCAGGTAATCACAGTTACACAGAAGTTACAGATACCAGGCGCGGTTCTTAAGCCCGGAGATTACACGTTTTCAGTGGAGGACCGGCTTCAGGATAGAGCGATCGTTCGGATTACGGCCGCTGATAGGAACAAGGCTTACTTAGTACTGTCGGTACCAAGTACTAACTTGTCCGGCGGCGAGAAAGATGGATTGGTCTACTTCAGCTCTAACAAAGACGATAAGCACGCGCTGCGAGGATGGATGTGCCCGGGGTGCTCGACCGGACTGGAGTTCGTCTATCCGAAACCCGAAGCTGCCAAATTGACGGATAAGAGCGCGGAATCGGTTTTGGCGGTCGACCCTGAGTATGACAAATTGCCGGCTGATCTTTCACCCGATGACATGAAGGTGGTCACGCTTTGGCTGCTGTCACCCGAGCGGATAACGGCCGACAACAAAGGCAAAGGTGTAAAGGCGGTGAAATACGCGGGAGAGCAAACTGCCGCAGTGAGCACTACCCAAACGGCGAGTGTGCCTATGACCCCGCGGGATCGGGGCGTCCGCATGCCGCATACGGCGAGCAATACATATTCTTTCGCTTTCTGGGGCTTGCTTCTGCTGCTGGCTTCAGTAGCATTGCACTACACGCGGCGCCGCCGGGCATAGAGAGCGTGCAGATATAGGGAGGAACGATGCTATCAGGCATGTTGGCAAACCATGAGACCATAGCCGACCAGGTTTGTTCGCCTCAGTTGGTCAAGATTCCCAGCTCTCCGGCCGCTGAAATGCGGCTCAAAATGCCCTCTTCGCTGCTGAAATCGCATCGGAAGAAAGTGATTTCAGCCTCCATCTGCGGGATTGCTTTCGGGCTGGTTGTCGCGGCGCTCGGATCTCCTGCCGTGGACGTAAGAATCCACAAGCCGCAACACGCATTGATAATTCCCGCGGCTAGAATACAGGTTTTGCGGTTGGAGACCAGGAATCGAAGGCTCGAAGCTTTGGTCGAAGTTCTGAAGCGACGGGCTCGGCAGCATCCAGCCTTGGAAGCTTCGCGATAGCGAATGAGGCGCCGCGCCGAGCTGGCGCTCTTCCTGTGTGGAGTGTTTCTACTGGGAAGCGCGGGCTGGAAGATCGCCAAATACGAGTGCTTTCAAAGTCAAGCTGAATGGCTTTCCGCTTCCGGGCTTCCACCCAACCTATTACTTGCGAGTAAGTCGCTAGTAAATCCGGCAAAGGTCTTGGGGCGTCTCGAAATTCCTCGGCTCGGGATGTCGGTACTGATCGTTGACGGAGATGACGAGGAGAGCCTGGACCTTGGAGCCGGGCATGTTCCTGGAACTGCGCCGATCGGTTCTAGCGGAAACACGGTTGTCGCCGGTCACCGGGACACGGCTTTCCGCGCCTTGCGTCACATCAGGATAGGAGATGAAATTCAGATCTCAGCTGGTCAAACTTACAACTACGCCGTCGAGTCATTTCATGTGGTAAGCGCGGATGATACCTCCCAGTTGCAGAGCACCGGAGTATCCAAACTTACAATGGTAACTTGTTATCCATTTCGTTACATCGGCAGCGCGCCGAAGCGGTTTATCGTGCGGGCTAGAAGCCTGTCGCATTGAATCCGGGACTGACGACTCCGTCCCAAGCGCCGCATTGCCGAGTCGCAACACAATTCTAATCGCGCGTGGACGGAGCCGTCTGTCCCTGCCACGTGCTAACCATACCGCCGCGACATGCCACTAGAAGATTGGGAACATAAAAAAGCCGGAGAAGAGCGGGAGGAAAGACCGCTCTTCTCCGGATCCACCGAGGCTTGGAAACGACTCTAAGCAGGCCCGCTGGATTCAGTAATTGTGCCGTTGGCCCCCGTGGGGAAGAAACCGCCTTTGACAGCGTTGGACTTCATGCCGTAGGCGAGATAGAGAACCTGCCCGGGTGTGCGAACTTGCGTAAGTCCCTTGGCGCCGACCGAGAAGTACTGGCTGCCGGAGGGTGGAGGCAGAATATCGACGCTATCCAGAGCGGGCGTAGTCGGGATGTTCAGCCGAGCGACTTGCAAGCGGATGTTCGCGACGTGTTCCGCTTCGGTCGCCAGAATTCGAGCTGCCGTCCCGATCACCGCGCTCGAAAGCAGCGGAGCCGCGCCTCCATAGGCGGTGACACCGATGTCTTCGAAGATTCGGGCAAGCTTGAGAAAATCGTCCTGGCTGCCGAAACCGAAACCCAGCGCGTTGAGATTAATATTAGGTTGCGCGATCGGTTCGACCCCATTACTCGAGAGGGTGTCGCGGATCAGCATTACGTGAGCTCGCTCATCGTCTGCAATCTGTTGGGCTACAGCCGAGGTAAAAACCAAGCTGTTCGAGAATGTCACCTGCGAGCCGTTTGTCACAGCACCGCCGCTGGTCGGGTTAGATCCAGTCGCCATGCCGTTGATGGGAATGCTGTAAGGCGCCATGTCGATGGTTTTGCCGCTGGTCGCGACGGTATAGAACTCCGCTTCGAGGTATTCAAGGTTCAGCGCGAACTGCAAAACCTCGACATCGGTTGTCGTCGGACCAGGCGAAGACGCGGCGTTTGCAAGCCCTCCCTTTCCGCGCACCATCAGGGCGACGCTTGCAGCGGCGCTTGCGATGCCAAGCTTCCTAACGAAACTGCGCCGGTTAGGAGCTTGAGCGATTACTTCCGGAAGAATACTTTTTCTTTCCATTTTGACTCCATGAATGAATTTAGATTCTGACGAACGTGAAACTCAAATGAATTACGAAGAATGCTGTAACTTGTTGCGCTTTAGGCGTATCGCGCCGAAAGCAATTACGGGAAGCCCGAGCCATAAAGTTGCCGGCTCGGGTACCGCTGAGGCGTTCAAGGTAAAATTGCCGGTTCGTTGCACGCACGGTGCAATGTCGGTCTC
>JBAUUG010000340.1:0-3525 GCA_049582585.1 Bryobacteraceae bacterium | reverse complement strand
GGTGCGGCCGGAGCAGCGCGCGCCAGGCGGATACGAGATGGACGTGGAAGGCGCCGAGATCGTGCAGCGCATTCCGGAGTCGGATCCCTACCCCATCACGCCGAAAGAACATGGCGTCGACTTCCTGATGGATCATCGACATCTTTGGCTGCGCAGTAAACGGCAGCACGCGGCCATCCGGGTGCGGCACGAGGTGATCCGGGCGGTGCGCGATTATTTTGACACGCACGGGTTCACTTTGGTGGACACGCCAATTTTTACGCCGGCGGCATGGGAAGGCACATCGACGTTGGTTGAGGTGAACTACTTCGAGGACGAAAAAGCTTACCTGACGCAATCCGGCCAGCTTTATAACGAAGCCGACGCCATGGCATTCGGCAAGGTGTATTGTTTCGGACCTACCTTCCGCGCCGAGAAATCGAAGACGCGGCGGCACTTGACCGAGTTTTGGATGGTGGAGCCGGAGATGGCATACGCCGACCTGGAAGAGGTGAAGCGCGTAGCGGAAGAGCTGATCGTCTATGTAGTGGAGCGCGTGCTCGATCAACGCCGGGAAGAGTTGAAAGTGTTAGAGCGCGACACATCCAAACTCGAGACCGTGAAAGCGCCGTTCCCTCGCATGAGCTACGATGATGCGGTGAAAATTCTGCAATCGAAGGGCAGCGAAATCCAATGGGGCGGAGACTTCGGCAACACCGATGAAACTCTTTTGACGCAAGATTTCGACCGTCCGGCGATCGTGGACCGCTATCCCACGGAGATTAAAGCATTCTATTTCCAGCCGGATGAGCAACGGCCCGAATTGGCTCTGGGAGTGGACATCATCGCGCCCGAGGGATACGGAGAAATCGTGGGAGGCGGTCAAAGAATTCACGATTTATCGCTTTTAGAGAAGCGGCTCGAGGAGCATCATCTTCCGCGCGAAGCATTCGAGTGGTATCTGGATCTTCGCCGCTTCGGCAGCGTTCCGCATGGAGGGTTCGGGATGGGGGTCGAGCGCTTCGTCGCCTGGATGTGCGGGCTCGAGCACGTTCGTGAAACCATTCCGTATCCCCGAATGCTGTATCGAACCCGGCCCTAGTTTTTTCAAGGTGCATGCGTCAATCTGAAATCGCGATTCTCGGCGCTCCACTTGATTTGGGAGCCGGCCGCCGCGGCGTCGATATGGGGCCTTCGGCCATGCGGCTTGCCGGCCTCAACGCCAAGCTTTCGTCGATGGGCTATCAAGTCGAAGACCTTGGAAACGTCTCGGTAGCTCAGCAGGAAAGCACCCCGCCGGGCCCGGAGAACGCAAAATATCTTTCCCAGATCGCGAAAACGTGCGCGAAATTGGCAGAGACAGTTGAGAGCGCATTGGCCGCGGACAAGTTTCCGCTGGTCCTGGGCGGCGATCATTCCGTTGCAGTCGGCACCGTTTCAGGTGTTTCTCACGTATTCCGCCGGCGTGGCGAACGGATTGGTTTGATTTGGATCGACGCCCACGCGGACATGAATACGCCGGAATCAAGTCCCAGCGGAAACGTTCACGGCATGCCCCTCGCCTGTTGCGTGGGCAGAGGACCGCGCGAGCTGACAAACATCTTCGAATACTCACCCAAGGTGGAAGGAAGGAACGTCGTGCTGATTGGCCTCCGCGACGTGGATAAAACCGAACGCGAAGTAGTTCGCGAATCCGGCGTGACCGCCTTCACCATGCGCGATCTTGATGAGCTCGGGCTCCGAAACGTCATGCAGCAAGCGATTGCGGTGGTGAATGACGGGACGGCCGGGTTCCATTTATCGCTCGACATGGATTCCGTCGATCCGGACGAAGCGCCCGGCGTGGGAACTCCTGTGCGAGGAGGAATGACCTATCGCGAAGCACATCTCGCGATGGAGACTATCTGCGATTGCTCGCGCATGGTCTCAATGGAAGTAGTCGAAGTAAATCCCGTCTTCGACGAAGCAAACCGCACCGCGCTTCTGGGCGTGGAACTTGTCACGTCCGCAATGGGTAAAAAGATTCTCTAGCCACCAAGTTTCTTCTGCAAATGCGGCACGACGTCGTGTAGTAACACCTCTTCCGAGGCGCGCGTGCGGCGCTCCATAAACTCCACTTTGCCCTCGCCTAACTTCTTGCCCACTGTGATGCGATAGGGAATCCCGATCAGATCCGCGTCCTTGAACTTCACTCCTGGACGCTCGTCGCGGTCATCCAGCAGGACATCGAATCCAGCTCTCGCGCAATCGGCATATAGAAGATCGGCCGCTTCTCTTTGCAGAGATTCACGGTAGTTTACCGGCGTAATCACGGCTGCGAATGGCGCGATCGCAGGCGGCAGAGCCATACCGTCTTTGTCGTGGTAAAGCTCAATCGCGCACGTTAAGATTCGCTCGATGCCAATTCCGTAAGAGCCCATAATAGGCGTGATTTCTTTCCCGTCTTCACCAAGAACGCGCAATCCCATAGACTCGGAATATTTGTATCCCAGCTTGAAGATGTGCCCCACTTCAATCGCTTTGACCAACTCCAGCGGGGCGCCGCAATTCGAACAAGTATCTCCGGCTGCCACCTGTCGCAGATCGAAATACTCGGGCTGAAAATCTTCGCCCGGAGTGACGTTCCTGAAATGGTAGTGATCACAATTCGCGCCCGTGATCATGTTGCGGCGGCCCTCTAAAGCGAGATCCGCGAGCACGCGCATATTCTTCACGCCCACCGGTCCCAGCGATCCGGCGCTTGCGCCGAACCATTCCACAATCTCCTGAGGATGAGCGGGACGAGCTTCCCCGGTTTCGATCACGCCGGTCAGCTTGGTTTCGCTAAGCTGATGATCGCCTCGCACCATGATCAGCAAAGGCTTTCCATCCGCTACCATCGCTAGACTCTTCATCTGCGATGTTTCGGGCAATTTTGTGAACTCCGCAAGATCGGCAATGGTCTTTAGATTCGGAGTGTGAAACTCTTCGGGCGTGAGATCTCCCGCGGGATCGGCGGCAGCGGACGGCGTGGGAATCGAAACGGCCTTTTCTAAATTGGCGGAGTATCCGCAGCTCTTGCAGTGAACGATAACGTCCTCGCCTGCATCCGACGCAACGGTGAATTCGTGCGAATCACTCCCGCCCATCGCGCCCGAGTGAGCCTCGACGATCATGTATTCGAGTCCGCACCGATCGAAAATCCTGCAATACGCGCCGTGGTGTTTATCGTAAGCGACATCTAACCCATTCGCGTCGAGGTCGAAGGTGTACGCATCCTTCATGAGGAATTGCCGCACGCGCAGCAAGCCCGATTTCGGACGCGGCTCATCGCGGAATTTGGTCTGAATCTGATACCAGATCTGAGGCAGCTGCTTATAGCTGCGGAGCTCGCCTCGGGCGATGGAGGTGACGATCTCTTCGTGCGTCATCCCTAGACAGAGATCGCGCTCAAACCGGTCCTTGAGGCGAAACATGTTGTCGCCCATCACTTCCCAACGGCCGGACTCCTGCCACAGCTCCGCGGGATGCAGTGTCGCCAGAAACAGCTCTTGTCCCCCGATCGCG
>JBAUUG010000339.1:0-31965 GCA_049582585.1 Bryobacteraceae bacterium | reverse complement strand
CAACGGCGCGCGGCGTAGAGGCGATGGATAACAACTATCACTTGCTCGATTTGACCGTTTACGGGCGAAAGGAGAAGTGGGAGGACTCGCCGGCGGGCTGGCCGCAGCATTGCACCATCACGCGAAGTAAAACCGGCTCGCCCACTTGGGAACCAGAGTGGCCGGGTGGACGCCCCATCGCCCAGTGGCCTCGCGTGGATGCCGGGTATTCGGACGACCTGGGAACCGGAAGATCCTGACTCAGCTTGTGGGCCAGCCGACAACATCGGCAGCGAGCCCTAATCAGAGATTACTCGTCCCTTTGCGACTACCCCGGAGTTACCGCCAAGAACCCACTGTCCGACATGCAAGCTATTCCGCGAACAGATCGACAAGTCTCGTGAACACGCGCGCGGACAAGTCGGCGTAGGCGTTGCGCCGGCGGAGTTGTTGAAATACCTTCCGCAGGATGTCTCCGATACGGTTGTCAACAGTTATGCGGTCCACGTATGGGATGGCGGGCATGAGGGTGAAATCGGCGATGTCGCCATCTTGAACGGGCATCGACTTACCCATAAGCAGCTGATGATAAGCCTCAAAATGAATTCGATGCCCTAGCGCGCGGAGGGGATTGCTCCAGAGCCATCGGCCAAACCCGGGCAAGTCCGCTTGGCCGGAATCGATTCGGTGGATGGCGAGTTTGCCTGGGAGACCGTTTATGAAAATATCCTTGGTCTTGAGCTTGTCTGCCGCCGGGAGAGCCCGTTCCGCCTGAATTTGAGCTTTGAGTCCGGCTGCATACCGCTTATAGTTCTGAATGGTGTTGCGCGCCATATAGACGATCTCGTCAAGGCGAAGTCCCACAAGTATTTTCGCAGCAGACTCGCCTTCCCAATAGGCCGTCTCATCCCAGCGCGACACGTATGGATCTATGGAGACCGGCTCTTTCTGAACCTCAAATGCCGCCTGGGCGGCCTTGAGTTCATCGCGGATGATCAGTCCTTCGCGGATATAGATGATCGGAAGAGTTTCGAGCCTCTGAAGGAGCGTCCGCATGTTCAGGAAATCGCCACGCTCGAAAACCGGGCCGACAAAATCATTAACATTCGCGAACCCAAGAACGACGCGTGCGCTTCGCCGCTCTATCCAGGACTTCACCTCCGCTAAGGGAATTGGGCGGTCGTACTCAACCGGGTCAATGAGATCCTTGGCATCGAGAAGAATACGCATAACAATGATCCTATCGGTTGCTGATGGGCTCGCCGCCGGCATTCGGCACGTCAAGGGCGTACGGCAATCCGTGTGCGACTCGGTAAATGGCTCACCGGCCAAGGAGGCGCTCGATCGCTGGACTGAAGCAAGTGGAATCGAAGAGGGTCGGCTGTTTAGAGCCATCAACAAGTCAAGTAAAATTTGGGCAATCGCGTGACGCGAACGTGCTTTAGAAACCGTCAAGCAACCGGCTGCAGCTGCAGACATAGAAAAGCTGGCACCTGACGATCTGCGGCGCACGTGTTCGCGCCTCTGCTACTTGGCAGGCGGAGAGCTTTATCCAAATTCAATTCCTGCTCGGCCATGTGTCGATCCAGACCACGGAACGATACCTCGGCTGCAACAGAAGCTCCGATTCGCAGTGACGATAAGATTGGCATCGAACCGTGACGGCAAGGGACGGATTACCCGTCCCTTGGCGACAAGGGCGGAATAATTTACCCAAGCGCCGTTTTTGTCGATGTAGGAGTGCCGGACCAACAAGACCCGAAAGCACGCTAAGATCAGCACGGTTGCCCAACGCGCAGATAGATACTATGTTCGAAGTAGCGGCTGCTTGTCGTATGCCACAGGAATACTCTCGAATCGCTCGCTCAGGTCTAGGTCTCGTCGGCGTTCAGCTACGGTGCGAACGTAACCCATGTATCCGCCTGCATCGGCTTCGAGCGCCTCGATTTCGCAATAATTTTGCGGCGCGATGATCCTGTGCCAATCCAACCAGACTCGCCAGCCGTCACGCATCGTGTCTGAAAGTTTTACCTCCACTGCTCCATTCCGATTCCAATGCTTCCTCCACCAGTCCGCGGAGTGCAGGCAGTTTAGGTCAGGTGTCCACCACTTCACCAAGTGCTCTGGCAACGTTCCTTCTATCTCTCTCGTCAACCCGGCTCCAGCAATCCCCAACAACCCGCCTGAACGTAGGAACCGCGCCAAGTAGTTCAAATACAAATCGTCCGTGCCGTAGTAGGGAAACGAATCGATGGAAATCACCGCATCGAAGAACTCCGTTGCAAAGGGCAAGGAAAGGGCGTTGGCGCGAATTGGAAAGACGTGACCATCCGCCCCCGGCATCCCGAATTCTATGGAGATTTTGAGAGGCACTAAACCAAAGATCCACTGCCCAAACCTCGACGCCAAACTCGCGATGTAAGAAAATCGATGAACACGCTTGGCCGCATCCGAGATCGAGCACACGCATGGTGGGTCTCAAGTCCATTGCCTCGCACAGCCACTCCGTCATCCACAGCGGATGAGCCGCGCCGCTTGCGCCGGCAAGCACCCAATTCGGATTGTATTTGTGAGAACGAGCAAACTGGCTGCCCGTCCGTTCCGCGTTTGCTTCCAAAGCGCTAACCTCGAATCTTTCCGGCGCAAAGGCCTTGCCGACTACATTTGTTAAACGTGGGCCTGCCAATCTGGTTTCACTCTCTTGGGAATGTCGTCGTTCGACCGGCTATCCCATTTACTTCCACATCCGTCGATTCGCGCCACTGGCTAGCTGCGAAATATCGACGATGTCTTGATTTCGCCGGTTCAGTGGATGCGGTTCGAAGGGCGACAGCGCGTTTTGCTGAATTTTGGCTTCCGTCTGGCAACTTTGCGTTACAGCACAGCCCAATTGGGAAGAAGAGGCTCCAAAGTGTTCGCCGGCAGATCCGGCACCTTCTCAGCTAACTCAATAGCACGATGCTCCGGCGGTGCGGGAATAATGCGAATCCCTGACCCCAAAATGCGCTTTTCGCACTTGGGCTCCGTTACCGGTGAGCCACTGCGCCTGCAGTGGGTTCGCCGCGTAAGAAATGTGACTTGAAGGGTCAGATGGCATGTTCCGTCGAGTGCCACGACGGCCCAAAGTCGGCAAAATCCAAGGAACGGGTAAGCGTAGCTGACGTTAGCTCCACGTGGATGCTTCTCGCCGACAAGTCGTGCAGAACGCGAGGCCCTCACGTCTGCGCCGTAGCCGATCAGAGCTTTTGTCCTTGGTCCGATCTAACTACAGCGCACTGCGTCAGCGCGAGCCTGTTTATTGTTCCTATTACCGTGCGTCTCGTTCCTCCTCCGCGGCCACTCCGGAAATCATTCCGGTAAACTGGCCCGTAGCGACCAAAAAGACGGGGAAATTGGGGTTATTTGAGGCGTCGGCCACCGGCGCCGTCGTCTCGGTCAACGTCAGCATGCCGGACGCATCCTTGAAACGGCCGGTTCCACCAGTGATTTGAAAAACCCTAGTACAGTGGGCCTCCATAGCCGCGAAGTCGATGCAATCGAAGCCCTCTTTGAGCTTGACCTTCAATAGACTTTCGTCCCGGAAGCGAAATACGCCCGCGCCCGCGTCGGCCGTGGTTTGAAAATACACCTGATTCGCCGGGCAAGTGCTGGACGGCTGTGGGACAGCTTCGTCTGCCTCAACATTCCGAAAGGTGAATCGGCCTAGGGTACCGTTCCCGCCGAAATTGAATTCTGCGGTACGTGTGTTCGGGAACTGTAGATCGATCGCGCTGGGCCCCTCAGTTCCCGAAAAACTCATGTTTACGGGCTGCTCACGTGCGTAGACGCCCGCGACACCGAGATTGAGTATCAGTGCCATGATTGCTATGTGATTCATTTGTGTCTCCTATTTTCCTGGAGGAGATCATGATGAGACTTTGTTCTCCTTCCACTTGCAGCTTAACGGCAGAGGAGCGATTCAGTCTTTCAAAACCCGGCTAACTTTTTGTCAAATGTTGCTCAGCGTGACCGTGTCGATATCAAGTAGGCGCGAAATTCTTTTGGCGTCGCGCCAACGTGCCTGCGGAAAGCTGTTGTGAGGTGGGCTTGCGTCGCGAAGCCGCAGCTCTGAGCAACCTCGGCGATAGCGAGATGACTGTTTGTCAGAAGCCGTTTGGCCATTTCTATGCGCTGTTCCAGAACATACCGATGCGGCGTGAGACCAGTGCTGGCCTTGAATTGACGGGCAAAATGAAAAGGGCTTGTTTGCGCGATGCGCGCCAGCGCGATGATCGAGAGTTCATTCTCCAGGTTCGAATGTATAAATTCTATGACCTGCTGCAGCCGCCCACACCCTCTCACAGGCCTCGGCCCTAAGTAGTTTTGACGCTGGTTCAAATGTTCAAGAATGATAACGGCTGTACACTCAGCGTGCAACCGACTGATCGGCAATCCCGCGCTACTTGCCACAAACAGCAGTTCTCCTAGGTGTTGCAGGAACGGGTCGCTTTCCCCGTATATGCCCTGATCGGTCCACTCGTGATTCGTTCGAGGTCCACTCTCCATCAAATCAGTCGCAATCGACATCATCACAGTTCCATGGATTTCACTAAATTCCATTGAGTGCGGTTGAAATGCGGGAGTAAAGCAAATCCCTGATCCCAAAATGCGCTTTTCGCACTTGGATCCGTTATGGGTGAGCCAATGCGCCTGCATAGCGCTGCGCCGCGAAAGAAATGTGACTTGAAGGGTCGGATGGGCATGTTCCGTCGAGTGCCACGAACCGCCCAAATGACCATAACCGACGGACTCGGCGATGTGAACAGAAGGACCGTGGTAAAGCGACTTAAATGTCGGTTCACTCCGCTCTTGGCGCAATGGTCACCTCGCTCGACAAGAATATACCACATCAATACCCTTGCGATAGGCCCCGAATAACGGCGCTATGAGTTGAAGGAAGCAAAGCGCTTTTACCGCCAATCTCTGCCCCTTTTCGCCCCGAGCTGGTGAAGTGGCTTCGGGATGCCACCGAGCTCATTGTGCGCAGCATCAGGCCGGAAATCAAGCGATTTCTGAGGCGATCTGAAGCCAGATTTGATGAGTAACTCAAAGTCTTGTCAGAGAACGCTTAATCAGCATTCTCGCGGTACAGAAAAGATCGAACGAAAGAAAAACAGCTTACTCGCGGGACTATCGGACCAGATGTCTCGTTCTTGGGAATTGGCCGGTTATTTTCGGCAAACCGGAAACTGGACGCGCAATGCCAGGATAGATCCGTCCTGATGGCGCAGCGTTTACAAACGGCCGGCCTCGTGCAAAGCCACAGTTAGCAGGACCAAGGCCGTCCTGCAGAATTTCGCCATCAGAGACATAACGGCACGCGTACGACCGGCTAGTCGGCCTTGAGACGAGCCCGGCGACGCGAAAACGCGCTGCTCAAGAAAAGGAGTGGCTTCCTAAGTTTCTGTCACGCCGAAGAATCAACCAATATGGTGAGAGTTGCCGTCTCTGCGAATGCGCGCAAGTCCCGGTCTCGTGTCAACAGCGGAATCCCGGCATCCAGGCAATTCTGTGCGATGAGCGCATCACCCAGCCGTGTCTTGCGGCCTTTTGTCAGGACGCTCGCTCGAAGTGCACCAGCTCGGTTCCAAAATCCAGGCTGGATCTCAATCAGCGGCAGTTCTGAAAGAGTCTTCGCTACTTCAGAGCTAATGCCTCGATCGCTCAGCAACTCGGTCAAGACAGGAGGAGCCATGAGAACTTGCCGATCCGCAAGGCTCCGATCGAGCAGCTCGACGTCTTTACCCACCTCGCCTTGAAAGAACGCGATCCAAGTACTTGTATCGGCTGCGATCATCGGTCCATTTTTAGATCGGCGGAGGTCCGGGAGAAGCGAACCTTGCCACGGAATCCTCGCAGCTTCGCATAGGTCTGCGAGGCGGCAACCAGCTGCAATCCCGTGCGAACCGTCTGGGTAATGCCGGCGCCGCTTGCTCGCTGAGCCTTATCCAGCAGCTCAGGCTGGATTTCAACCGTGATCTTGCGCGCTCTCCCCATGACATCGCGATAATACCGTACTGTGTACCAGCATTGGATACGGGAATGCCACAAACGCTCGAAATCTATGCAAGAATTGAGGCGCCCCCACCCCAAGCGATAACCCCATGACTCACCATCTGGATCAGCCGATTGGCCGCGTGCTGGCGCTCGATGTCGGCAAGAAAAGAATCGGCTTGGCCGTCAGCGATGAGCTTGGAATCACCGCCCAGGGTATTGAAACGTTCGAGCGCACGCGGATTCGCGACGATCTCGAACGCCTCAACCAAATTGCAACCCACTGGGACGTTCGAACTTTGCTGGTTGGCAAGCCGCTTCACATGAGTGGTTCCGAAAGCCGTCAAAGCGAATACACTGCGGAATTCGCCGGCCGGCTGAGCCGTCGACTCGGCCTTCCCGTTGTCTATTGGGACGAGCGCTTGACCTCCGCCGAAGCCGAACGGCTTCTGCGTCAGGCAGGCGCCTCGCTCGTGGAAAAAAAAGGCGCGGTGGACCGCCTCGCCGCGGTGTTGCTGCTAGAAAGTTACTTGGGATATCGCAGCTTGAAAAGCAGTGCTCAACCGGAAGAGTCCAGTGCCTAGGAAATCAGGGTGCTTGCGCCCGTTCTTCCTTATCGCCTTCCTCTTTGTAGGGCTGGTCGTCGTGGTTGCCGCCGGCATAGCAACCTACTGGTATCTGGGCCCCTACAAAGGCTTCACCGACGAGACATTTGTCGAGATCGGGCACGGCATGTCTTCGCGAGCCATCGCGCGCGAGTTGGCCGACCAGGGTGTTGTCCGTTCCCCCTGGGCCTTTCTTGCCATTCGCATCATTCATCCGCGCGCCAATCTTCAGGCCGGCGAATACCGTTTCGGATCCGCTCAGACCCCTTCGCAAGTGTTCTTAAAAATCCGCCGGGGCGAAGTATTTTATGAAGATTTCACCGTCCCGGAAGGCAGCAATATCTTCGATATCGCTTCACTGCTCGATCAGTCCGACACCGTTGATCCGGACGAGTTCCTCGAAGCCGCGGCAAACCCCTCGAGCATTCGGGACTTCGATCCTCTGGCGCCCGACTTGGAGGGCTATCTGTTTCCTTCCACCTATCGGCTCACGCACAAAACCACCGCCCAACAACTCTGCCGCATGATGACGACAGAGTTTCGCAAGCAATGGGCGTCTATCGCCGGCTCGTCCCAAGCTGCGGAGATTCACAAAGTAGTCACGCTGGCGTCTCTGGTCGAAAAAGAGACCGCCATTCCCCCCGAGCGGCCGCTTGTCGCCGCAGTCTTCATCAATCGATTGCGGCTGGAGATGCCGCTGCAATGCGATCCGACAACCGTCTATGCCGCCCTCATCGAAAATCGCTATCGCGGCGTGATCCACAAATCCGATCTCGCCAGTTCCAATCCGTACAATACGTACGTACATGCCGGCCTTCCTCCCG
This sequence comes from Bryobacteraceae bacterium, assembly GCA_049582585.1. GTDB lineage: Bacteria > Acidobacteriota > Terriglobia > Bryobacterales > Bryobacteraceae > Bog-105. Next base: position 24,524 of record JBAUUG010000339.1, on the reverse strand, counting down.
GCCCCATCGCCAATCCGGGAAGGTCATCGCTTCAGGCCGCCATGCATCCCGCTGCCACGGATTTTTTGTACTTTGTCGCCAAGCCCGACGGTTCCGGCTCGCACCAGTTCTCGTCAACCCTAGCCGAACATCAGAAGGCCGTTCTCGAATTCCGGAAAGGCGCGCGCTAGAAACCCGCTCTTGCACGCTTCGTTGTAAGTTAGGCACGTATGTCATATTTCAGAGTCACTCGCTTCGTCCTCGCCGCCGCATCCTGCTTCGCGCTCCTCGCCCTCGATGCGCCCGCTCCGCAACATCTGTTCGTACGCGTAACCCTCGGCTCCGCGTTTACTCATCCTCTCTCGGGACGCCTTCTTCTGTTTGTGGAGCGCGGAAACGGCGCAAAGGAAATCGATACTGATCCGTTTCACCCGGCTGCGGTTTCCGTTTCCGCTAAGGAAGTACACGATCTAAGCCCCGGCTCATCCGTGGACATTGATACCGATGACATCGCCTACCCGGCGCCACTGTCGCAACTCCCGCCCGGCGTTTATCAAGCGCAAGCCGTTCTGGATATCGATCGTTCCTACAACTACGGCGGCCGCGCTCCAGGGGACCCCATCAGCTCCGTGACAGCTCTGCCGAATTTCCCTTCATCATCCGGCAAGGAGCCAATCATCACCTTAAGTTCGACTGTTCCGGAACAAAAACTCCCCGAGCCTAAGCTCCCCGCTGAGGAATTGCGGCAAGCGAAATCCTCGATTCAAAGCGAAGACTTCGTCAGCCCTGTGCTTTCTAATTTCTGGGGACGTCCTATCCACATGCGTGCCCTGGTCGTGGAGCCGCCCGAGTACGCGAGCGGCGCCGTCCATTCCTTCCCCGCTGTTTACTTCACCCACGGCTTTGGTGGCAAGCTGGAATACCTGCGTCTGAACGCCGATCACATCTACGCGCGCATGGCTGAGAAGAAGATGCCCGCAATGATCTGGATCATGCTCGACGAATCCAGTCCCACCGGCACTCACGAGTTTGCGGATTCCGCCAATAACGGCCCTTGGGGGCACGCCTTGACTACCGAATTCATCCCCTACCTGGAAGGCAAATACCGGCTTGATCCACGCCCGCAAGCGAGATTTCTCAACGGCCACTCCTCAGGCGGCTGGGCCACGCTTTGGCTGCAGGTCGCTTATCCAAAAGCCTTCGCGGGCACTTGGTCCACCTCGCCCGATCCCACCGACTTTCACGATTTCACCGGACCCGATCTTTATGCTCCTCATGCCAACGTGTACCGCAAACCCGACGGATCGCTTTATCCCTTAGTGCGGATGAACGGAAAGGTGGTCGCTACCTTCGAGGATTTTGCGCGGCTTGAGTCCGTGCTCGGTCCCTATGGCGGCCAGTTGGCGTCTTTCGAGTGGGTATTCTCGCCACGCGGACCCGACGGACGGCCGATGCAGATGTTCGACCGCGCGACCGGCGATGTCGATCCGCAAGTAATCGAAGCTTGGAAGAAATACGATATCGCGCGTCTGATCGAGTCGAATTGGTCCCGGCTCGCTCCCGATCTGAACGGCAAAATCCATGTGATTGTGGGAACTGCGGACACCTTCTATCTGGATGGCGCGGCTCATAAATTAAAAGCCGTCCTGGATTCATTGCACGCCCAGGCGCAACTTACGTTCTTGGAAGGGCGAACGCACATGGATCTCTATAAGGTCGGTAATGACCCGCAAGGGATGTTCGATCAGATCGCCAATGAAATGTACCAGAGCTACATGTCACATCCCGGCCCACGCGCAGAGCGCGACCCCTCAGTGCACGTCCAGTGACATGTTCACGATCTGAAACTGAAACCTCTCCGGCGGCAGCGAAGCAATCGGGCTCGGTGTCATGTTCAGCCAGGTGCGGTACGCGGTGTTCGCAACCGAATTATTCAGATAGAACAGAAACTGATCGGAGCAGCAACGTATCGGAGGCATCTGCCGGAATGCCAATCTGAGCCCGACGGCTTTCTCCAACTCCACGCCTTTGGTCTTCACGGCCTTGTCTTCGAGCAGCGTGACAAAACTGCTGCGCCCCGCATGCGGCCAGACATCGCTTCTCAAAAGATTCCGCAGTTCCAGACGCGTTCCGAATGTGATCTCGCACTGCCGGATCCATTCAATCACCGCATCGCCCCAATGCCAGTGGCTCAACAGCCCCAGGTACTGATCGACTAGATTTAACGCCAGATCCATTTTGCGGCGCTCGACGAGTTCTTCCCCAGCGATTTGATCGCCGGCAACGGAGGGCACCATATCTTCCTGCTCGATGATCTCCGCCGCGACTCCCATCATCTTGTCCAGCCGCTTGACCTCTGGGACGGTCTTCACCAGCAGCGGAGGCAACTCATGAGTTCTGCCGCCCGGAACCTCGACGAATCGTCTATCACCAATGATGTCCATAACCACCTTCGCTGTCTCCCTCATTGACAACGTGGTCGCATGCAAGCGCACAGGCCGCTCAAAACAAAACCTAACCCTCGATTGTACGGACGTTTCTATTGAGTTACAAGTTGCTTCATGCACGTCCTAGTACTTTAGTGACAAAAGCCTCCAAAAACGTTTCAGGCACCCGCAAGGTTATTCTGGGGATATATGCGTCTCCCGGCCCTTTGTTTATTGGGCCTTCTGATCTCATCCCTCACGCGCATCAGCGCTGCTTCTCTGGCCTCCTGTTCTGAAGGCGCTCGCTCATTTTCACCTTGCGAGCTTAGTTTCGATTGGCGCGAAGGCGAGCTTCCGCAAGCAACCTCGCCCTACAAAGACGAGCTCTTAAACGTTGAATTTCGTTCACCGCACCACAGCACCTACTTGATGCGTGGCTTCTGGAGCGGAGGCCATACACTCCGTGTTCGCTTTAGTCCCACTGAAGCAGGTCCATGGACCTATCACACTACCAGTTCCATTAAGCGTTTCGACAATCAAGAAGGAAGCTTCAATGTCGCCGAGACTGGCAATCCCGGCTTCGTCAGCGTTGCCAATCTTCGCCATTGGTGGACCACCAACAAGCAGCCTCATTTGTGGCTCTCCGCTGACCTGACTTTCCTCGACAGCGATCAACCTGCTCTTGAAACTTGGCTCGACGCTCGCAAGCACGACGGCTTCACTCATATCCGCGGCACGCTCCTGACCCTCCATTCTTCCCTAAAGCCTCTTTCAGCGGACTCGCAGCCGAACTTCGCCTATTTCGACGCTCTCGACGACCGCCTCCTCTCAGTCGATACTCGCGGCTTCACGCTCGATCTGATCCTCGCCGACGATTCCTTTGTCCACTCCGGCGCGCTCAATGACGGGCAAAATCGCGACGTAATGGTTCGATACCTCGTGGCGCGCTACGGCGGGCTCAATGTCACCTGGCAAGGCATCGAACACTTTGAAGACACCCCCGATTCCCGCGCCCTCCTCAAGGATTTGGGTTCGTTATTGCAGAAATATGATTCGTTCCAGCACCCCCGCTCGACGGACGCTCTGGTTTCCTCCTTCCCCCTTCTATCGGATGGCTGGATGAATTACTTGATAGAGGCGTCCCCGCATCCCGAACTTGGCGCAGTCGAGCACCAGTTCACCGAACAACCCGAGATTCACGTCATCACCGCAACCGATCCCGAAATCTTTCGCCATGAGCTTTGGAACAGCACCACGAACGGCGAGTATCCCAGCGTCTCGTTTGAATCCCTGCGGAACGAAGCCAATATCCGCGCCATTCGAACCTGGGTCCAAATTATCTCCGACACTCGGCATTGGGAGCTCGAACCTTACTTCGAAGTGGACGGCGCTCGCGCCGTCGGTCTCCAGGAAATCGGGTATATTGCCTACGCCCAGAAGCCCGGAATCGTCGAAATCACCGCAGAACGGCATAAGTACAATCCGGTGTGGGTCAACCCAAGCACAGGCGAGGAGATACCGGTGAAAGACTACCGCGGCGACGTCTTCAGCCGGCCCACTCCGGATAACTCTCATGATTGGATCTTGGAGTATGAACGGGAGGGCCATAAGGAGGCTATGCTCCGTTCGGTTCGTTTCGAATCCATCGAGCCGCCCACTCAAGAGGTTGAAAGTGACCCTTCCAAGATACCGTTCGATATAGCTGATCCTTCAGGAGATGTAATACCTATATCGGTCGCGGTTCCTTTCAAAACCAAGCTCACCCGCGCCAATCGCGCCACCCGTACCATGCAGTACGTTTGGTGGGGTGAGGTCGTCGCAGGAGGCGAAGGCGCGCGTCTGCTGGGAGTGGGTTCGTTTGGTAATTTCATCGTCCCCAAAGAGCTCGCCAAGGATCCCAGCGCCGTTCTCAACGTCCGCCTTCTTGCCATCAACGCCAACGGTAAGGCTTACGAAGTCGACAAGGTCTACCGCCTGACTCCGTGAGAATCCTGGCCCTCGACACGACCTCAGAAGTCGGCAGCCTGGCGATCCGCTCGAGCTGCGAGACGGTAGCCGAGCTCACGCTACAATCCGCGGAAGGCTTCGCTCACCTGATTTTTCCCGCGATCGAGCAGATCCTGGCGGAGGGGAGAGTTCGTTTGCCGGAAATCGATTGCTTCGCAGCCGCCAGTGGCCCCGGCTCCTTCACCGGCGTCCGCGTCGGGCTATCCGCCGTCAAGGGCTTGGCAGAGGCGCTGGGCAAGCGCGTTGCCGGAGTCTCAAACCTCCGCGCCCTGAGTTCGTTTGGTAATTTGCCGCTTCGCGCGGTTTCTCTCGATGCCCGCCGCGGTCAACTCTACGCCGCGGTCTACAACCATGAGCTGGAGCCGGTCGCCCCGGAAGCCGTCCTGAAGCTCGCGGATTGGCTCGAGACGCTCCACGAGCCCACCTATCAGTTCATCTCATCCCCGAATACGCTGCCTCTCACGGGAACCCGGTTCGCGGACATGCCGTTCCTTCAAGCGCCGCATGCTCTCGCAGCAGCGATTGCTCTTTGCGCCGAGAGAAGCGATTGGCTTGACCCAGCCGCTCTGGACGCCAATTACGTTCGGCGCTCGGATGCTGAGTTGTTTTGGAAAGAAAGCGTCTCCGAGCCGCGACCGTGAGGGAGTCGTTAGCGATCTCTCGCTAACGCGCGAACAGCGTTCGAGCCAAATTGAGGCAGTACCAGCTCAGGAATCCGTTTGCCACGACAAGCCCAATGAAGTAATAGGCGATGCCCTGCCTCGGTTCAGCGGGAAAGTCGCGCTTCCAAAGGCGATATCCGGTTCCCAGCGCGACAAACAGGAACATCCATTCGTGCAAGATGAAGAATAAAACGAGGCTCACCAGGAGCACCGCAAAACGTCCTTGCGCGCCCAGCGCGGTCATAGCTGAGCCTCCATCGAAGATCGATACGGGAATTAAATTCAGCAGGTTCAGCCAGCCCGCGAATTGCGCCACTGCGAGCCATACTTGTTGACCGGTCGAGACAAATAGCCCGTACGCGATCAACCCCGACAAGAAACCGAATAGCGGTCCGGCCAGCGAGATCTGCGACCGGATTCCAACGTCGACATTGGCTCCGTTCCATTTCACATAGGCGCCGAATCCCGGCAAAAACATCGGCAACTGAGCAGAGAACCCGTAGCGCCGAACCATGAGGTAATGACCCATCTCGTGCAGCAGCACGGAGCCGGTCAGGCCGATCGCGAACCACTTTCCGAACATGGCCCAGTACAAGCCGACAAACGCCAGGATGCTGATCAGGAATTTGCCCTTGGTGAACAAAACGAGAGCCAGCGTTTTGTACTTCGCGAGTGCTGCGATCAGCACGCCCAAAGGGCCCAGCCGCTTTTTCCAATCTGTCTTCTTCGGCGGCGGTGAAATCCTCGCGTCCAGCTTGGCTATTTCGCGCTGGACCGCGCGCGCTTGCGCCGAATCGGACGGCAGCAGCTTCAGCGCCGCTGCCCAATGCTCACGCGCGGCATGCAGCTGTCCTATGGCCGCGAGTTGCCGGGCTCGCATCGCCAACGTTTCGAGATCGGGTGGTGGTGGTGAAGTAAATGCCGCCAACTTATCGGACTGCCGCTTCCTCGCTCAGATCAGGCAAGTCGTTCGTTACCTGAGATGCCAAGAACACCGAGACGATAGACTCGACCCCTTCTCTATCATCATCGTCGAAGCGGTTCACACTCGCGCTATCGATATCAAGTACGCCAAGAACCTTGCCCCAGTTCAGCAACGGGACCACAATTTCCGATTGTGAAGCCGTGTCACAGGCGATGTGTCCCGAGAAGTGATTCACGTCAGGGACAACAATGGTCTTGCGCTGCGCCGCCGCCGTGCCGCACACGCCCTTTCCGAAAGGAATTCGTACGCAGGCCGGCTTCCCTTGGAATGGCCCAACCACCAACTCTCGCCCTTCCGCGATATAGAACCCCGCCCAATTGATGTCGGGCAAGGATTGAAAAAGCAACGCGGAGGTGTTGGCCGCGTTGGCGACAAAGCTCCTCTCGTCCCCCAGCAGTTCCTGCAATTGTTCGCAGATCTGCGCGTACAAAACGTTCTTGGGAGTGCTCGGATCGACGCGCTTCAGGGATTGCATCGCTCGACCGTTAGTGTATCTCGGTTTTGTCATGTTGGAATTGGGATCTTCGAAATCCGCTAACCGGCGGCCGCTCGCTTTCGCCGGTACGGATTAGAAATGTAACTCTTCGCCTCCGTCGCAGCCTCTGATTTTGGAGCGGTTTTCATGGTCGCCTCGTACGCCTCTATGGCCTCCTGGTGCTTGCCCTGCAGATCGTATACCTGCCCCAGACGCAACCAAGCCAGCACAGCGGTATTCAAATCAAGCTCATCGGCTCTTTGCGTTGCTTCCTTTAGATCCGCCAAAGCAGGATCCAGATCTCCGTACCAAAACAACAGGTTGCCCTTTAAGTATTTGACTTTCTCAGATGGCAAAGTGGCGTATCCGGGCGCGCTGCTGCGGCGGAGATCGTCTATCCGCGCCAGTACTTCCAGCGCTGAGTTCTTGTCACCAAAATCGCTGTACATCTGGACCTGCTCTAACCGGAATAAATAATTCCGGGGAAATGTCTCGGCCAATTCCTTCAAGAGCGGAATCGCTTCTTCGGGGCGCTTCTCTCTTCTATAAATGGCAGCCAACAGCACCTCGGCATCATAGCGATTGATCACGCCCGTTTTTGCAACCAGCTCCAATTGCCGAATGCCTCCTTCTCTATCGCCGTGGAATCCGCCAATCGAGCCAATCGCGCGCAAATAAAAGGGCAAACAGGCCAGCACATACCGGTCCAAACCCAGCACCAGCCTTGCGTCCACGAAGCTCGGGTCAACTTCCAGAATTCGTTGATCCGCTTTCCGCGCCGCGGTTGCCTCTTTCAACGATTCCATCCAGGCTTTCTCGACCAGGAATAGATAATTCGCCCGAAGCCCATGCGCCACGCCCAACGCGTAGAGCGCGGAAATATCGTTTGGATCTTTCTGGAGCGCTGCTGAGGTCAGCTTGATGGACTGATCAAGCGCGTCCGTGAAGCGAAGCTTGTCTTGCGCGCTGATTTCCATCTTGGCTCGCCGCAGAAACGGATTGCTGTTGCCTACCAGTTGGCTCTCGAGAGCTCCGTCGCGAAACATTTCACGATAAAGCACAGCTTGAGCCAAATGATTGTAAAGGTGCGGATCGTCAGGATGAGACGTTATTTCCTGCTCGAAACACGCAATCGCCTGGTCAAACTCGTTGTTGTAAAAATGAACGAATCCCGAGTCTTTTAGTGGATCCTCGATTTTCGGCGCCGGATCGGCAGCACATAGATCGGCAACACATAAAAGGGAGGCGCTGAAAAGCGTAAGGAACGCGCAAACTAACGGCCGGGTAAACCGCATGGAGACGACTCTTCAATTGCCTCTGCATTACTTACGGCATTAGCAACGTTTCGCATGAATCCGGCATACTTAGCCCGCCGGACGGGCGAATGCCGGAAGCGTTTGCGGAATTCCTCTTCGCTGAGATCCGCAAGCTCCTCCAGCCGAGGCGCGAATTCCGCCGGGCGAAACGCGCTCTCCTCCGTCACCGCAGCACCGCGATTCCAAGGGCACACATCTTGACAGATGTCGCAACCGAAAAGATGATTCGAGGTTTCCTCGCAAAGATCCGCTGGGATATTCCCGCGTTTCTCAATGGTCAGATACGAAATGCAGCGGCGGGCATCCAGCACCCATGCCCCGGCATCGCCCGGCACGAGCGCTTGTGTCGGACAGGCGTCAATGCAACGACGGCAGGTTCCGCAACGATCCGGCGGAGGCGCGTCCGCCGCAAGCGGAATAGAGAGCAGCAGTTCACCAAGGAAGAACCACGAGCCTTGCTCCTGGTTAATCAGGCAGGTGTTTTTCCCGATCCATCCGAGGCCCGCAGCACGAGCATATGACCGCTCCAGCAGCGGGGCGGTATCGACACAAATCTTGTAGTGGAAAGGCCCGTGATAAATCTCACTGATTCGCTTTACGAGAAGTCCCAGACCTTCTCGTAAGACCTCGTGATAGTCCGTTCCCCAGGCATATCGCGAGATCCACCCTCTCTCAGGGTCGCCCACCTCACAGGTATGTTGCGCCCGTGTGTTGTATAGCTTTCCCACACAGACGATGCTCTTGGCTTCGGCCAGCAGGTTTCGCGGATCGCTGCGCAGATCGCCCCGGCGATCGGTCAGGTAACCCATTTCTCCAGCCATTCCGGCATCGCGCCAGGTTTGAAACCGGTCGAAGTCCTCAGTCGGAACAGCCGCTGCAACGCCGGCGAGCTCGAATCCGCAAGCTTGGGCTAAGTCTTTTATCTGCTGAGCGGCGAGCGGCAAATTTGGCAGTCTCAGGGCTTAAGTCTATGATAGCTAAGAAGTTCCTGAAAACGTGACTCACGCTTCGCCTTCTCTAATCTTCCATACAACCGTCAAACGGAACTGTTCACTTCCTTTTTATTCTCAACGGCTTGACCCTTTTTTATACTGAGGTTGGACGGAATAGTCTTAGCCCATGCACAAACCAATCAAATATGTTGAAAAGGTCGTTACGGCCAGCGCAAACGCCGCGTGGAACGTCTTTGATCGCCTAAACCAGATCAATCAAAATCCTTCTTTCACCCCAAAGTGGTCTGAAAAGCCGCTTCTGAAGAGCTATCAAAAGACGAAACCGCCACTCGGCTGGCCGCGTGAGACGGATTCGCTCTGTCCCCGATGCATTCCGGAAATCCGCAAAAGGATTGTCGACGGCGAAATCGATTACAAGATCCTGCTGAACGAGCCGGTTGGTGAAATCAAGGCCAGGATCATTGAACGCGATGGCAAGATCCTGATGGTCAAGGAGTGCCCGAAGCACGGCGTATTCGAAGACCTGATGTCGATTGACCCCGCCTTTTCGAAGCATTTGGAAGACGTATTCCCGGGCCGCGATATCCGCGCGCATCACGACGAGACTCTACACAATCACGGCACCAGCACCATCACGCACGGGCGCGGCTCGGTTCTGACGATCGATCTTACCAACCGCTGCAACATGATGTGCGATCCGTGCTTCATGGATGCCAATCAGGTTGGTTTTGTCCATGAGCTGAGCTGGGAAGACATCCAAACACTGCTCGACAACGCAATTTCGATCAAGCCGCGGCGTCAAATGTCGGTCCAGTTCTCCGGCGGTGAGCCGACGCTGTCGCCGTACTTCATCGACGCAGTGCGATATGCGCGCAAGGTCGGGTACAACAGCGTTCAGGCCGCGACGAATGGCATCGAGTTCGCCAAGCGCCCCGAGTTCTGCAAGGAAGCCGCAGAAGCCGGTCTTCGTTACGCGTATTTGCAATTTGATGGAATTGGTAACGCGGCGAATTCGCATCGAGCTGTCGGAAACCTTTTCGATGTGAAGCTGCGAGCGATTGAGAATCTGTGGAAGAACGGCGTTGACATCGTCCCGGTGATCACGATTCTGAACGGTATCAACAATGAACAGGTGGGACACGTCGTTCAATTCGCCCTCGACAATCCGAAGAAGATTCCGTTCCTCTCCTTCCAACCGGTTTCGTTTACTGGCCGCGATGAAGCCATCACGGACGAGCGCCGGCAAGCGCAACGATACACGCTTTCTCATTTAGCTCATGACGTGAAGAGCCAGACCGGGATCGGCGAGCCGGTCCGCGACTGGTTCCCGATCAGCTTCATGAGCACCTTTTCCGATTTCGCCGATCTGGTTCACGGTCCGGCTGCGGAATGGGGCCAACTGAGTTGCGGTTGTCACCCGAATTGCGGTATTGGGATGGCAGTGATGTGCGACAAGGAAACCAAGGAATACGTTCCCGTCACGGCGTTTCTACACGCGGATCAACTGGCGAAAGACATTGCTCGGATCAACGACGCGGCGCGTGGCCGTTTCTTGTCGGTCGCGGGCGTCACGCTGGCCCTGCTGCGGAATTACAATCCGTTCAAATCGCCGACGCATTTCAGATTGACCGACCTGATCGCCAAGTTTGATAAATGCTTCGGTATGACCAAGAAAGCTACTTCCGGAGCATACGGGAAGGTAACCGGCGACCGTACTATCGCCGATATCGAAAAGCGGCGCGCCGATCGCTGGAACTTCCTGTTCATAGCCGGCATGTGGTTCCAGGATCTTTTTAATTACGATTTCCGCCGCACCGAGCAGTGCATCATTCCGTATGCCACGCAAGAAGGCGAGATTTCCTTCTGCGCCTACAACACCGGGGTGGGCTGGAGAAACATCATCGAAAAGATGCACATGACGGCCACGCTGACCAAGTGGTACGAAGGGCACGGCCGGCATGAGATCTTCGCGGGAAATAAGGCCGTTCCGCTGGCGAGCAAAGATCACAGCCTGGTTCTGGTTGAGGAGCACGTGAAGGCTGGGCGGCAGCACGATCTGGACGACAAGGGCATCGCGAAGACTGCGCGTGAAGAAAAGACGCGCGCGCGTGACGAAGCGCTAAAAAAGAAGCTCGAGGATGAGCGGATGATGCGCATGTACCGTGAGCACGTGCTGGGCGAGAAGAAGACGGAAGGCTTTGTTCCGCTGGATGGCTTGCTGTCTTCGGCGCCCAAAGCTGCGGAAGCCGAGAAGCGCGAAGAAGTCGGCGCAATGGGCGACTAGCCCAGACCCTCACGCTTCATTCCGAAACTTCTCGGAAGTGCATTCGCCGTACCCGTCTTTGTCGTTCCGGGGCCGAGGATTTCACGACGCCGACGAGTCTGGCCAAAACCTGCTTGAATTCACTGCACGCTCCCCGGCAAGGCTCTCGCGACCATTGACGGGCCGGCCATTTAGAGAGTAGGTCCCGGCTAGCTGTGCAACCTCCACGCGGGAACCAACGAATCGTAGCGTAGCAACGAACTTAACAAGATGTGCAGCACAATGTAGATCGCCCAAGTGGAGATATACGCGATTGCCATCTTTCGCGGCGTCCGAAGGACATACCAAAGAAGCAGGATGTCCAACGGCACGGGAGCCGCGACCACGGCCCAAAGAGGAGCGCCTATGCTCGCTACGCTGTACCCGAATAGGCAAACAAAACACCCAATGGCCAGTGACGAAAACAGGCGGACCTTTCGATCAGCGATGAAGAACCCGAACCCCCAGCAGAACGCCGTGAACAGAATTGCGATATCAAGGAGCATTGGTGCGGGGCGAGTCGCAATCATGCAACTACCCCTCAGAAGACCTTCTAGACATGTTGGTTATTTTAGATGAACGCAAACTTTTCAACCGGAATCGTCTTGCGTGATGGCTATCGGCCCCATTAAGTTTTCGTTTCTGCACTCCGAGGTGCGCGATTGTCGTGGGTGAATCCGAATTTCGTTCTCAATGAGACCATTGCGGACGCGAACGCCTGCCGTCATGCAGTCCCCTCTGTCCTTTGTCCCGGAGCTCAATTATTCGATCAACCGCTTCACCTTCGCAAGTTGAACCGCATATCTTGTGGATATACAATCTAGTGTGCTTCTTCATTCGCAAATCCGCCGGACGCGAAGGAATACCGGGAGAGGACCGACGATCGAGCAAGGGAGAAACACAATGCGCATTAGCATTTTTATTCGCTCTCTATTGCCGGCAATCGTCTTGTTAGCCGCACCCATGCTATCGCGCGCGGGCATCCTCTTTGAAATCGGGATCGCCCCGCCGCCATTACCTGTATACGAGCAGCCCATTTGCCCCGCTGACGGCTACATCTGGGTGCCGGGGTTCTGGGCTTACGCTGACGATGGGTACTTCTGGGTGCCCGGCACTTGGGTATTGGCGCCCGAGCCCGGTTTCCTCTGGACCCCTGGTTATTGGGGTTGGAATGATAGCGTCTTTGTTTTTCATCAGGGCTACTGGGGACTGCATGTAGGGTTCTATGGCGGCATTAACTACGGTTTCGGCTACGTGGGCACCGGCTACGAGGGCGGGTATTGGAACAACGGAGCCTTCTTCTACAACCGGTCCGCAAACAACGTGACGAATGTAAGAAATGTCTACGACAAGACGGTGATCAGTAACACCACGATAAACAACGTGAGCTACAACGGCGGGGCGGGTGGGATTACTGCTCGTCCAACGTCTCAAGAAGAGGCGGCCGCCGGCGAGAGACATATCCCGCCGACATCCTTACAAACTCAGCATGTCCAGACCGCCAGCAGCAACCGCCAGCTGTATGAATCCGAGAATCATGGAAGGCCGGCAATCGCGGCCACCCCGAAGGCGGCGGAATTCAGCGGACCCGGCGTAGTCGCCGCCAGAGCGGCTGCTGCGTCTTACCGACCGCCAAGTGCTCGTGCAGCCGGTCCGGCGGGTGACAACCGAGCCGCTGCAAGGCCGGAAAACACCGCTGCCGGGCGTCCTGGAACTGCGGTCCACCCAAATGAACTTCCGACGCCCGAACGTCCCGCCGCTCCAAACACGGGAAATCCAAAGCTGGACAGTAAATACCAGCAAGAGCAAGAAAAGGTATTCGCCAAACAAGCCCAGGAGAGGCAGGCGCTGCAGCAAAAGCAAGATCAAGATCACCAACGGTTAGTGCAACAAAATGCCAGCCCAGCGGCAAAGCAGACGCTGGAACAGAAACACCAGCAACAAACGCAGCAATTAGCGCAGAAACATGCCCAGCAGCAGCAGAAGCTGCAAGCAAAGCAGCAGTCAGTGAACCGGCCCCCGAAAGAGAAGCGTTAGCTCTCGATGTCTGTCCAAGAAAAAGCCCGCGCGATTCTAACGGGGTCGGCGGGCCTTTTCAACAACAGCAAATTACTCTATATCGCGCGGGCGCTTCTTGCGGTTGCGTTTGCGCGCCAGAGCTTCTTTCGTGCGGCGTTTCTCTCCAGGCTTGAGGTAAAACGAATGCCGCTTGATTTCTTTTACAATGTCTTCTTGCTGCACCTTACGCTTGAAACGGCGTAGAGCGCTTTCAAGAGTTTCGCCATCTTGCAGATGGACTTCCGCCAATAAAATTCACCACCTTCCGGAACATTCCCGCCACGATTAGTGCAAGCGGGTAACAGATCCATTCTATCTTGAGGCGAGTAGTGTCGAAAGAATTGTAAAATCCGAAGCGTGGTGAAGACTGCTCGCGATACAGGGCCGCTCGAATTCGAAGAGGCTCGCGGGATCGTGATCGAGAGGGTGCGCGGCGTTCGAAGGCGTGGAACCGAGTCGATTGGTCTGGATCAGGCGCACGGCCGCGTGCTCGGTGAACCGGCACTCGCGGACCGCGATTATCCAGCGCTGCAAAGATCGTTGCGGGACGGGTTCGCGGTGAAATCCAGGGATCTTCCCGGCGTACTGAAAGTTCGCGGAGAAGTGCGCGCCGGTGAAGAAGAACAAGCCGCGCTGGGAGACGATGAGGCGCTCGAGATCATGACCGGCGCGCCCGTACCCGAGGGCGCGGATGCCGTGGTCATGGTGGAGCACGTGATTGTGGAGCACGACAAGCGGCTCGACGGTATGCGCGTGAAAATTGATCGACCGACGGAACCCGGCCAGTTCATTAACATGCGCGGCGCTGAAGCACAGAGCGGCTCCGTCCTGATTCCGCAAGGCACTCGCCTGGACGCAAGCCACATCGCCGCGCTCGCGATGACCGGTCACGAATTCGTCACGGCCGTGCGGCGTCCCACGGTTGCCATTCTCGCGACCGGGGACGAAATCGTCAGCCTGAAGCAGACACCCGCCCCGCACCAGATCCGCAATTCGAATTCCTATATGTTATCGGCCCTGGTCGGGGCGTCAGGTGGAATCCCAACGGTGCTGCCTGTTGCACGCGATACGGAGGAAGCGCTGCGCCCGCTACTTCAGCAGGGATTGCAGCATGACATGCTTCTGGTGACCGGAGGCGTCTCAGCGGGCAAATACGATTTGGTGAAACCCGTGCTGCGCGGGCTAGGAGTTGAATTTTGTTTCGAGCGTGTGCGCGTTCAGCCTGGTCAACCCACGGCTTTTGGCATCATCAACGATAAGCCCGTATTCGGCTTGCCCGGCAATCCAGGTTCGACGCTTGTTACCTATCAACTCTTCGCGCGCGCCGCTTTGGAATTGTTAGCCGGTCAGGAATCACCCATGCTGCCGCTTTTATCCGCGCGCTTTGAGGCGCCATTTCGGCACAGGCCCGGCTTAACGCGCTTCCTCCCAGCACGGCTGAGCGAAGATGGTCAGCATTTACGGCACATTCCATGGCAAGGATCGAGCGACGTGCCGGCGCTCGCGAAGGCCAACGCCTTTCTGGTCGCGGATCACGACCGCGAAGGCTGGGAGATCGGCGATTCGATCCGAGTGATGCTCAAGTTATGAAAAGGAGGCTCTCGCATTACGATTCGGCGGGACAGGCGTCGATGGTTGACGTGTCGCGTAAAGAGATCAGCAAGCGTACGGCGACGGCACGAGCCTTTGTAGTGATGGCTCCGGCGGTTATCAAGTCTCTGCCGGACAACGCGAAAGGCGATCCGCTGGAAGTGGCTCGCATCGCCGGAATCAGCGCGGCGAAGAAAACATCCGATCTGATTCCGCTGTGCCATCAAATCCCATTGACTCATGTTGCATTACAGTTCCGAGTCGACAAGACCGGCATCGAGATCACCGCAACAGCTTCTACCGCGGCCAAGACAGGCGTGGAAATGGAAGCGATGACTGCTGTTTCCATCGCGGCGTTGACCGTTTACGATATGACCAAAGCTCTGGATAAAGCCATTGAGATCCGGGAAATTTACCTGGTCGAGAAGACTGGCGGGAAATCAGGCACGTATCGGAGATAATCCCGTGACCATCAAAGTCGCTATCCTCACCATCAGCGATTCCGTGGCCGCGGGTTCGAGAGAAGACCTGTCCGGCCCGGCGCTTCAACAACGCTGCCGCGAGCTGAACTGGCCGGTCGCTGCGATCGCTGCCATACCGGACGATGAGGGTGAAATCACGAGATATTTAAAGGACTGGGCCGACAACTCAGCCGCATCGCTCATACTGACCACTGGAGGAACGGGCGTTTCCGCGCGCGATATTACCCCCGAAGCAACACGCGCGATCCTCGATCGCGAGATCCCCGGCGTAGCCGAGCTGATGCGCTCGAAGGGCCTTGAGCAAACGAGATTCTCCGTGTTGTCGCGAGCCGTGGCAGGCACGCGGAAACACGCTTTGATCGTGAACTTGCCCGGTTCGCCGAAAGGCGCTATCCATTCCTTTCGCGTTATTGAAGATCTCGTGCCGCACGTCATCGATCTTCTGGAAGGACGCACCGGCCATGGACCCGGCAGCTAGCACGCCAACCCGAGTGCGAAACTGGAGACGAGTAATTATGAGAATGCGCCTGACAACGTTGCTGGTGGGCATCGCATGCGCCAGCTTCGCCCAAACCTTGCCCCCGGGCCAGCTTCCGCCGGGACCACCCGCGCAGCCCGGCCAGCTTGGACCTGCTCCCAAGACGTTGCCTCCGAGCACGCCGGAGCCTCCGCCGCCCAGTACGGAGCCGGTCACTGAGCCATCGAGTGATTCTGTTTCTAACGCGATTCGCGTTCCCGTTCGCTATGTACTTGTTCCCACCACTGTTTTGGATCCGGACGGTCACGGCTATGTCAATGGACTGGGCACGAAGGATTTCGAAGTTTACGACAACGACAAACTGCAGAAAATCAATGCCGATTTCAGCCAGCAACCGCTTTCGGTTGTGCTGGTGGTTCAGGCGAACTCCGATATCGAGCCGATGCTCCCCCAAATTAAACGATCGGGCGTGTTGCTGCATGGCTTGGTCACCGGCACTGAAGGCGATGTCGCGGTCTTGGCGTTCGATCATCGAATGCAGCACCTGCAAGACTTCACGAACGATCCGGCAAAGTTGGATGACGCGATGCAGAAGATCACAGCCGGGTCGAACACTGCAGCTCTAATCGATGCCGTATTGGAGGCGGATCACATGTTGAAGCACCACGATCCGCGAAACATTCGTCGCCGCGTCATTGTGTTGTTGAGCCGCAACGACGATAAAGGCAGCGAAGGACACTTGCAGGAAACGATTCGGGACATGCAGTTCGATAACGTGATCATTTACCCCGTCGACATCTCAAAGTTCATGAGTACCTTTCTGAAGAAGCCGGGATATCCGCGTCCGCAGAACGGCGGCCAGCCTCCCGAGGCGGTCCCTAACCTGCGCGGGAATGGCGCTTACAGCGAAACTCAAGTGCTCCAGCAGGAAGACGGGAATTTGTTCAGCGCCGCCGGGCCGATCGTTCATTCGATGCGCGACCTGTTCAAGAGGACTCCGGCGGAAGCGTTCTCCTATTTCACGGGCGGCAGAATGTACACGTTCGCGACTGAAAGGGCGCTTGAAGACGCGATCACCGATATCGGCGAAGATTTGAACAGCCAGTATCTGCTGAGCTACTCACCGAACGACAAGGATGAACCCGGATTTCACAACATCAAGGTCGTGGTGGACAGACCGGGGCTGAAGATCCGCTCGCGCCCGGGCTACTGGTGGGGCGGCGGCCAGTAGCAGCGGTTACGGCTTTATTGCAGCAGATATTGCTTCAAAAACAGTACACCGGCGTAAAACTGGAAATCCTGGCTCGGCTTCTTTTGATAACCATGGGGTTCATCTTTGGCCATTAAATACCAGACCGGAGTGCCTTGACTCTTCAACGCGGCGACGATCTGGCTCGATTCGCTGACCGGCACGCGAGGATCGTTTTTTCCAGCCACCACCAGCATTGGCTTCTTGATCTTTTCGATATTGTTCATAGGGGCGATGTGCTCTAGAAAGTCGCGCATCTTCGGATCGCGCTCGTCGCCATACTCGGCACGCCGGAGGTCGCGGCGGTAGGCTTCGGTGTGCTCGAGGAAAGTCACGAGATTCGACATGCCGACAACGTCGATGGAACAGCGGATACGGCCGCTGTAAAACGTGGAAACTGCCAACGTCATGTGCCCGCCATAGCTTCCTCCGGTTACGGCAACCCGGTCGGGGTCGAGATCGGGCCGCGTGGCGATCCAATCGAAAAGCGCGTTGATGTCCTTATAAGAGTCTTCGCGCAAAAGGCCGTTATCCAGCTTCGTGAATGTCTTTCCGTAACCGGTGGAACCGCGGACATTTGGATAGATGAGGGCGATTCCCAATTCATTCAGATAGTAGTCTTGCCTCCCGAGGAAACCCGGCCGCGATTGCCCCTCCGGGCCACCATGAATGTCGATTAATACGGGGCGCTTGCCTTCGAACTTAGCTGGAGCGCGATAGAGAAAGCCTGAAATCATCTTGCCGTCGAAGCTTTTCCAACGGACCAGCTCGGCCTCGGGAAATGCTTCCGTATTCACCGCTGTCTCGCTGGTGGTCCAGCGCTCCACCTTCCCACTCGCTACATCAAGCGAGTAGCAATCGTAAGGTGACCGCGCGGTTGTCAGATCAAATGCCAGATCATGATTATCAGGGTGCCAGAATGCGCCCCCTACGGACCCCGCCGGCAGCTTCGGGACCGGCAACTCGCGTGCGGTCGCAGTATCGAGCAGATGGAGCTTTCCGATCCCATCTTCATTGGCGATGAAAGCAATCTTCGTACCGTCATGCGATAGATCGAAGCTGTCGACGTCCCATGGGATATCGGCGGTCAAGACTTTCTCTTGCTTGCCGGCAAAATCAAGGTAAACCAGCCGCTGAAATTCCGACCCCTTATCAGTGGTCAGATAGATGCCTTTCCCATCCTTGCTGAAGCGCGCGTTGGAATACGCGACCTGTTCGCCAGTCTTGCGAGGTGTCAGAGCAATCTTATCCCCGGTGGCCGTGTCGACTAACCACACATAAGTCTCATTCACCGAGATGGCTTCGATCAGGAGTATCTTCTTATCGTCGGGAGACCAGTCTTGGGGTTCCCATCCGCCGCCGGCGAGTTGAGTAAGCAGATGATCCGACTTGGGATCAGCCGGGTTAGTTACCCATAGGTCAGTATCCCGGCCGGTCCGGCGCGTGGAGGTGTAGGCAATTAAGTCGCCGCCAGTGGACCAGGGGCCAAGAACATTCCGGGATTTTCCATCGGTGAGCAGCGTACTGTTTCGTGTCGCAAGATCATATCGGAAGAGTTGGTACCACTCGCCGCCGCCAACATCCCGCGAGAAGACGATGTAATCACCGCCATTGGGGTGGAACTTGCCTCCGCGCACCGGCTCGCGAAAAAACGTCAGTTGTTGGCGCTCGCCGCCGGGCGACGTCACCAGGTGGATTTGATAAGTATCTGCGAAGCGCGTCGCAATGAGCATTTCTCGCCGCTGCGGGTTCCAGTCCGAGGGGAAGGCAGAGCGATTTTCGCCGTAACGCCCTGCCGTTTCGGCGAGGGAAGCAGGAATCGGCGGAATGCCATCCACCACCAGGTTCTCGCCCGGCGCAACAACAGCCTCCTGGGCCGTCAACGGCGAGGGGATGGCCAACGGCAAGACGAGCAGAATGACCGCCGTCACGAAAGCCTTCATACAACGCCTCCTTCCCGCACAAAGGGCGGATAGATAGCTCGGCGTTCCGTTCCGGAGCTCCGAGCCACTACATTTTACATTTGGGTCAGAAATTCAAGCGCTCGCGCCTCGATTGCTGCGATGAAGACTTGAACAGATCATACCCGGTTTACCGGCGCTCTAAAATACCGAGTCGGAGTGGTCCCAAGAGCTCTCCGAAACGCTGCAGTAAATGCGCTCGGTGCACTGTAGCCTGCCGCGAGTGCGGCATGAGTGACCTTTGCACCTTCTCCCAGCAGTCGCATCGCCTGCATGAAACGAAGTTGCTGCCGCCACTTACCGAATGTCATACCGGCCTCTTCCTGAAACAATCTCTCTACCGTCCTCTTGCTCGCGCCCGCCGCTCTACAAATTTGCTTGAGCGGTAGACGGCTGTCTGTATCGGTCATCAGGATCTCGGCAACCCGCAGCGCTCTTGGATCAGAAAGATTTGGTAGCTGAAGGGGAACCATTTGAATAGCTCGAAGCTGGTCAAGAATTACGTCGATCAGGTGATGCTGCCAGGGAACGCTCTTCTTCAGGCCGGCGGATTTACAAGCGTGGAGAATCAACTCGTTCAATAGGGGCGGCACATTTACCACGCAACAGCCCCGCGGCAGCGCGCTAGCGAGCCTCGGCTTCAGGTAGAGGGTTCGCATGGCTACGGCCCCGGACATCGTGATCGTATGCGGAACCGCCGCTGGTATCCAAACCGCCCGGTGGGTTGGCACAACCCAAGTGCCGCTGCTTGTCCGCACGGTCATTACTCCGCGAGAGGCATAGACCAGCTGGTCGCGATCATGGAAATGCGCCGGGACCACGTGCCCCGCGCGGTAGTCGTGCGTGAGGGGAACAATCTGGGAACGAGTGTCTCTTACTTTGTCGAAGATCCCAATCTGGCGCTTGTGCGACATCTATTGGCACAATATCGAAAGTATGCAGATGCCGGCAACCGCTAAATTGGGTACATCTGAGGCAGATCCAAGAGGCAACTGTGAACCATCTGCATCATTGGCTTTGTAGATCCGCTCGGTGGCGAAAGACCGTTCAGCAACGAATGCCGTGGGTTCTTTCCGGCGCCGACCTCGGCCAGAATGTACTGGAGCTTGGACCCGGGCCGGGGCTCACCACGGAACTGCTGTATCCGACGGTACGGCATCTGACGGCTATCGAAATCGATCCGAAATTAGCTCAGTCATTGCAGTCGCGGCTGCGGGACACGAATGTAGAGGTGATCACAGGCGATGCGACGGCCATGCCGTTCGGAGATGCCCGTTTTTCGGGCTGTATCGCCTTCACTATGCTGCACCATGTGCCTTCCGGTGAGCTGCAAAATAAACTCTTCCGCGAGGCATGCCGGGTACTGAAGCCGGGAGGCGTATTCGTGGGGAGCGACGGCCTGAAAGGCCTGCTGATGCGAGTGATCCACATCGGCGACACATTTGTGCCGGTCGATCCCGGCACCATAGGGGCGCGGCTTGAGGCCGCAGGATTCGAGGTTCTGGAAGTAGAGAAGAACGGGCACGCATTTCGGTTCTTCGCTCGACGGCCCGGGGCAGGGTCACCAACGGGAACAAGAACTGTTGAGAGCAATTTTCGTTAGGTTCGAGAGGAATTCAATCATGAAACAAGACATAGTTGTTCGAAAGTCGAGGGTGCTCAGAAGCCTTCTGTTCTTTGCCGCCATAGGAGGATGCTCTTGCGTGGCGGCAACTCATGCATTTGGCGCGAGCGATCCGGGCTCGTGTTCCGCAAACCCAGAGAGCCGGCAGCTCGATTACTGGCTGGGTGACTGGACAATCTCTGGTCCCGGCGCGTCCGCGAATGCAGTCAGTAAGGTCTACGCGACGCTCGATCAATGCATGATTGTCGAGAGCTGGGATGGGGGCCGAGGTCACAAGGGTCGGAATATGTTCGCCTACAGCTCAGATGACAAGAGCTGGCACGGGATGTTCGCCGATAACCAGGGTCGCGTGCATGTTTTTCAAGGCAAGGCCGCCTCAGATGCCGCCGAGTTTGTAGGGCCAAGCCGCGGAGCCAGTGGAGAGACCGACCTCAACAGGATCCGCATCATCCGCATCAATCCGGACAAGGTGGAACAGGTGTGGGAAAAATCGACAGACAATGGCGCTACGTGGAAAGAAGAATTTCGTGGAAAATATCAGCGCAGGAAATCTTGAACTGGAGTGAATGAATGCGCTCGC
Organism: Bryobacteraceae bacterium; assembly: GCA_049582585.1. Classification (GTDB taxonomy): domain Bacteria; phylum Acidobacteriota; class Terriglobia; order Bryobacterales; family Bryobacteraceae; genus Bog-105. Next base: position 3,397 of record JBAUUG010000339.1, on the reverse strand, counting down.
ACACCCGCTGGCCGGTGCTATTGCCTTTGATAGCGCTTATCAGTCCGGGAAAGGCGTACTACGTCTCATCGGCTTCGGGTGCGCCAAGAGTGACTCTGAAATCCGGGACGCTCGAAGGGGCGCATTTCGGAACAGCCGCAAATGATGCCGCGTTTCTCGGCGTCCCCTATGCGGCTCCGCCCGTTGGCGGTCTTCGGTGGAAGCCGCCGACGCCGCCAGCCAAGTGGTCCGGCGCGCGGAAGGCCACGCAATTCGGCGCGGCATGTCCGCAGCTTCGCGCAGGTTGGCTTCCCTACCCTGTGTGGAGCGAAGATTGTCTTTTTCTGAATATCTGGACGACACAGCCGGGTCGAAGGCCCAAGCTGCCGGTCATCGTGTACTTTCATGGCGGATCGAATACTGCTGGTTACAGCCAGCTCGATCCGCTCGGACCTGCGTTGTCCCCTATGGGCATTGTCTTCGTAAGCGCGAATTACCGCCTGGGCCCTTTTGGATTTCTCGCGCATCCGGCGCTCACGTCGGAATCCGGCCATCACTCTTCCGGAAACTACGGCCTTCTCGATCAGATCGAGGCGCTCAAATGGGTGCGCGAAAACATTGTACATTTTGGAGGAGACCCCCGTCGCGTTACGGTCATGGGCCAGTCGTCAGGCGCCGTGGACATTTGCCTGCTGATGGCTTCTCCGCTGGCCACCGGTCTGTTTCGGGGAGCGATCCTCGAGAGTGGAGATTGCCAGAGCACCCTTAACGAAGACATCCGCACGCCCCTTTCCTATAACGGCATCTCAGGCACCGGCGAAAGCGACGGAGAACTATTAGCAAAGGATCTGGGCGTGGGCGACGGTCCGGAGGCGCTGCACAAACTCCGCAGCATTCCGGCGGGTAAAATCCTCAAAGCCTGGAGCCAGGATCGTCGGATCCAATTTGACGCCATTGTCGACGGCTGGGTAGTTCCGGAACAACCGGCCAGGACATTCGCGGAAGGCAGGCAAGCAGGTGTCGCGGTCTTGGAGGGCAGCAATGCCGATGAAGCAACGGTTCTGAGTAACAATTTGAAGACCTGGATGAGTACAAAAGATATTTGTCGGAGGACACGGGAAAGTTCGCCGAAGAGGAGTTTCAACTTTATCCGGCAAAAGACGATTCCGATGTCCGCACGCGCTATTTGCAATTGCAGAGCGACTCCTTCGCGTATGGCGCTTATTCGATGGCGCGCTCCATGACGCGTGCAGGCCAAAACTCGTATCTGTATCTCTTTACCTACGCCGGAACCGGCAAGCGAGCAATTCTAGGCGCTTATCACGGTGAAGAGCTTTCGTTTTTAAGCAGGTCATTCCCGAGTGACTGGGAACGCGGCAGCGGGGACCAGAAGTTCGGTGAGGCCATACGTCTCTATTGGACGCAATTTGCTAAGAGCGGCAGCCCAAATATTCGGGGCCTGCCGGATTGGCCGGCGAATCTGGCAGAGCGTAATCAATGCTTTGTCCTTGGCCGCTCCATCGGTATCCAGCCGATCGCATCACGGATACTCGCCCTCGATCACATCATGGAACAAGTGGTTACAAAAGCCGCCAAAATCAAGGAGTCGACTTTCTAGCCAGGTTTGTAGCGTTTCGCGAGGAGGCCTGTGGCCGCAGCGATGTCGATGTCCGCGATCAGCAACCCTTCTTTACCGTATGGCTGATAGCTGAGCAGCGTGCCGTCGGGCCGGACCACCGCCGAAGTAGTCGGCGAACCGGCACTGGCGCAGTTTACCGTTGCGACATAGCACGTATTCTCAGCGGCGCGGCACAAGACGGCTTTCTCATGGAATGAGTTCGCAGGATCGGCGAAACTCGAGGGCCGGTAACTGCCGGGCTCGGCTTCGTGAAAATGAGGGTGGAAGACAATGTGCGCGCCCTGTCGGACAGGCCAGCGGACTGTTTCGGGGTAGCGCCAACCCTCATGGCAGATCGCGACGCCGAATGTCAGCGGACCGGTTTGGAAAACTCGCCTCCCGGAACCGGGCGAATAGATAGCCTCTTCGGAGGGATCGAGCTGGACTTTGTCCTGGAAACCGGAGATGGTTCCGTCTCGATCGATGACCAGCGCAGTGATCAACAGGGCATCGCCGAGGACGCGCTCGGTACCGAGAACAACCGCGACACTAGCCTTTGCGGCGGCAGCTGCAATCGCAGACCAGGAGCGTTCGAGGAAGGCCGGATCGGGGGGCGGCACAGTCTTCCCCACTCCTCGATACCCTGGAATAAAGCATTCCGGAAAGCAGATGAGGCCGGCGCGCTCGAGGGACGCTTGAGCGGTGGCTTTTTCGGCCAACGTGACTGATTCCTCAGGAGTCGCCGGGAACCGGATGTTGGCGAGTGCAATTCGAAACGTGTTCACATGACGCCCCACAGATTTATAATGGCTGAAAACGATCGTTTCTTCGCATACGGCAAGAGCTACGCAAAGGTTCTGGGGGAGCAAGAGTAAACAAACACTTCATGGCCGAACACACCCTCCATTCCATCGCCTTCCCGGTTCTGAATGCGGAGCAGATCGCTCAATTGGCCAGCTGCGCCACCGTGGCTCCGAAACATTATCACGATGGTGAAATCCTCATCGCACTCGGCGATCGTTCGTTCAAGTTTTTCATTGTCCAATCGGGCGAGATTGAGATCCTTGACTATTCCGGCGATGCGCCGAGGAGCATCGCTATCCACAGGAAAGGCCAATTCACAGGCGACGTCTCGCATTTGTCCGGCGCGCCTGCCATCATCACTGCGATTGCCCGAGGGGACTGCGAAGTAATCGAGGTGTCCGGAGAGGCCCTGCGGCAGATTTTGAACCAGTGCCCCGGCATGAGCGATATCATTCTCCAGGCTTTTATTGCCCGCCGGCAGTTGCTGCGCGAGGCGCCGAATTTCATAGGCCTGCGCGTGATTGGGTCGCGTTACTCTCCCGATACGTTCCGGGTGCGAGATTTTCTTGCCAAGAACCGCGTGCTCTTCACCTGGGTAGATCTGGAGAGCGATCCTCAGGTGGATCACCTGCTTAAAGAGTTTGGTGTCACGGAGGCCGATACGCCCGTGGTGGCCTGCGCGCACATGCTGCTTTTGCGCAATCCATCGAATCAAGACTTGGCGGATGAAATCGGCATCCATCATCCGCTGGAGCATACGGTTTTTGACCTGCTGATCGTGGGTGCCGGGCCAGCGGGGTTGGCCGCCGCGGTTTACGGTGCGTCGGAAGGGCTGAAAACAGCAGTGTTGGATAGTACGGCTCCCGGGGGTCAAGCGGGCAGCAGCATGCGGATCGAAAACTACCTGGGATTCCCGACCGGGCTGACCGGCGCTGAGCTGACAGATCGCGCGACCCTCCAGGCTAATAAATTCGGCGCGCACCTCTCCATTCCCAC
>JBAUUG010000338.1:0-21721 GCA_049582585.1 Bryobacteraceae bacterium | reverse complement strand
TTCGAGCCGTTCTTCACCACCAAGCCTTTTGGCGAAGGCACCGGTCTTGGACTGGACGCCGTTTATCGTATTGTCAAGAATCATCATGGCGACGTGAGCTTTGAATCGCGCCCCGGTGAGACTCGATTTACGGTGCGACTTCCATTTGCTAAATCAGATCGATCCCAACGCACCCAACTCCCCTCAAAAAGTGTCTAGGTTCGCCAATCGCATGGTGATTACCTCGGAGCTCGGGCATGCCGGATCAGAGCTGGATTTTTCGCGCCTTCTGCCCAGCCAGTTTGCTTAGGTAGGCGCTCAAAGGTCGGCTGGTCTTCGGATGCCTCCATTCAGGGGCGATCTCGAGCAGCGGTTCCAGCACAAATCGCCGCTCCAGCATGCGCGGGTGAGGGATCACGAGCCGCGGAGTCTCCATCACGAGGTTTCCGATCGAGAGAATATCGATATCGATTACGCGCGGCCCTTTGCGCATAGGGCCCGCGCGTGCTCGCCCGAGTCTTCTCTCGATCCTTTGCACCGTAGTCAGCAGCTGAAGCGGAAAACATTGCGTCTCACATGCCACGGCCATATTCAGGAACCACGGTTGGTCCCTCACGTCCTGCGGCTCGGTTTCGTACACGGACGATCGCGCGGTCAGATGCACGCTCTCATCTTCCAGCGCCGCGAGCGCACGCATCAGATTCTGCTTCCGGTCTCCTAAATTCGAGCCGAGCGAGAGATACGCGGTTTTGACAGGGCCCGAAGAGTGGGACATCTTCACATCAGCGCCTTGTCGTGATTCTTTTGCTGAACTTTATCATAGATCCCGGGTCTTTCCTACCCGAGCGAAATGAGAGAAATGCCGGCTCATCGGCACGCACCAGTGGAAGGAGTGCCCATGCGTCTTGGTTCGAATTATCCCGGCTTCATTGCCGCGCTCTTTGTGAGCGTGAACATGGGCGTTCTTTGGGCCCAGACTCCGGCGAACTTCGTGAGCGTGACCCCTTGCCGCCTTGTGGATACGCGCAAAGCGGCGGGTCCCTTCGGTGGTCCATCCGTGTCAGCCGGTTCCGCCCGCAGCTTCCCGATTCCGACGAGCTCCTGTGGAATTCCGAGTACCGCGTCTGCCTATTCGCTGAACGTTACGGTCGTGCCGCCGGGACTGCTGGGCTACATAACAATGTGGCCCACGGGCCAAGCTCAGCCGCTGGTATCCACATTGAACGATCAGAGCGGAGTGGTTATAGCTAACGCCGCCATCGTTCCGAGTGGCACGAAAGGGGCGATCAGCGTCTTTGTCAGTCAGACCACTGACTTAGTGATCGATATCAACGGCTACTTTGCATCGCCCAGCGACTTCGCCACCGAGAGCACCGCGTTAGGAACTGGCGCTTCGACTGCGGGAACACAAAATACGGCGCTCGGCTTCAATACGCTTCAGGTGAACAGCTCGGGCAATGGGAATACGGCCGCGGGTTCTCTTTCGCTCGCGAGCAACACTTCCGGAAACAACAATGTTGCGATCGGCTCCGCTTCGATGAATTTCAACGCGACGGGGTCAGCTGACACGGCCGTCGGAAGCGAAGCGCTTCTCAATAGCCTGATCGGCAATGATAATACCGCGGTTGGTTTCGCGACTCTGTGGAGCAATACAACCGGCTCAAATAACACCGCCATCGGAGTGAACGCTCTGTTCAGCAGCACCACGGGATCGGCAAACATCGGCATCGGGTATGAGGCCGGCTATCAAGTGACTAACGGCGTTGACAACATTGAAATCGGCAGTCAGGGTACTGCCGCTGATTCGAACGCCATCCGAATAGGCTCGCCGGGTGTTCAGATGAGCGCTTATATTGCCGGCATAAACGGCGTGATCGTCGGCGGCGGCTCGAGCGTTTTGATCGACCCGACAACCGGCCAGCTCGGCGTTGCGGCATCCTCGGCGCGCTACAAAGACGATATCCGGGATATGGGGGCGGCCAGCGATGGCATTTTGCAACTGCGCCCCGTGACATTCCGCTATAAGCAGGCTTCAGGAGACGGAACCAAGCCTATCCAATACGGGTTGATCGCGGAAGAGGTAGAAAAGATCTATCCTGAGCTGGTCGTCCACGGACCCGATCGAGAGGTGGAATCCGTTCAGTACCGGGAGCTTCCAGCCTTGCTGCTCAACGAAGTGCAAAGCCAGCATAAAACGATTGAGGAGCTGGAGGCGCGCATTGCCGCGCTAGAGGCCTTGTTGAACAAGCACCCCGAGAAGTAACGGCATCGCGCCTGCCACTTGAGGTAGTCGAGCGACATCAAACGGTAGTGGGCGCTGTCGAAACCGATCCGGTCTGCGGAATGCAGGTGGATCCTCTCAAGGCTTCGGCGAACAGCAAGTATAAAGACAGAACCTATTATTTCTGTTGCGTCGGCTGCAAGAAGAAGTTTGATGCCGATCCCGCGCAATACTTAGACGGAAAATCAGCGCGGCAGACGATGCAAAGCGATGGTCTGCCCCATACCACGGCTGAGTATACGTGTCCCATGCATCCGGAAGTTCGCCAATTTGGTCCTGGCGCATGTCCGAAGTGCGGCATGGCGCTCGAACCGCTGGAGGTGGGCGTCGAAGACGGGAATCCCGAGTTCCCCGAAATGAAGCGACGCTTTTGGATCAGCCTGGCGCTCACCATTCCGCTTCTGATTCCTATGGCGCCTGCCAGCGCGTGGTTTCAAATGGCCCTAGCGACGCCTGTGGTTCTCTGGGGCGGCTTGCCATTTTTCCAGCGCGGCTGGGCATCCATAATCAACCGCAACTTGAATATGTTCACGCTGATTGCGCTGGGAACCGGCGCGGCTTATGGGTTCAGCGTGGTGGCCGCGTTCCGCTCCCGAAGCGGAGCGCTGCCTCTTTACTTCGAACCCGCCGCAGTTATCACTACCCTGGTCATTCTGGGCCAAGTTCTCGAGCTTCGCGCGCGTAGTCAAACCAGCAATGCGTTGCGAGCGCTTATGAACTTAGCTCCAAAGAGCGCGCGCATCGTCGAACCAAGCGGTGAGCGTGACATTCCCATCGAGCAAATACATGTCGGGAATTCTATTCGAGTCCGCCCCGGTGAAAAAATTGCGGTCGACGGCATAATTCTCGAAGGATCCAGTTCCGTCGACGAGTCGATGGTCACCGGCGAAGCCATTCCAGTAGAGAAGGCTGCGGGCGCGCGCGTCACAGCGGGAACTGTGAACAGCACGGGCAGCTTCATCATGCGGGCGGAGCGCGTCGGCCGCGATACTCTACTCAGCCAAATTGTGCGCCTGGTCAGTGAAGCGCAACGAACGCGCGCTCCCATTCAGCGCATCGCGGATCGAGTCGCGTCTTACTTTGTGCCGGCGGTTGTGCTGGTGGCTGCAATCACGTTTGCCGTCTGGGCAATCTACGGCCCCCAGCCACGCTTCAGCCATGCGCTGGTGAACGCGATTGCGGTATTGATCATCGCTTGCCCGTGTGCGCTGGGGCTCGCAACGCCCATGTCGATCATGCTGGGGACCGGCCGTGGGGCGAGCGCGGGAGTGCTCATCCGTAATGCCGAATCACTCGAGCTCCTGCACAAAATCGATACTTTGGTCATCGACAAAACGGGCACTCTCACGGAGGGTAAGCCGAAGGTCACTGCCCTCGATCCCGTGAATGGCTTCTCCGAAGGTGAGTTGCTTCAATTCGCCGCTGCCCTGGAGCAATCGAGCGAACACCCGTTCGCGAGTGCAATCATTGCAGCCGCGAAGGATCGCCAACTGAGTCTACAGCCGGTCGAGGGTTTTCAATCTGTCACCGGCAAAGGAATCATGGGGCGAATCGACGGCAAAGTCGTTTTGGCGGGCAACCGCGGGCTCCTTGATGACTCTGATGTTCCGCTCGAGGAGCTCGCCACCCGCGCCGAAGGTCAATCGGTCATCTTTATAGCGGTTGACGGAAAGGCGGCCGGTGTCATTGGCGTTTCAGATCCGATCAAAGCCTCGACGGGCGACGCAATTAAGCTGCTTCACGCAGAGCGCGTCCGTATCTCGATGCTCACCGGAGATAACCGCGCGACGGCGCTCGCGGTCGCGAATCAGCTCGGCATAGACGATGTGGAAGCGGGCATCCTTCCACAAGACAAAGCCAAGGTTGTAAGAAAGCTGCAGTCCGAAGGCCATATCGTCGCGATGGCGGGCGATGGAATCAACGACGGACCCGCTCTCGCCGCCGCGGACGTGGGGATCGCGATGGGTACGGGCACCGATGTCGCGATGGAAAGCGCGGGTGTCACGCTGATCCATGGAGATCTGCGCGGCATCGTTCGGGCGCTGCGCCTGAGCCGCGCCACAATGCGCAACATCCGCCAGAATCTTTTCTTCGCGTTCTTCTACAACGTTCTGGGCGTGCCCATTGCGGCGGGTGTTCTCTATCCGTTTTTCGGCATCCTGCTCAGCCCCATGATCGCCAGCGCCGCCATGACGTTCAGCTCAGTTTCGGTCATCGGTAACGCCTTGCGGCTTCGCAAACTCAAGCTGTAACGCGGGCTTACGCGCCTACCGCGGCTTCTTCTGGAACGCCGGCTTCTTTGCTCTTTTTCAGGAAGGTCATCATGGAGCGCAGCTCGGCGCCTACTCTCGCGATGGGCTGATCCTTCGCCGCTTCCCGCATGGCGAGAAACTTCTTGCGGCCGCTTCGGTTTTCCGCGAGCCACGCCTTGGCGAACTCGCCGGATTGGATTTCGCCGAGAATTTTCTTCATCTCAGCTCGCGTCTGGTCGTTGACGATGCGAGGACCACGGGTGTAATCGCCATATTCGGCGGTATCGGAAACCGAGTAGCGCATATAGCTCAAGCCGCCTTCATAGATCAGGTCCACGATCAGCTTCAACTCGTGCAGGCACTCGAAATACGCGATCTCGGGCGCATATCCGGCTTCGGTCAAAGTCTCAAAGCCGGCACGAATCAGCTCGCTGACGCCCCCGCATAACACCGCCTGCTCGCCAAAGAGATCGCTCTCGGTTTCCTCTTTGAACGTGGTTTCAATTACGCCGGCCTTCAGGCAACCAAGGGCGAACGCATAGGCAAGCGCGTTCTCGAGCGCCTCACCCGAAGCATCCTGCGCGATGGCAACCAGGGCGGGAACGCCGACGCCTTCCGTGAACAACTCGCGCACGCGATGCCCAGGCGCCTTCGGCGCAATCATCGAGACATCGATATCGGACGGGGGCTTGATTTCACCGAAGTGAATGTTAAACCCGTGCGCGAACATCAGCGTCTTGCCTTTCTGCATGTGCGGCGCGATGTCTTTGGCGTAGACGTCTGCTTGCACGTGGTCGGGCAATAGGATCATGATTACATCGCCTATCTTCGCGGCATCGGAGACGCTTAGGACGCGCAGGCCGGCCGCTTCCGCCTTCGATCTGCTCTTGCTTCCCGGATAAAGCCCCACTACCACATTCAGGCCGGAATCCCGCAGATTCAGAGCGTGGGCGTGGCCTTGGCTCCCGTATCCGATAACTGCAATCGTCTTTCCCTCAAGCCGGGAAAGATCTCCATCGGTTTCATAAAATCGGTTTGGCATAGCTATTCTCTTTCCAAAACTTCTTGCAGCTCGAGTGCTTCCTCCGGCGCGGCGCCCCGCGGCACCGGCGCCGATAAGCGCAGTTTCCTGTTGTCGAGCGACATGGAAACGATACCCGATCTGGTCACTTCTATATCGCCGTAACTCTTCATGACGTCGATAAACTCGTCCAGCTTCTCCGGATCTCCAGTCGCCTCCAAAGCAAAGCCGTCCACGCTCGAATCGACGACGCGCGCCTGAAAGATCTCGGCTTCCTTCAGGACGGCGGTGCGGCTCTGCTGGTGCGTGCGCAAGCGGACCAGCACAAGCTCGCGATTAACGGCGGGCGCGTCCGTCACATCGGTCGCCTGAAGAACGTTGATCAATTTATTCATTTGCTTGATCACTTGCGCGCGGATATTCGCGTCGACATCCACAGTGATGGTCATGCGCGAAAGAGCGGGATCGAGCGTGCGCGCCACGGTCAAACTTTCAATGTTGTATCCGCGCTGGCTCAGCAAGCCGGTAACTCGCATCAGGGCGCCGGGCTTGTTTTCCATTAACAATGAAATGATCTGTTGCACGCTAGACCTCGACAGGCTGGGGCTGGCGCAGAACCATTTCATTGATAGCGCCGCCGGCCGGGACCATAGGAAACACATTCTCGAGCGGCGAGACTTTCACATTCAGCAGATAAGGCCCCGGCTCATCGACGGCATCCTTGAGCGCCTTTGGCATTTCGTTCACGTCTTCGACTGTCCGGCCAGTAAAGCCGTACGCGCCTGCAAGTTTTTCTACATCCGGAAATGAATCGAGCTGAACCTGGCTCAGCCGATTGTTATAGAAGAGTTCCTGCCATTGCCGGACCATCCCCAGATAACCGTTGTTCATCACGATAATCTTCACCGGCAGCGCATGATTCGCGATAGTTGCCAGCTCGGGGATGGACATCTGAAAACCGCCATCGCCGACAATCGCGAACACTAATTTGTCGGGACGGGCGAATTGCGCTCCAATGGCGGCCGGGAGGCCGAATCCCATGGATCCGAGTCCTCCTGAATTGATCCAAAGACGAGGCTCGTTGAACCGGATCAGCTGCGCGGCCCACATCTGGTGCTGGCCCACATCGCTTGCCACGATGGCGCGGCCTCCGGACAGGCGATCTATTTCCGCCATCAGGTGCTGCGGCTTGATTTCATCGCGGGAAGTTTCGGCCACCAGCGGATGTTCTTGCTTCCATTCGCGGATCTGCCTCCACCAAGCCTGTCTGGGAGCGGCGTTCTTGTCTTTCATAGCCGGCGCGAGCTCGTTCAGCTCAGCGGCCAGTCTTGGAACGACACGTTTCACGTCGCCCACAATCGGCAAATCCGCACGGCGATTTTTGCCGATCTCCGCCGGGTCGATATCGACATGGATCACCTTGGCATGCGGAGCGAACGCGGCAAGGCGGCCGGTTACGCGATCGTCGAAGCGCACCCCCAGGGCGATGATCAGATCCGTATTAGACATGCCCATGTTCGCGGCATAGCTGCCGTGCATTCCGGGCATGCTGATGAAATTCGGATGTTCGGCGGGCAATGCGCCGAGGCCCATCAAAGTGCAAACCGCGGGCGCATCCAACAGTTCCACCAGCGCTCGCAATTCTTCACTTGCGTTCGCCGCGATTATCCCGCCGCCCGAGTAAATAAACGGACGCTCGGCTTGCCACATCATCTGAGCAGCGCGCCGAATTTGCCCGCTATGCCCTTCGCTATAGACTTTGTATCCGGGTAAGTGGATCTCAGTCACCGGCGTGTAGTGCGCCTGCCCTTGAAAGACATCCTTTGTGACATCTACAAGCACCGGACCGGGACGGCCGCTAGCCGCGATATAAAACGCTTCGTGGATGACCTGCGGAAGATGGCTGATGTCTTTGACCAGAAAATTGTGCTTAGTCGCGGATCTGGTGATTCCGAAGGTATCGGCCTCCTGGAATGCATCGCTCCCCATCAACTTCGTGGAGACCTGCCCCGTCAACGCGACGATCGGGATTGAATCCATCATGGCGTCGACCAATCCGGTCACCAAGTTGGTTGCGCCGGGCCCGGAGGTCGCGCAACAAACTCCCACCTTGCCGGTTGTCCGCGCGTAGCCTTGCGCCGCAAACGCGGCGTTCTGTTCGTGACGCACCAGCACATGCTGAATCGGATAATCGTAAAGCGCGTCATACAGCGGCAGAGTCACGCCGCCCGGGTATCCGAATATGCACTGAACGTTTTCACGCGTCAGGCAGTTCAAAAGGATCTTTGCGCCTGAGAGAAGGTTCGATGACATGGCCTAGGCCGCCCGCATGAAACCAACTTAGCCTAGAAGAAATTTTTATGCAAGATGATAGAAATATAAAAACGATTAATCCTGCGGCTGCAGGATGTCTTCTGCGACCAAGGGCATGCCGGGATCCATGCGCGCTCTGGAATCAACGTTATATCTTCCTCGCGCCGCAAACAGCTTCTCGACTTCTTCGCGAGGTAGAGGACGCGCGCCGCCCAACATCTCCGCCACAAACGTGATTCGGGCGAAATGTTCTACCATTTCCATACGGAAAAATGCTTCCCACACGTCGCGCCCATAACAGGTGCAACCATGATTTTCGAGCAGCAGGGCGTCGTAATGAGGGATGAAGGGAAGCATTCCCTCGCTTAGAGCGGGAGTGCCGGGCAGGCCGTAGGAGGCCAACGGCACGGCGCCTAATTGGATGATCACCTCGGGCAACAATGCCTTGTCCAGCGCACGGCCGGCGACGGCAAAGCCGGTTGCTACCGGCGGATGCGCGTGGACCACTGAGAACACATCCGCACGAAGCGAATAAATCGTGACATGCATGGCGATCTCGCTGGTGCGCTCACGGTGCCCTTCCACTTGATTGCCGTTCATGTCGCAGACGATGAGATCGTCTTGCTCAATAAGCCCCTTGCTGATGCCGGTAGGAGTACATAGTATGCGGTCCCGGTCGAGCCGGATACTCACGTTTCCATCGTTCATCGCCACCCAGCCCTTTTCATAGATCGTGCGGCAAACGCGAATGAGGTCCTGGCGGCGCTCCTGCTCAGTCTTGGTCATGCAAGTTTCTCGATTCTATCAAGACAGCGCCGCGGCGGCGGCTACAATGAAGACCGTGGAAAAGCGCCGCATGTGCCCGAACTGCCGGGCCTTCATTACGGTCAGTGACCGCGTTTGCCCTTATTGCGGCGTTCAACTGGGACCGCGCGCGGTGGATCTTCGACCAAGTCAATTCGCGCAATCGTTTATTCCGCATGCCAATCTGGCGAGCATCATTGTGCTGGTCGTGAACGTAACTTTCTTTTTGATTGAGCTGGTCGTCAGCCATCAGTTAGCGAATGCGCCGTTTGGAAATGTGAATGGAGGAGTGGCGGTCAGTCTGGGCGCTGAATATCCGCCGTACATTCACGCAGGGCAGTGGTGGAGGCTGGTTACGGCCGGCTTTCTGCATGGCGGATTCTGGCACATCGCAATGAACTCCTGGTCGCTGTTCATACTGGTCACCGAAGTGGAACAGTTCTACGGCACCAGCCGACTGATCGTGGCGTATATTCTTTCAACCATCACAGGGTTTTGGATGGCCTACTCTTTCGGATCAGTGGCGTTGGGAGCGTCGGCCGCCGCGTTTGGCATGTTCGGCATCATGCTGGCGATGGCGCTCCGCCATCGATCCGATCCGCTGGCGCAGGCTGTTCGAGCGCACTACGGGCAGTGGCTCATCTTCGGGCTGGTGCTCAGCCTCATGCCGGGAATCAGTCTTGCTGCACATATTGGCGGCTTTGTGGGAGGATTCCTGGTTGGTTTCGTGGGCGGCCTGCCCGGTCTGCCGAATACTCCTCGCGAGATGGTTTGGAAAGTGCTGGCCGGCGTGGCGCTCGCCATTACTCTGGTTGCGTTCTGGCAAGACTTTCTATGGTTCCACGCAGCGATGCGGCAAATGGGTAACAATGGATAACGGGTAAGAACCTGCTCCGGAAAAAAAGCTTTGGCACAACTAGTCCTGCTTCGCGGGGCCAAGCAAGTGTTGACTTTGCGAGGCTCGAGCGGCGCGCGCCGGGGCGCAGCTCTTAACGACCTGGGAATTATCGAAGATGGCTCGGTGCTCATTCGTGACGGTGTCATTGCCGGCGTGGGTCCGACGCGGCGCCTCGAAAACCTGAAAGAAGCGCGCACTGCACTCGAGATTCCCGCGAATGGCGGTGTGGTGATACCCGGCTTCGTCGATGCCAATATCCATGTCAGTCCAGGTCCGGCCAAGCGTCCCGGCGCGCGTTTACATACACGCAAACAGATGGCCGAGTTTCACGATGAGAGCCTGGCGCTGATGCGAGCCTGCCTGGAACATGGCACCTTAACCGCCGAGGTAAAGGCCAATTCGGATACCGGCGATGCCGCGTCTGACATAGCAGCGCTCCGGCAGCTCGCCGCCATCGGTGACAACCCCGTCAGGATGCTGCGGTCATGGCGGGTCAACGCGGTGGTTTCTGAGAGTGCTCTCACAGAGACAGTCACAGCTTTGGTGAATCGCGGGCTTGCGCATTTTATGGACCTCACAGCAGAATCCGAACTGCCGGACCGGAGAGATCTCGGTTTAAATCTCGTCTGGCACGGCGGGGATTGCGCTCGATTGGGGGATCTGATATCGCGCGTTAACCCGCAAACCATTTCCTGCCACTCGCATATTAGTTCTGATGAATGTTCTGTGCTGTCGAAAACCTCAAGCGTGATCGTCCTTTCGCCCGGGCGAGAGGTTTTGGAAAACGATGTGGGCGGCTCCGTTGCTCAGCTAGCGGCAAGCGGTGCAGCAATCGCCCTATCGAGCGGCTATGATTCCAGGCGTAGTCCGACTTTCAACATGCAGATGGTGCTGTCTTTGGCGGTGTTGCGTCTGCGCCTCACTGCGGAGCAGGCCATCATTGCTTCAACCATCAATGGCGCCCATGCGGCCGGCTGCGCGCACTTAGTCGGAAGTCTGGAATTAGGAAAGCGGGCGGATATTATCGTTCTGCATGTACCCGATTATCGCGAGATTGCCGGACGTTTCGGCGTCAACCACGTAGGCATGGCTCTCCGCGATGGCAACATCGTCCTGAATAGGACGCGACGGAAAGTGAGCGCGCATTGACGGCGCCGCTGATCGAGTGCGTTCCAAACTTCTCTGAAGGGCGCGACCTTGCTCGCGTGGATGCGCTGGAATTCGCCATATCGCGCGTGCCGGGGGCGTTGGTGCTGCATCGCACCAGCGATGCGGATCATAACCGCAGCGTTATAACGTTCGCGGGTGACGCTGAAGCGGTAATTGAAGCCGCGGTGAGCGCTACGGCGAAAGCCGCCGAGCTGATCGACTTGAATCAACATCGTGGAGTGCATCCGCGGCTGGGAGCACTGGATGTACTGCCCTTCGTTCCTTTGGGGAGAGCGACATTAGAAGATTGCGTGGCCATTGCTCGCCGCGCCGGCAATCGAATCTGGAAAGAGCTCCATATTCCGGTGTATTTCTATCAGGCAGCCGCCACCAGGCCGGACCGCGTGAGATTGGAAGATGTGCGGCGAGGCCAATTCGAAGGATTGCGCGAAGCAGTCTTACTGGAGGAGACGAAGGCTCCCGACTTGGGCGGCCCCAGGCTGCATCCTACGGCCGGCGCCGTCATAGTAGGAGCGCGGAAGATTCTGATTGCATACAACATCAACTTGAAAACCGCGAACCTCGACGTTGCGCAGTCGATCGCGCAGCGCATTCGTGCAAGCGGCGGCGGCTTTCCCGGCGTCAAGGCGCTGGGCCTTCCGCTTGTTTCTCGGGATCTCGTTCAGGTGTCAATCAATTTAACCGATTTTGAACAAACCCCGGTTCACGTGGTGTACTCAGAAGTCTGCCGTCTGGCGGCTGCTCACGGCGTCGACGTGGAAGAGAGTGAGTTGATCGGTCTCATGCCGCGCAAAGCCATCGAAATGGCGGCGGCCGGGCTGCTGAAGCTGGTTGATTTCGATTCGCAACGGATTATAGAGAATCGTTTAGACGCGCTGGCTCGAACTGAACCGCGCGCGTGAGCAAGCAGCGTATGCGTAAATAGTGACATGACACGTAGATTAGCGATGATCCTCAGCGCTGCCTCTCCTCTGCTCGCGCATTCGGCCATGCAGGATAACAGTAAGCGCGCGAGTCCTCATGAAACGGCCTCAATCGATCTCAATGGAAAGAAGATTAGCATCAGCTATGGACGGCCTTATCTCAAAGGACGCGAACTCGGCCACTTGACGCCCGATGGCCAAGTTTGGCGTCTCGGCGCTGATGAAGCTACCAAGCTCACGGTAACGGCCCGGACCAGCATCGCGAATACACTCGATCTCGCCCCGGGCAGTTACTCCATGTTCGCGATCACAAATCCGGATAAGTGGACCATAATCATCAACAAAGTTGCTAACCAATGGGGCGCCTTCAGCTACAAGGAATCTGAAGACCTGGGACGATTCGACGTGCCGGTCAAATCTCTGCCAACGCCGGTCGAGCAGTTTACGATTACCCTTAACAAACAGTCGAGCGATGTTGCGGAACTAACCTTGGCCTGGGGCAAGTCGTCGGTTTCGACTACTCTGAAGGTGCTCTGAAAAACATCGCTTGCGCCTCGGGCTCGGTTTCAGGACTTCTCTACTTGCAGATCGTTCTCAACGTGAAAGACGTTTGGAACGCCGTTGGCCCGAACGTTAATCAGGTCTTTGTCACCCTCATTGCCCACCACGCCCTCAAGCTTTACATTGCCGTTTTTCACTATGATGTGAATGCTTGGCAATGCTTGGTGCCCATACCGGTCCCCGATTTGAGGATCGCCATAGATTGCGCGGAACTCAGCTCGCCGAATCTGCCAATCCATCGGAGAAACGGGCAGCACTTCAATCTGGTTGTTGACCTGCGTGACGCCTTCAACGTGTTTTACTACGTTCTCGGCGCTGGATTTGAGAACTGGATCTGTAACTTCTCCTAGCAGCGTTACAGTGCTCCCGTCTATGCGGAACGCCAAGTCGTCGAAAATTGTGTAATACGGAAGCATCACGAGCTGGTGCCGGACTTCGCGCATGATTCGGTTCTCACTCGCGGATCCTCGAACGAACGCATCGTTGTGATCGTTTTGCTGCGCGCTCAATCCGAATGGCATGAGCAGCACACCCGTGAGTACGATTGATCCGAGCTTATGCATTTGTCTCTCCCTCACTGATTGAGACGTGTCGCCAAAGCGTAGCTGTTACACGCCAAAGGGCGCGTAAAGTTGCCAGTTTAGGTCGGCCCCCGGAATTACCCTTGCCCTTTGTGCCGCCAGAGCTCGCTACCGCGCTTTCCGAAGATGCTGACCAGCAGCGTAAGCACTGTGAGGAACCAGCAGAACGCAGTCGGATAGATGGTGAATTCCTTACTGTAGGGCCAGAATGGCAGAGACAGAATACCTATGATGAACAGACTTATTGAGACCCATCTCCAGACCACGAGTTCACCTCTCTTCCGTTAGATCGCTGAGCAGCAGAGGGCGTTACCCGATCATGCCGAGATTGCTAGCTTGCGATGGAACAATTCCAAGACAAGTCCGTAGCATTGATAGGCAAGCGCCGGATCGTACCGGTATCCTTCATCACGCATGAATGCATGCGCGCCGTTAACCTCGAGCCACTGAAATCGCGCCCCGGCTTCTTCCAGACGAGCCTTGATGCGATTTCTGCCTTCGAGCGGCACATGCGGATCCTGTCGTCCCCAGATGTGCAAGAGTTCGCCCTTGATATCCGCCGCGCGTTCGAGCGAGTTATCCTGCTTGCCCTTTCCGAGAGTGCCCGAGTGGATATCGGTTGCGTAGAAACAGGCCGTGGCCGAAACGTCCGGATTCATTGCCGCGCGAAACGCGAGATGCCCGCCGAGGCAGATTCCCACTGCGCCCAGACGTCCGCTGCAATCGTCGCGATACTTCAAATGATCGAGCACCGCCCTTGCGTCGGCATCATAAGACGACAATTCTTTCTCGTATTTGTCGACGTTCCCCTTGTCCGCTCCTTGCTGATCGTACGCCAGCACCGTGCCGGGCGATTCCAACTCGTGATAGACCTCCGGCACGGCAACCACATAGCCGTGTCCGGCGACCATCGCGGCTGTACGCCGGATCGGCCCGGTCACTTGAAAGATTTCGGAGAAGAAGACGATTCCCGGATATTTGCCGTCCTCCGCAGGCCGAAACACATAGGTCCGCATCGGCCCGGTGGGAGTGTCAATTTCAACAACAATGTCGTCTTTGATGGTCATAGGCCGGGCTACTGCGCCCTGGGAGCTTCTTCGACCGCGACCAGACCTTTGCCGCTCGAGAGATTCTTTTTCTTGCAACGCACAACTTGGCCAGGCTGATACTCCCAAGTCTCTCCATCAGGCATGGAGTCGGTGATTTTGTAGAAATCGCGTCCGAGATGCTCGGCCCTGACGGAGCGAAGGACGTTAAGGCCTTCGCCGACGAGGTTTACGTAGATCATGCTTTCTTTCCCGGGTTTGATAGGTATGGCGGCTGGCGGAGCATCTGCTCTCGGCGGTTCCGCTGGTTGCGGCGGCTCGGCTGGTCTGGGCGGTTCCGCTGGAAGAGGTGGTGGTGCGAACTCCGGAACAAAGGTCCGAGGACTAGTAACAGGACGGACAGTGTGCGTTTCACCCGAGAACTGGCGGCCACTCATGCGAGCGCGATCGATTCCCCAAAAAACGGCTGTCGCGCAGGCCCAAGTCAATGGCAGCCACTCATGCGAAAACCGCGCATCGCTCACCGTGACGCCCGTCAGGATGCGGATCACGCCGGCTGACGCGAGCATCAGGCAGACTCCGAAAACTGCGGAAAAAGCGAGGCTCTGGAAAAGGGACCGATAGCCCTCCCGGTCGTAGGCCAGGAGGATCAGCAGCAGACTGAAGCCTCCGATGCTAGCGACCCAGTCCAGCGGCCCCGGCAGCAGCGTAAGCGCCACTGCGGCAGCGATCACCACGGCGGCTAATGTCGCGGCAGTGATTTGGGATTTTTCCATTCCTCCTCCAGAAGGGACAATTTTATCCTGTAAGGGACTTTTCCATGAAACAGCCAACTTTGATTCCCCAGCCGGTCCGCGTGGAAGCGGCGGGCAATAAGCCGAAACTCATAGATGAATACGTAGGCCGCGTGAACACAGGTACCTCGCACGTGAGCATCGCGCATATGCGCAGCCCCGGCGGATGGCAGGAGCCCGGGCAAACTCCGGAATTTGACGAGTTTACGGTAGTCGTGAAGGGAAAAATCCGGGTGGAATATACGGGCGGATTCCTGGATGTCCATGCCGGTCAGAGTGTGATCGCTCACCAGGGCGAGTGGGTGCGTTACAGCGCGCCGGGTACGGAGGGAGCGGAATACTTCGCGATCTGCCTGCCGGCTTTTTCGATGGAAACTGTTAACCGGGACACTGATTAGAACCCAAGGGTCTATACTAGGTAAGCCTTCCGGGTTTGGAAACACTCGTTCTCAGGCGGAGGAGAGGGGGTACCGAACCTTGCGTGTTCACCTGGTGAATCCCAGTGATGTTTCATTCGGAATCGGCGTCATTACGCCGCGCTGGCTATTTGTGTTGGCTGCCGCGACACCGCGGCAATACGGTGATCCGGTCATCACCGACGAAACGTTGGAGCCTTTTGATCCCGGTAAAGTGGATGCCGGTGACGTCGTAGGAATCGGCATACATACCGGCAACGCCTATCGCGGTCTCGAAGTCGGACGGCTGGCCCGCCAACGCGGAGCCTGGGTGATCTACGGCGGCATCCACGCCACGCTCTATCCTGAAGAGCCTCACCAACTTGGCGGCGCGCACTCCGTGGTCAAAGGAGATGGCGACGAAGTCTGGAAAGAGGTACTTGCGGATTGCGCGAAGGAAGCCCCGTTGCGCATGTACGACGGCGGCCGCGTTTCCGGCGATCGGTTTCTGCCGGCGCGCTGGGACCTTACGCCCCCTAAAAAGTACATGTGGGCCTCCGTGCAAACGGTTCGCGGCTGTCCCAAGCACTGTTCGTTCTGCTCAGTGTGGCGCACCGATGGCCAACGCCCTCGCCAGCGCTCGGCGGACGCTGTGATCCGCGAGGTGGTCCAACTTCGCCAGTTAGGCTACCGGTTCATTGCTCTGGCCGACGATAACTTCTATCCCGTTACGCTCACCGACCTCGCGCTGGCTGAGCGCCAGAACAACCACGAACGGCTGGCCCAGCTTCGGGCGACTCGCGACGAGCGCTTCGAGCTTATGGAACGCCTCTCGCAGCTTCCCGCCGACTTGGTTTTTTATACCCAGATCACCATGGAAGCGGCCGAAGACCCGCAGTTCCTTGATGCCATGCGGAAGGCCCGCATCAAAGGGGCTCTTGTCGGAGTTGAAGCAGTCACCGCGGAAGGCCTGAAATCGGTCTACAAAGATTTCAATTGCTTCGGTGAACAACTGGCGGAGCGTCTTCGAACATTCAAGCGCCACGGAGTGCATGTGCTTGGATCGTTCATTTTCGGTCTATCCACCGATCGCGAGGATACGTTCGAAGCGACTGCCGCTCTTGCGAAGCAAGCCGATCTGACGTTCGCGCAGTTCGTGACCATGACGCCATTTCCCGGCACAGTCGATTTTCAACACTGGGAAAAGAGCCAGGGAGAGGCCGTTGAGCGAATCCACGGTATTCCCATCACGCGTTATTGGCTGCTTCCCACTTCTCAGCGTCCCAAATTGTTCATCCCTCATCCCACGATGAGCCCGGAAGAGATCCGCGTACGCACCCAAGGAGTATGGGACAGCTTCTACAGTCTCCGCGAGATCTGGACGCGATCGAACTGCGTCACCACGCTACGGGCTCGCCTGGCATTCCTGTTCATCTCCAAGCTTTATCGTCAAATGTACGCCAACACCGGGATCGCCACCGATAGTGCCCGCGTTAAAAAAGCGAATCGCTGGGCCCGATGGCTAGCGAAACCTTGCCAGCGCCTGTTTCAAGGCAAACCGATGCCGGGCCTGGCCATGCCGGAAGAAGGCCACCCGTCACAGCTGATTACGCTGGGGTAATAAGGGAAGCTCCTTTTTCCGCGATTCGGATGGTGTCAGCGACATGGCATCTTCCTTTACCTGTCGTTTTAGGCTACATCAGGTTAGATTACGTTGAACGCTGGTTACCTGGTCTGCCCGTTTTGTGCATTAAGGCACTCTGTGGGCCGATGTTATAGTTGTGGAGGCGGCGCTCGCAGCGGCCAAAACCCACCGGAATGGGCGCGTAGCTCAATTGGCAGAGCAAGTGACTCTTAATCACTAGGTTGTAGGTTCGATTCCTACCGCGCTCACCAGAACAAACATGCTGATAACCTCTTCGAGTTTTGGCCGGGTCAGCCGAGCTGTCATAGCGGCCGCAGTGATGGCGATCGTGGCCGCCTCGAGCACGTTCGCGGCTCCGGGCGACTCGGCGCCGAAAATCGATAAGCAAAAGCTCGAAAATTATCTGAGGTACGCCGAGGCGTATTCAGCCAAGGTTAAGTTCGTTATCGATGACCCGGCGCCAAGTCCATTCAGAGGTTATTTCCGGGTGCTGGTGCATCTCAGCAACGGTCCACAGAGGCTCGACCGTGTGTATTATGTAACACTGGATGGGCAGCACTTCGTCAACGGCTCGATTTGGGATTTGAACGAGAGCCCTTTCCTTGATAACCTGCAACATCTTCCCTCGGATGGCCCTTCGTTCGGGCCTGAGAATGCGAGCGTCACGATGGTGGTTTTCAGCGATTTCGAATGCCCGTATTGCCGGGAGTTCGCGAAGACCATGCGCGACAACGTTCCTAAGAAATATCCGAATGATGTGCGGGTGATCTTTGAGGACTTCCCGCTAGAAAGCATCCACAAATGGGCGCGCGCGGCAGCGGAGGCCTCTCACTGCGTGGGCGATCAAAAGCCGGAGGCATTCTGGGTTTTTCATGACTGGATCTACGATCATCAAGGCGAGGTGAACGAGAGCAACCTCCGGGAGAAGACGCTCGCGATCGCGAAAGAACAGAATCTTGACTTATCAAAGATTTCGAGCTGTATCGATACGCACGCGACCGCCGCGCAGGTGAATCAAAGCGTCGAAGCCGGCCAGTCTCTCCAGGTTCAGCAAACGCCGACTATTTTTGTGAATGGCCGGACGATCAGCGGCGCGGTGCCTTGGAACACGCTGGACACAGTGATTCAATTGGAGCTGAACAAACCGAAAGACGTTCCTGGAGCACCGGCATCGAAGTGCTGCGAAGTTACGATTCCTACCGTAATCAAGAAGTAAGTCGATAGATGTGCCCGGAGCTGTACTCAGGCAGGCATTCTGAAATTAGTCGCCCCGGCGGCTTTGCTGCCGATACGTATGGAGAGTGCAATTTCTCTCACTCTTTTCTAAGATCACTGGTCAGGTTCAACCCGACCTGCTGCCGCCCGCTGATATTCCGATGAAAACTCCCGCCGTCCAAACTTTTCGGCTACCGCCTCTCATTCTGCATCCTTTTTCAGGGCCCGAAGACACATCGGTGTTAATGGAGAGCTCGCGGGCCAGCCTGGCCCTTCAGGGCTTCCTGCCAAAGCCTGAGCTGTCAACCGAAAATCTGGATCACCAGCTCATTCGCGGGAGATACGCGGAAGTTCGGATGCTGTATTACATCGGCAAGGACATCATGCGGTGGGCTGACCAGTGCGCCGAGACGGCAGCAAGTTCGGAGGCTTTCGCGGGGCGCCGCATTCGAGCGGAGACATTCGCCGTCCTATTAGTGCAGCATGCGCCGGCTCACGTGCGCGCGAAGCTGGAGGGCTGGGGCGTGCTGGATTTTTGCTCGCTGTTCCGCCGCTCGATTGGCCTGCATGCAGTGTTTCAAGATATGCCGGTAAGCGGAAGCCTTTCTTTCGACTTCTTGCGCCGCTATCATCGTTACCTGGATCAATGGTTCGAACAACGGCTGAAAGATACAGCGTTCGAGCGTCCGCAACAGGATGAGTTCACTTTCGATCTCTACGCGTCGGGCGAGTACACTCTGATGCTCGAGCAGAGCTGGGGCGGGGAACCGGGAAGGCCGTAGCAATCGCCGGGTTCGAAAGCTCCGTGTTCCGCGACATATTCTGTTGCGCGCTGGCCCGCCGGCCGGAAATACTTATTCTGCACGCAGCATCTCGATCGGATCGATTCTGATTCCGCGAATTACAGCCGGTATTGCGGATAGCAGAGTAATGACCAGGATCGTCATCAGCGGAATGCTGAGAGCGCCTACATCGAAAAGCCTTACGTTGTAGAGCAAGCTCTTGATACGAGGCTCGAGCAGTAGGCCGACACCACCCCCTAGCACTGTGCCTACCGCGACCATTGTGAAGATACCTAACATTACTTGTTTCGCGATGTCAATTGCCGGCGCTCCGATTGCAATTCGAATCCCTAGTTCCCGACGCCGTTGCAGCACTGAGTAATCCAGCACTCCGTATAACCCAATGCCAGCCAGCAACAACGCCACACCGGCGAAGAACACGGCCAAAGCCGCGAGCAGCCGCTCGCGCACGGTTTGCCCCTGGTTTATTTCCGATTGAGTGCGGACATTGCTTACGCGAAGCTCGGGCCGGGCGCGCGACACTTCGCGACGAAGCATAGTCGCCAGCGCGTAGGGATTCGAAGTCGCGGTTCGCACGAGGAATGTTGCCCTCGCCAGCGGTCCAGTTATCGCGGAGCGGAGCGGGATGAACGCTATCGCCGCCATTGGTTCACGTATGCTGCGGTATCGCGTGTCCGCAACCAGGCCCACGACGTGAAAAATCTGTGTCCCCTTGGCAAACGACTTCCCCACCGGATCTTCGCCGTGAAAATACTCTTTCGCGAACGCCCGGTTTACGAGCGCGACGCCCGGCGCTACATCGCCTCGGCGAAGATCTCTACCTTCCAACAACGGAACTTTCATGGTCTTTAGCCACCCTTGGGACACGTTGAGGAAATTGGCAAGGAGTGGGGATGGCGGGCCTCCGTTCACGGAGATAAAGCCGTTCGAACCCTCACCGCCCAGCAACGGCACGTCCGCAATCGCAACGCTCTCAACTCCGGTTAAATCCTGCAAGTGGTCAGCGGCCTGAAACCAGAACTCGATCGGTTGCGCGTATTTTGCAGCCGCCTCCAGCACCAGAAGGCGTTCGGCATTGAAGCCGGTTGGCTGACTGGAAAGACGATGCAAGGTTGATACAAACGCGTCGGCCGCGAAATGCACGACGAAACAAAAGGCAACCTGTGCAGTGATGAGTCCGTACATCAGGCGTCGGCGTGAGTGAGGGTCATCGCCACCCTTGAGCGCTGCCGCCGGATTGATTGCTGATGCGCGTGCCGCTGGGATGAGGCCAAAGAGAAGCGTTGCGCTAACACTCAGCACGCCGAGGAAGGCAAGGACGCGCCAATCTGCAGGCAGACTCAGTTGCGCGGGGTTGTCCGGCGGATTAATGCTCGCTACTATTAAGGGAGCCGACCACCACGCAAACAATGCGCCCGCGCATGTTGCAAGCGCGGCGAGCAATGCGCTCTCAAGAAGTACGAGCTGCACCAGCCGCGACCTGCCCGCTCCGATCGACACGCGCAACGCCATCTCTCGCGATCGGGCGGCAGCTTGCGCAGTAAGCAAATTCGCGATGTTCAGGCAGGCGATTAACAGCACCAGGGCCACGATCACCACTATCGCGACTAATGCGACGCGGTAACTGTGCTGCACGTACGACAGACCGGCAGCCGCTGGTTGTATCAGCACCTGCTGCTCTAAGTATCTTCTCCTCCTGTCTGCCGGCCAGCCTGTGAACCCCTTAGCTCGCTCGGTTTGAACCCGTTTCCAGATCGCTTGCAGGCGTTCCCGGACACGTTCCTTACTCCCGCCCGGTTTCATTTGTATGAACGTTCGGATCCAGCTCCAGTCGTCATGCGTGACGCCCTCAAACATCGTGTTGGGAAGGAAAATGTCGGTGAATGTGCCTGCCTCAGTGCCCGTGAATCCTGCGGGGGCAATACCAACAATTTCATACAGATCATTACCAAGCTGAAATCTCCGGCCGATCACTTTGGGATCGCGGCCGAAGCGCTGCGACCAGTAGTTGTACGAAAGCACAGCGTATGGACTGGCTTTCGGTTTGAGATCGTCGTTTCCGCTCAACAGACGGCCCAAAGCGGGTTTCAAGCTGAACGATTTGAACATCCATCCGGAGACAAATTGCCGGTGAGCCCTCTCCATTTCCGCATCGGAATCGAACGTCAAATCGACCCGGTCCACTCCGGAAACGGCAATTAGTTCCGCGTCGCCTTTGGCGGCGGCCCTCATCAACGAAAACTGAGGGTATTCAGTCCACTCGCTGTCTCGCATGGAGCCGTCCGGGCCGACTCCGCGAAAAACCATCGCGTAGAGGCGTTCGGGATGCTCCACGGGTAAGGGTCTGAGTAACAGCGCGTCCACCAGCCGAAACACCGAAGTGCAGGAACCAATGGCCAGCGCAAGAGAGAGAATCGCTGCAATCGAGGTGGCCGGGCGTTTGACAAGTTGCCGCCAGCCAAAGATCAAATCTGCGCGAAGCGCATCGATCCAGGTAACCAGCTTGACGTCTCGGCTCTGCTCGCGGTAGCGTAGCAAAGATCCGAAGGCCTTTCGAGCGTCATCGGGATCTCGGCCTTCCTGGAGCGCTTCCTCGATGTGTCCCCTCAGTTCTTCATCAATTTCACCGTGGAGAGTCTCGGTTCGAAAGAGATTTGCCATGCGCGACCAGAGCGACATATCAGGCCATCCTTAATACGCGGTTTACTGCTGCCGTTACGGCCTGCCACCGCGATTCTTCTGCCGCAAGCTGTTTTTTACCCGCCGCCGTTAGCTCATAAATGCGAGCTCGCCGGCCATTTTCCTTGTCAACCCATTGCGCGCGAATCCAACCGGATTCCTCCATCCGGTGCAACGCCGGGTAGAGCGAGCCCTCTTCCACTCGCAGCACTTGGTCGGATGTTTCTCGGATCGCCGACATGATGGCGTAACCGTGGAGCCGCGGACGTCGCAAAAGCAGTTTCAGAACGAGGAGATCGATAGAACCTTGGAGAGCATCCATCTTTGCCATAATAAGCTCTCTTATTATACAGACATCTAT
>JBAUUG010000337.1:0-9861 GCA_049582585.1 Bryobacteraceae bacterium | reverse complement strand
AGCCATTACCACGTAAATGCGCAGAG
The DNA here is from genome assembly GCA_049582585.1 of Bryobacteraceae bacterium. Lineage (GTDB taxonomy): Bacteria > Acidobacteriota > Terriglobia > Bryobacterales > Bryobacteraceae > Bog-105. Next base: position 9,835 of record JBAUUG010000337.1, on the reverse strand, counting down.
TGGAAACCCGTTGGTGCCTTTCCACGGCTCGTTCTCCGTAAACTCGGCAAGCTTCGAACTGACAAGCCTTACTATCGTCGCTGATTCCGTCCCGACCGACTCGAACATTTGTTCCGCAGAAACGGACATAAAATACCAGAACGTGAATATGTCGGGGAGAGAGGCCCTAATTCCCAAATCGTTCGACCTGCTGATCGATGATGTCAAGCATATCTACACCATCAGCCGGAGCGAGTATTCGCAATGCCGCGAGTTCCGAGGCGAATCGACCATCCGCTTCGACGATCCCGCGGCTGGAGCAGCGCCGGCGCCCACGCCTATTGCCGCGACAGAATGGCTTCCCGCTGGAATGGTTTTGCACGTTGGGCTCAGAACTCCAATAGATGAGAAGAAGGCTTATACAGGTGATCCGGTCGAGGGCGTTTTGCTCGACCCCGTGGTTATACCCGGGAGTGGGAAAGCGATCCCCAAAGGCGCGAGCCTGAGCGGAATCATTACCAAACTTGAAGAACGCTACGAGCCGGAAAAGCACTACGCCGTGAGAATTGAATTCCAACGTTTGGCGTTCGGGAATCGGGCTTTCTTGCTGCGCGCGTCGCACAAACCCTCCCGCAAAGAGGGCGACAAGCTTTATTTCCTTTACGGAGAGCCGCTGCCCGCGGTTATAACTGAGCAATTAGAGGAGGGCACGATGATCTTCGATGCCCGGCACTTCCGCTTGGGTCAACGATTTTCCGCCGAGTGGGAAACGCGCAAGCCGCCCGATCAGTGATTCAGGTACCATACGAAGCATGCCTCGTATGACCCGCCGCACTTTCGCTAAAGCAGCCGCGCTGATCCCGCTGAGCCGAGCGGCGCTTGCAAAGGAAGCACTCAGCGCGAGGAACCTGGGAGTTCAGCTCTACACCGTTAGAAACGTGATTGGGAAAGACCCCGCAGCGACGCTGAAAGCCATACAAGACATCGGCTACGCGGAAGTGGAAGCCACATACGACGATCTCGATAAGATCTGGCCCGCGCTTCAGCAGACCAATTTGAAGCCTGTCAGCGTGCATGTCGATCTTAAGATTCTTGAAGAGGGCGGAGACGGGCTCGACAGCGTCCTCGCCGGCCTGAAACAGCGTCAATTCGAATACGTTGTCGCGCCGTACGTGCCCCCCGAGCAGCGCGGCGGGGTAGAAGTGTTCAAGCGATTGGCGGAAACGTTGAACAAATCAGGTGAGCGAGCGAAGTCGCACGGCTTGACGCTGTGCTACCACAATCACGCCTTTGAATTTCAGCCGCTGAACGGAACCACGGGCTTGCAGATTTTGATGCATGAAACCCATAAAGGCGTGGTATCGCTCGAAATGGATATCTTCTGGGTGAGCGTGGCCGGGCACGATCCGGTCCAATTGCTCAAGACCTACTCCGACCGCGTACTCCTTCTCCACTTGAAAGATAAGGCTCGCGGATTGCCTGTGCAGTACAACGAGAATGTCCCGGCGGATACGTTTAAGGAGGTCGGCAGCGGGTCGCTCGATATCCCGGCCGTTTTGTCTGAAGCGAACCGGGCTGGCGTGCGTCACTATTTCGTAGAACAGGATCAGACCCCCGGCGACCCGATTGCGAGTCTGCGGGAGAGCTACAAGTATCTGAGCCCGCTGTTTGGAACTTAAGGATGCGGACGTACACGTTCAAAGTGATCGTAGAACCGGACGAGGGCGGCTATCACGCCTATTGCCCGGCGCTCAGCCGCTACGGGGCGGCGACGCAGGGTTCAACCGAAGGCGAGGCCGTAAAGAACATAGGCGAAGTGGTCCAGACCATCATGGAGCACCTTCGGGAAGACGGCACGCCTTTACCCACGGGATCGAGCGCCGATGTCGCGGTGTTTGAGGATACACGCGTAGCAGCGAATGTGTAGGATTTGACAGGCTCGTCTCATGCACTCGCTCAGTGACATGAACTCTTTATTGACGGTTGCGATGGTGGCTGCAATTCTCGCTTTCGTCGTACTTGCCATGATAATGAAGCGCCGCAAAAAGCGAGGACAGATGGGCCGGTCGAGCGGAATCGGAAACGCGTTTCTGGTTGTTGAAGGGGCAACAGCCAAGGCGTCGTATGTTCTGGAGGCGAAGACAAACAACGCGCAACGGCGGCATCGAAGGAAATCGGTTGGATCGGATAAGAATAGATAGGCGCCCGGTCGCCTATATCCGTCCTGCGCTAAATTGCGCCTAGCTTTTCGTATCGGTCCAATCCCTCAAACAGCACGGAAAGCAGAATTTTATGACCTCGGAAGGTGAACGAGGAAACTTCTTGTTCCGGCGCGCTATAGACCCACGCTTTTCTTTTCTTCGGCCAGATCATCCAACACGTGCGAGTGCCGCAATGGCTGAGACGTTCACACTTTGAAAGCAAGTCGCTGAACGTCTGTCCGGGCGACATGATCTCGACCGCCAGTTCGAGGTCCTCGGCCTTGATGTAGCCATTTTCGAACGGGCCTTCTTCTCCGGCAAGAACGATGTCGGGAACCAGCCGATCCGGCCCGCATAGAATGTCTTGCTCGGAGGATACGATCAATCGCAATTTTCCAGCCCATTTTGAAAGCTCCACGATCAAGCGGGCTTGCACAATCCCGTGCAGTGTCTTCGGCAATGGCTTTTGAATCTCCTGCCCGTCAATTAATTCGGTGTGATACTCAACCGTAGCGGTAGTGGACATCTGACTCATCATAATCTTCTTGAAATATGCTGATTCTCGGTTCAGCTTCTCCTCGCCGCCACGAACTTCTGGTAGCTGCCGGAATTGACCATGTAGTCCGGCCGGTGACGGTTTCCGAAGTTCGCTATCCCGGCGAACGCGCGGCAGACTTCGTCCAGAGCGTTGCTGAAGAGAAGGCTCGCGCTGTGATTTCCGGTCCAACAGACATCGTGCTCGGGGCAGACACGATAGTCTGTATACAGGGCTACTCGGAGGGCCAAATAGATGACCAGGTGTTTGGGAAACCTGGCAGCGACGAAGATGCTGCGCGCATGCTTCGATGCTTATCCGGCCGGGACCATTGGGTCTATACGGGCATCTGCATTCTGGCGGGGGCGCGGCGGATTGTCGACATCGCCAGTACCAGAGTCTCGTTCCTGCAGCTTACGAATGAAGAGATTCAGGAGTACACTCGAAGCGGGGAGCCACGAGACAAAGCAGGAGCCTACGCGATTCAGGGGCTCGCCTCGAAGTTCGTCTCGTCAATTGAGGGTTGTTACCACAACGTCGTGGGTTTGCCAGTTTCGCTCGTCTACCGTCATTTGAAGACCCTATGAAACGGTTGTTCCTTGCGGCTCTGTTTGCCGGCGTGTTTGCAGCGGTCGCTTTACACCAGTTACGGGCGCAGGCAACCAGCCAAGATTGGAAGAACGAGGGGGTTCTCTATCTCGATCATTCCCTGAATGCTCGATTGCATCCCGTTCCGGTTGAAGCAGTTCACCTGGGCGAGGGCTTCTGGAGCGCACGCCGCAAGGTGACGACGGAACATAGCCTGCCGACCATGCTCGAACTGCTGGAAGAGCATGGGGTGGTGGATAATTTTCGCCGCTTGGCGGGCCGACCCGAGATCCAGAGAAAAGGACCGCTTTACACCGATTCCGATCTATACAAATGGATTGAGGCCGCCGCGTGGGCGCTCGCGTCGAACGAAACTTCGGATGCCGATAAACAGAAGCTGCGCGGCGACATTGAATCGCTGATCAACACGATTGTTGCGGCTCAAGAGCCCAGCGGTTATCTGAATACCTATTGGGTGGGCGATAAGGCGCACCTGCGTTTTACAGAACTCACCCGCTCGCACGAGGACTACTGCCTGGGGCACTTGATCCAAGCGGGTATCGCCTATTACCGGGCGACGGGCAGCCGCGCGCTGCTCGATCCCGCCATTCGCTTCGCCGATTATGTCGTGGAGAACTTCGGCCCCAGCAAACGTCCTTTTGTGACTGGACATCCGGAGCTGGAACTGGCTCTGGTGGAGCTCTACCGCACCACGGGCCAAGCGAAATATCTGGAGTTCACGCGATATCTCTTCAGCGGCGTCGAGCGGGAGCGCCTCAAGCTCAAAGACGCGGATATGCGTTATATGTTCAGCGGCAAACCCTTCACGTCGCACACTGAATTCGAGGGTCATGCCGTGCGCGCGCTTTATGCCGCGTCGGGGGCGACGGATTACTTCGCCGAGGCAGGCGATCCGGCCTATAAGAAGACACTCGACCTGCTCTGGACAGACCTGACCATGCGGAAGATGTACATCACGGGCGGGGTCGGCTCGCGGGCGGGCGGTGAAAGCTTCGGGGATGCCTATGAACTGCCGAGCGAACAGGCCTACGCGGAAACCTGCGCGGCGGTGGCCAACGTAATGTGGAATTTCCGCATGGAGATGCTGACCGGCGACGCGCGCTATGCCGACGTGCTCGAGCGTGCTCTCTACAATGGCGTTAATTCGGGCATGTCGCTTTCGGGAACCTTATATTGCTATCGCAACCCGCTGGCCTCAAATGGCGAGAAGCTGCGCAACCCGTGGTATGACACGACCTGCTGCCCGCCGAACGTGGAGCGCCTGTTCGAATCGCTTCCAGGCTATTTCTACGCCATGAGCCGCGACGGGGTTTACGTGAGCCTTTATCACAATTCAGAGCTGGATTGGCGCCTGGAAGACGGGACCGCTCTGAAGATTACACAAGGCACGAATTATCCGTGGTCCGGCGATATCAAGCTGACAGTGAATCCGGAGCGCGCTTCCGATTTCACGGTTTACGTTCGCTGGCCGGCGTGGGCGGCATCGGCTGATATTCAGGTCAACGGCCAACAGTTCCAGAACGCCGCTTTGAAGCGCGGTTCTTTCATTCCGATCTCGCGAAACTGGAATCCAGGGGATTTCGTCACGATCAGCTTGCCTATGCAGCCGACGCAAACCGTCTCAAACCCGCGGGTTGCCGATACCTACGGTCGCTCCGCGATGCAGCGTGGGCCGCTGGTTTACGCATTGGAGCAAATGGATCAAAATGGCGTCAGTTTGGGTGACATCTTCGTTCGCGCGAGCGCGCAGAGCGCGATTGAGGCGCGGAAAGACTTGCTGGGCGGAGTCACAATCCTAAAGGTTTCAGGCCAAGCAGCCGAAAAATCTCTTGGAGAGGAGCCTCTGTATCAGCCTTTGGCAACCGCACTGAATCGGGCGAAACGGCCGCTGACGCTGACCTTTATTCCTTATTACGCTATGGGGAACCGTGAGCCTACTCCCATGGAAGTGTGGGTGCCTATATCGAGATTCGACGCGGGATCGAATCCGCCCGCGCTGGCAACCGTGGACCGGCGCCCAAACTCCGCCGAGCCGCGCCCATGAAAAGCTATCCGCAGACCAGGAGATCCGCGCTACCGGAGGGATCGAAAAGTGTGTAAAATCGAGGATATCCGCTGTAAATACCCGTTTTTGCAATTCTCGTTATTCAAAAATATGAGTCTAAGGTCCCGTCCGCGGAAATCCGCAGCTCTGGTAAGTTGCTTGCTCATTGGCCTTTGTTGCGTGGCTCGAGCGCAAGACAACGCGGCGCCGGCGCAATCCACGCCGAACCAGACGCCAACTACCGCGCCCCCAGCCGATCAAAGAACACTGCCGCCCGGGGATGAAAGAACTTCGCCGCAAACTCCCGCTACGCCTCCGGGCCAAACCAAACCGGCGCCGAATGCGCCGCCCTCGGGTGCAGGCGCTCCCGTCGATTCAAATGCTTACAAAGTAGGCCCCGCCGACGTTTTGAATATCCGGGTGTGGAATGAGCCTCAATTCTCAGGCCCGGTCGCGGTTCATGAAGACGGCAAAATCACGCTGCCATTGGTTGGCGACCTGCCGGCCGGCGGCAAGACCCCGGTTGAAATCCAGGACATCATCGCGCAGGCGCTCACGAAGTATGTCGTCAAGCCGCTGGTGACGGTCACGGTCCAGGAGGTGGGCAGCAAGAAATACTACATGGACGGCGAGGTCACCCACCCAGGGGAATATCCACTGGTAGTTCCCACAACCATTCTGGAAGCGATCAGCAAGGCCGGGGGTTTACAGGAGTTTGCGAACTCGAAGCACATTTATATCCTCCGCGGAGACAAGCGAATTTATTTTAACTACAAAGATGTCTTGCGAGGAAAACGCATGGAGCAGAACATTCCACTTCAATCGGGCGACCACATCGTGGTCCCGTAAGGAAGCAGCTAAAACCAGATATGCTTGACCGACTTTCCGTACCGCGCCGCCCATTCGATTTTGAAGATTACATCGACATTTTGAGGCGAAATGTCCGCTGGATTATTGCTCCGGCCTTCGCCGGCCTGGTGATCTCGACCGTAACGGCCTATCTAATGGAGGATACCTATGTGTCCCAAGCCCTCATCCGCATAGTGCCGCAGCAAATCTCTCCGGAGTTGGTCCAGAACGTGACCAGCCAGGAAGTGGCAGACCACATCAACTCGATGGCGCAGGGCATTCTGAGCCGCAACACGCTGACCGGCATCATCAACCAGCACGGTCTATACAAGAAGGAAATAAAAAGCGAGCCGCTGGAAGATGTACTCAATGAGATGCGGACGCACGCCATCGGCATTCACGCGAGCACCGGGGTGGCCATGTCAGGCAAGAGCATGCCCGCGATGCAGGTGTCGTTTGCCTATAACAACCCCTACATCGCCAAGGATGTTTGCCAGGACATCGTAGGCCGTTTCATGAACGAGAACAGCCAAACCACGTTGGAGAGCCAGGAACAAACCCAACAGTTTCTAAATGACGAGTTCGAGCGTGCCAAGCGGGATCTGGACGCGATTGAGCAAAAGCTGACCGACTACCGTGAAAAGAACGCGGGACGGCTTCCTGAAGAGATGCAGACCAATATGACGCAGATGAATGCTCTGGAAGGACGCCTGAGCTCATTAACTGAAGCTGCAAGCAGAAACAATGAGCAGCGGATGCTGATCGAATCGGAGCTGCACATCGCGAAAGATCGCTTGGCTGCCATTCGAAGCGGCGGATCACCGCAGGTGCAAGCCCGCAACGAGAAAATCGCGACTCTAGACCACCAGATCGAAACTGTCGAAAACAACATCACGTCTTTGAAGGACCACTACACGGATGATTATCCTGACGTTCAGGCGGCACGTGACCAGCTCGCTCTTTTGAAGCGCCAGCGCGAGGAGGCAGCTAAAGAAAAACCTGCCAAACCGGACGCTCCGGTTGACAATCCCGGCGTGACACGTGAGCGTCTGGACGCTCAAGGGGCGGTGGAGCAGTTACAGGCCCAACTGAGGGCAAACGCATCGGAGCTTCAGCAGCTTAACGGTCAAATCGGGTCCGTAAACGCGGCGCTCAGGAACTATCAATCCCGAATTGAGAGCGCGCCGGTGGGGGAAAGCGCGTATGCCGATCTGCTTCGTGACCGGGACCTCGCGAAACAGCGATATGACGACATGCAAACCAAGCGGGAAAAGTCATCGGTCTCCATGGACCTGGAACGCAACAAGCAGGGTGAAACGCTCGAGGTGCTGGATGCCGCTTCACTCCCCAGTCAGCCTACGGCCCCCAAGCGGGCAATGATCATTCCGATCGGGGCGGTTGTGGGATTGCTGGTGGGGATCATTCTAGTGGCCGTGCGTGAGTTGAAGGATACCTCTTTGAAGAATTTGAAAGACGCGCGCCTTTACACGCAGTTGTCGATTTTAGGAAGTATTCCATTGCTCGAGAATGACTTGGTAGTGCAGCGCCGCAAACAGATCATGTGGGTTGGGTGGGCAACTGCCACGGTGACCGGTTTGGCGATCATGGCGGGCTCGGTAGCCCACTACTACATGAATAAGGCACAACAATGAGTCGCGTCCATGACGCGTTGCGAAAAGCAACGCAACAGAATCCTGAACTCCCTAGACCATCTTCCCGCGCGGAAGCACTTTCCGGGGCGGTCGAACCGCCTCCCAGCACCCCGCCCAGGGCCCAAGCTTCGACAACGCTCCTGGTGGATGATGATGCGGCCGCCGATGATCTGGAAGAGATCATTGTGAACGCGCCTTCATTGCCGCTAAACCCGCTTAGCGATTCGCTTCTGGTAAATCCGCTCAAACCCCGTGAAGCTCCCGCCGAAGAGTTTCGAACCCTCCGAACGCGGCTGAATCATCTGCAAACACTTCAGCCGCTCCATACGCTGGTCGTGACCAGTGCATCGCCTGCCGAAGGGAAGTCTTTCACTGCGATGAATCTTGCCGTCACCCAAGCCCAGCTCGCCGGTAGGCGCGTTCTTTTGGCGGATTTCGATTTCCGCCGTCCCACTGTCGACAAGACATTTCAGATCGGCCCTTCCCCGGGTATCACGGATTACCTGCTCGGGAAGGCCTCTCTCAGGGAGGTCATTCGGAAGATCGGAGACACCGGGCTATACGTGATGACAGCCGGCCAGTCTGTTATCAATCCGTTGGAGCTGTTGAACCTGAACGAATGCAAAGAGCTGATCAACTCGGTGCGAAATCATTTTGATTGGGTCATTCTCGATAGCCCGCCTTTGTTGTTCGCTGCCGATGGCAACCTGCTCGCCACGATGTGCGACGGGACGATTCTTGTGGTTCGCATCGGGACGACAACTTTTGATTCGGTGACTCGCGCGCTTCAGTCTCTTTGCGAAAACAACGTGCTCGGTATTGTCGTGAATGGCGCGCGTCGCGGTGAGCTGTACAGCAAGTACACTTATTATCACGATTACTACTACGCTCCCGATGCCCAGGCGAAAGAAGGCGCCGAAGCCGAGGTAGAAGAAGTGCAGCTACAGGCCAATGAGTAGCGGCCGCGCAGCGGAGCCGCCTGAAAAAGCAGCCGACACGCTGCCCGGCGTTCATGAACTGATTCGAACCCGCTGGAGCCCGCGTTCCTTTTCCGCCCGTGAGGTCTCCGGCGAAGACCTGAAGACGCTACTCGAGGCCGCGCGCTGGGCCGCTTCCTCTTATAATGAGCAGCCTTGGCGTTTCCTGGTCGGGCGAAAGTCAGACCCTGCCGCGTACGAGAAAATACTTTCGCTGTTAGTCCCAGCAAACCAGGCTTGGGCGAAGACCGCGCAGGTGTTGATGATCATGGTTGCGAAACGAACTTTCTCGCACAACGGCTCACCCAATCTCTACGGCATCCACGATGCGGGGCAGGCGTTGGCCAATCTTTTCATGCAGGCGACGGCGATGGGTTTGCATGCTCACGGAATGGCGGGCTTCGATCGCGAACGAGCGCGCAAGGAGCTGGCGATTCCGGACGACTACGATTTCGGAGCGGCGATAGCTATCGGCTATGCAGGCTCTCCGGACGACTTGCCTGAGCAGTACCGGAACAGCGAAGTTGCCAAAAGAACGCGCAAGCCGCTGAATGAGATCGTCTTCGGCGCCAACTGGAACTCGCCGCTCGAGCTCTAACCGCGAGATAACGTCACAACCGTCGCGCCCCATCCTCCCGCTTCAGCAGGAGCGTCGCCGAACTCGATGACATAGGGAGTCCGACCGAGAATCGCGCGTACCATCTCGCGCTGCGCTCCGATGCCACGGCCGTGGATGATTCGGAGCGCGGTGAGACCCAGGCGATGCGCTTCTTCCAGATAAGCCTCTACCGCCGCTTGAATGTCGCGGGGAGCAAACGTATGCAGATCGAAGATATCGGTGATCGCAATTCGTACGGGATCACTGTCAGCCATTAATAAGGGATGCGCGACATCCAGCCACGCTTCTCGGGCGGCGGGCGCGTTCCATCGCTCAAAGCCGCTCTGGGGGGCGCATTGGCGAAGTCGAGCTCGTCCTCATTGAATGTGAT
>JBAUUG010000336.1:0-2747 GCA_049582585.1 Bryobacteraceae bacterium | reverse complement strand
GTATACGTTAATGTGTCCCACTAACGGCGATTCAACCGGAAACCGCTTTCCTCCAGCGACCACGCTGAATCGTAATCCATCAAATGAGGATTGAATATCGGCGGCGCCCACCCACGCGCCGTTCCGAGGCGCGGCTTCCTCGCGCACGCCGTACCAATACACTCGTGTTTCAGACGACAAATTCAACCGCCGCGCCGATTCATCATCCGCATTGAGCACTGCGAAGCGTGGCGGAGCGCCGCTTTCCGGCGTGAACAACAACTGCTTTGCGGCGAAGTACGCTTCCATTGTCTGGTGATAATCCAGATGGTCGCGGGTGAAGTTGGTAAACGCAGCAGTATGAAAATTCATCGCGTAAATACGCCCTAAATCGAGCGCGTGAGATGACGCTTCCATGGTTGCGTGCGTTCCACCCATCTGCTGCAGCTCATGGAACATGCGGAACAGATCCAGTGACTCGGGGGTCGTGTTCACGGCCGGCAGCACGCGTCCGGCGAGGTGATATTCAATGGTTCCAACCAGGGCCGTAATCTTACCTGCCGCTCGCAGCATGGCGTCGATGAGCAATGTACTCGTGGTCTTTCCATTCGTCCCGGTAACGGCGGTCAGCGCCACGCGCTCATCCGGTTTCTCGTAAAAATTTCTAGAGGCACTCGCCAGCGCCTGGCGTCCATGCGCCGCCTGCAGCCAGACGCCTCGAAATCCGCCGGGCTTGGGGCGCTCGCTCACCACCGCCAATGCGCCCTTTTCGCCGGCGGCGTTCGCGAATTGCGCTCCGTCCGTTTTCGCGCCGGCGAACGCAAAAAATAAATATCCTTCCTGCACTTTTCGGCTGTCGTATGCCAGTCCGCGAACATCGGACTGCAACAGAGCCGCGGGGACGTCAGCCAGGATCGGCACGGCTTCGAGCACTCGCCTCAGCTCCATATCGCGGCGCCTCTCACCGCGCGAACCTCACGCGAATTCGCTCGCCCGGAACCAGCACCGCGCCTGCCGCAGGGTTCTGCTCGCGTCCCACGCCGTCGCCCAGCAGATCCACATGCAGGCCCGCTTCGGCCGCTTCTGCCACAACGTCGTGAACCGTTTTGCCTACAAAGTCGGGAACCTTCGGCGCATCCGGGTCCGCCTCTCCAAGCGCGTCTTTCAACTCGTCTTCCGTGAACGGCGTGCTCAATTCCGCTAAAGGCAAATCATCCGCCTTCTGATCGCTGCCTTTCGCGATCTTCTCCTGGTTCGCGACCTCTTCGATCTCTTCCGGCACGTCGCGCGGAACGCTCATCCTGCGCAACGCTTCGGACATAGTCTTCACAAACACGGGTCCAGCGGCCCAGCTGCCATAACCCGCCTCTCCAGTGGTTCCCGTAATCGTCACCACTACCAAAATGGATGGATTCTCCATCGGCGCGAAACCAAGAAATGACGCATTGTATTTGTGCGTATAGACGCGGTGCTCGAAATCGTAAATCTGCGCGGTGCCGGTTTTCCCTGCGATGGTGTAACCAATCACGTGCAGATGATGGCCGGTACCGCCCGGCTCCGTGATCACGCGCCGCATCATCATGCGCATAGTCATCACGGTCTCCGGTTTCAAAACCTTGACCGGCGCGGGATACTTCATCACTTCTCTAGCTTCACCCGGCGCTTGCTTCCACGCGACTAAATGCGGGTGGACCAGGAATCCCCCATTCGCGATCACGCTCCCCGCCTGCGCCAGCTGCACTGACGTCACGCTGATCTCATGTCCCATCGGGACCGAGCCAATCGAGGTAGGCTGCCAGCGTTTCAACGGACGAACCAACCCCGGAGCTTCGGCGGGAAGCTCGATTCCCGTCCTCCGGCCGAACCCGAAGCGCCGGATGTATTCATACAAATTCTTGCTGCCCACCTGCATTCCGATGCGAATCGCGCCGATATTGCTCGAAAACGCCAATACATCCTGCATGGAAAGCGCCGAGTAGGGCTTGTGGTCATGTATCACCCGGCTGTATAGCGACATCACGCCGTTACCGCAGTTTATGATCGATTGCGGCCGCAAGCTCGTGGTTTCAAGCGCCGCCGAAAGCGTGATCACTTTGAACACCGAGCCCGGCTCGAACGGCGCCACCACGGCGAGATCTTGACGCCCGTACGGCTTCTCGCCCGCATGAAGCCGCTGGTTGGGATCGTAAGTCGGATAATTCTCGAGCGCCAGAACTTCACCCGTCCTCGGATCCATCGCCACCAGGCTTCCGTGCACCGCGTGATTCTCAATCACCGCCGCCGCCAACGCGTCTTGCGCAATGTGCTGCAACCCGCTGTCAATGGTGAGGCCGATATCTTTTCCAACCAGCGGCTCTTTCACAACCTCCGATTCATACGCCCGCTCCCGCACGTCCACCTTGACGCGCATCACTCCCGGCGCGCCCGCGAGATCCTTGTTTAACTTCCATTCGATCCCCGCCGCGCCCTTTCCTTCGCTATCCACGTTGCCGATCACGTGAGATGCGAGCGCGCCATTGGGATAGCTGCGCAGCCTGCCTTCGCGGATTTCCACCCAGTCGAGTTTCATCGCTCGGAGCGTCTCCGCCTTTTCCTTGGAAACATTCGGCTCCGCGACGAAATACCCGTGATGACGTCTGGATGCCGCCTCGAGATCCACTTGCAGCTTTCCTGCATCAAGACCCAGAATGCCGCTCAAGAGCGCCGCGGCCATTTCCTTATTGGGCATGCGTTTCGGATCCACAACAACCATCTGTGTCGCCGGTCTG
>JBAUUG010000335.1:0-3755 GCA_049582585.1 Bryobacteraceae bacterium | reverse complement strand
ATCCGCTACGCGGCGGGAGGTCTCGACAACATGAGCCAGCAGCATATGCAGTCAGTATTAAACTTCAACATAGAAACACGTGAATGCCAGAGTTACAACGCGCGAGCCAGGCGTGCAATGGCCGCCGGTTCGCGTCTTGATATCTGGTTCCCGGCTGCTCTTCATCGATAATCTGCGCTGGACCATGATCATCCTGGTCATCAGTATGCATGCCGCGGACACTTACAGCCCTTTGGGCAACTGGTATTTCGTTGACAGGCGTCCGCTTTCCACCGTGGCGCTGCTGACTTTCGCGGCTTGGCAGATGTATTTGCAGTGCTTCTTTATGGGACTCCTGTTTTACATCGCCGGGCTCTTCGTTCCCTCCTCATTCGACCGTAAAGGCGCGGGCCGATTTATCCGCGACCGTGCGTTCCGGCTCGGATTGCCTGTCCTGCTCTATATGTTCTGCGTCGGTCCCGTTACGGAGTACTACCTCGCTCACTCCTGGACATCTACGGAACCCACGTCTTTTGCGAATGAATGGATCAAGCACATTCGCAACGGTCAATTCCTCCAGGAAAACGGCCCCCTCTGGTTTTGTCTGGCGCTGCTGATCTTCTCGACCGTATATGCCGCGCTTCGGGCATTTCGCTCGGAAGATCCAGCGAGCGGTGTGAAGGCTGACGCGCCTGGAACCGGAAAAGTGATTGCTTTTGCCATCGCCATGGGTGCTTTGACGTTCCTGGTTCGGGTTGGGAGACCAGAGCCGGTCCTGAACATGCATTTGGGAGATTTCCCGCAATATATTCTGCTGTTCAGCGCGGGCATCCTATCCGCACGCCTCCGATGGCTGCCGGAGTTGAGCTTCGAGAAAGGAATGCGCTGGTTGGCAGTGACACTGCCGGCGGGCTTCGCTGCTTGGCTTACGCTCCTTGTCGCAGGTGGCGCCCTCCGCGGCCGAGGAGCGGATTTCTCAGGAGGGTGGCATTGGCAGAGCGCAGCATTGTGCTTCTGGGAATCTTTTACCTGCGTCGCGCTGTGTTTCGGTCTCTTAGTGTTCTTCCGCGAAAGATTCGACTCACAAGGGCGTTTCGTCAGGTTTCTATCTGAGAACGCGTTCAGCGTGTACGTGTTTCATCCGCCGATTGTCATCGTTGCAGCGCGCATACTATCCGCCGTGTCATGGTATCCGCTTATCAAATTCGTTACCCTCACCGGCGCAGGCGTCGTCGCTTCCTTCGCGTTGAGCGCCGCTGTGTTTCGCAGAATTCCCTGGCTCCGCGCGCTCCTTCACTGATGGCTCACGCAAGCATCCCCATTCCGCCCCAGATTGTTGAACAATTCGGTTCGTGCGCCATTATCCAAATGGTTCCATTCGCGGGTCGAGGTTCGGCCCCGAGAACAATACTTGATGAACTGCGCGGGATCTAACAGCCCTTCTTTATCGTTGAAACGGAGCGGAAACGGGGGCATGGGCCTCAAGCCCGCTCTTCGGCCGCACGCTTCGGCCGCGCGATGAAGATGATACGTCAATTCTAAATCTTCCAGCAGGTCTTCACGTGCGAAATCGAGCCGATCCCAGGTCCGCCACTCGCGATGCTCCGCTATTTGCCGCAGCTCAGAACAAACTTCGGGCGTATATCGATCAAGATGTTGCATGATGGAAAACAGTGCTGCAACTCTAGGTCCAAATCTGTCACGCGCGTCAGGCGCCGTTCTTGAATTGCTCGTCTATTTCCACGCGATAGCCGGCAGCCAGCGCATTGGTCTCATTCGCCATGCCTACCACTGCCATCAGCTCGCCCAGCATCTCCTCGGTCATGCCTTTCTTGCGGGCTGACGCTGTGTGCGAAGCCATGCAGTACTGGCATTGATTGGTCGCACTCACGGCCAGATAAATCAATTCCTTTGTAAGGGCATCCAGCGCGCCTGGGGCCATCACCTGTTTGATGTCTTCCCAGGTTCGCCGCAAGGTAGCGGGATTTCTCGCCAGCGCCTTCCAGAAGTTATTGACGGAATCCGTTTTCCGAGTGGACATGATGTCGTCGTACACTTCGCGCACATCAGGGCCGGCGTCCGCATATTCAATCATGCCCTTACCTCCAAAGGAAGCTTATCGCGATTAAGAAGTGCCGATCACAATTCCGGCGATAAATACAAGAACGCCGCCGAGGACCACCTGCAGAGCGGCCCGCACCAGGGGAGTATCCATATAGTGTTCGCGAATCCAACTGATGGCGCCGAGCTCGACCGCGACCACAATGACGGCCACAGTCATCGCAATTCGAAAATTCGAAATCAGAAATGGCAGCGTGTGGCCGAGGCCCCCTGCAGCGGTCATCACGCCCGTAATCAGGCCGCGTATGGCAGGCCTCCCGCGGCCAGTCAATAAGCCTGTATCGGAAAGAGCCTCCGCAAAGGCCATCGAGATCCCTGCTCCCACCGACGCTGCCAGCCCCACCTTGAACGCGTCCAGATTTGCGTTATGAGTGGCGAAAGCCGATGCGAACAAGGGCGCGAGCGTTGAAACGGAGCCGTCCATCAACCCGGCTAATCCAGGTTGAACGAACTGGAGCACGAACATCCGCCGGTATGCTTCATCCTCTTCTTCGCGAACCTGAGGCGTCAACTCCTTTCTTTCGATGGATTCCGCCGCGGCAGTATGTTTGGCCTCCGCTTCCGCCAAATCACCCAGCAGCTTGCGCGTGGAAGCGTCGGTAGTTTTCTGCAAAGCCAGCGCATAGAAGCGGCGCGTCTCGGATTCCATCGACTCGATGGATTTCCGAACCGCATTAGGCCCGACATGATCCACCAGCCAAGCCGCCGGCCGTGACACGAACCCCTTCACGTCTTGCCGCCGAATCAGGGGAATGCGATCGCCAAAGCGCGATCGATAGAGCTCTATCAGACGCGCCCGGTGGTCCGATTCCTCTCCCTGCATTTCGTCCAATAACTTGGCGGTGCCGGGATAATTCTCACGCAGACCCTCCGCAAATTCGCCATAGATGCGCCCGTCCTCTTCTTCGAGAGATACCGCGAGCGCTAAAATCTCGCGTTCAGAAAGATCTTTGAAGTTCTTCGCCATAGCTCATTGCCGATCGATTCCGGACCGATCGTTTCCAGATCGATTGGCTCCTTCGATGATAGAATTGCCGTGCTAAGGAGCCTTGATGGTTCGAAGACTTTGCGGATATGTGTTCGTCGCTTTGCTGGCGCTTGCGTTGCGGGCCCAGACGGTGGATGAGGTTATCGCCAAGAACATCGAAGCGCGCGGCGGCCTGGAAAACCTGAAGAAGGTAAATACCATCCGCATGACCGGCAAGTTCAGCGCCGGCAGCTTCCGCGCGTCATTTGTTCAGGAGATTAAGCGGCCGAACAAGATACGCCAGGAAATGATCATTCAGGGCATGGCCGAGACTCAGGCTTATGATGGCAAGACCGGTTGGCAGGTCTCACCCTTCGAAGGCAGAAAGGATCCCGACCTCATGTCAGCCGACGATATGAAGCCGCTGGTGGAAGAGGCTGATATCGATGGACCGCTTGTGGATTACAAGAATAAGGACCATCGCGCGGAACTGATCGGCCATGATTCCGTCGAGGGCACCGACTGTTACAAGGTCAAGCTGAGTCTGGCGAACGGCGATGTTTGGTACTACTACATCGATACGGACTCCTTTCTCGAGCTGAAAATCGAAACCGAGCGCAATATTCGCGGCACAGTTCGCTATGACGAGACTCTTTATGGCGATTACGACCAGGTGAATGGCGTCTAC
>JBAUUG010000334.1:0-23885 GCA_049582585.1 Bryobacteraceae bacterium | reverse complement strand
ATCGTGAAGAGCGCCTGAGCTCTTAACTCCGTTGCATCTGCCAAGCGATTTCGGAGTTCAGATGTCTTCGCTCGGCTCGAATCCTGAGAAGCAGCGGAAAATCGCTCGGCGACAGAGTATTCGTGGGAGTAGAAAGCAGCCAAAGCCTTTTTATAGGGATCGGTGGCTTGTACTTTCAAGTTTTTGATGGCGACGTCCAACTTACCAGGTGACACACGCAAGTACTCAGCAAGAGAGTTTAATTGCTGTTCCTGCGAAGCTTCTGTCTCCGCGGGGTTGGCCGGGAGCGATTTCAACAAGACCTTGCCGAAGGCTTCAAGGACAATCTCTAGTGAGACCTCATCATCCAGAAGATCCCCTGCTTTTCTGATAACGACATCGATGTAGCCATCGGTGCGTGGAAGCGGTGTCTGACCGCGGAATGGCTTCAGGAAGACCATTCCGACTGGGTTTTGAATCTGGAACTCAACGAGCGTCCCTGCCTCAGTCCCAGCCGGGAAAGTGATTCTCGTCTTTCCAGATCGATCAGATGGCGCTGAGACACCGCCAA
This sequence comes from Bryobacteraceae bacterium, assembly GCA_049582585.1. Taxonomy (GTDB): domain Bacteria; phylum Acidobacteriota; class Terriglobia; order Bryobacterales; family Bryobacteraceae; genus Bog-105. Next base: position 23,335 of record JBAUUG010000334.1, on the reverse strand, counting down.
ATCCCTTGTGGTGAGCACGACGTTTGCAATAGGGTTGCCGCGAGGATCAGCGATGTGAATCGGCACGACCACTTGAGCTGCAACAGGCAGCGCTAACATGATTCCGATGATTCCGAGATGCGGGTGTCTCAAACATTCCACCGTAGCAGTCACAACGGGCGATAATTATACCCAGCAGTAATGATTACGACCGTCATCAACGCGGCGGACTCTGTTTTCTCGTCGGAGCTGCGGCCATTGCGAGCTGGCTATCTCAGGGTGCTAGGATTCCCATCCCAGGTAATCGCCGGCATGGGCTGTCAGCTATAATTCCGTATCAACCAAGTCTGATAATGCAACTCAAACAGTCGTTATTGGCTCTCGCTGTGGGAGTTGGAACACTACAGGCGCAGCAAAGCCTACTCACTGTCCATGTCGCTGACACTCTGGGGCGCCCGAAACCCAATGTCACCCTCGCCACTGACGGCTCTGGATCGGTGGGCCCACCTACCGATGTCGGTGGCCGGACGCGCATCCAGCTATCATCCGATACGCGGCCCGGAACTGAAATCGCTTTGCAAGTGATTCGAGCGCCGGCCGACTTCGTCTTCTTGTCTCCCTGGAATAATCGGGTGATCGTACCTCCTTTCGAGAACACTTCGCAACACTTTGTTGAAGTCATTCTAGTCCAACGCGGAGACCGCGCTGCCCTTGAAAATGGATCTGTTATAAGAGCATATCTTCAAAAGATCAACGCCGCGAATCAGCCGTCCAGCGCTCATGACCGACCATCACAAGCCGACCGCGATGCTGTACTTCATAAAATTGCGGATCAGTATGGATTGACACCGCAAGAACTCGACAGCGCCTTGAGGGATTGGGGGAATCGCGCCCGCGATCCCTTTGAGAAGGGTCTTGCAGCGTTGTACGCACAGGACTATCCGGGCGCAACCGCTGCACTTAATGCGTCACTCAGAATCCGTCTAGATCAATTGGAGAAGGATCAATCAGCAATCGCGGACGCTGCCACGTTTCTGGGCCAATCGGAATACGAGCAAGGCAAATTTCGCGAGTCCGTTGCGGCATACGAACAGGCGGTTAGATTTCGTGCGGATGACGGCGATCTGCTCAACAATCTGGGCCTGAGTGTCAGTCAAACTGGAGATTACTCTCGCGCTGAGGTCCTATTTCGGCGCGGTCTCCTTATACTTGAACATACCTACGGATCAACGGATCTCCACATAGTCCCGACGCTCAACAATCTGGCAAGTGTCCTATTGGCTGAGGGACGTACAGATGAGGCCGCGCCGTTCGCCCAACGTGGCTTAAGCATTCGCCGGGCGAAGTTGCTGCCGGGCGATCCTAAATTAGCGAACTCATTGGGCAACGTAGGCGCGATATTGCTTGCCCAGCATGGCTGCTCGGCGGCAGAATCCCCGCTCAGAGAAGCCGAAAATATTTTCCGTGAAAATCCGCATCCCTCCTTAACCGGCGAAGGCAAGCCTGTCCCTCAGCAAACCGGGGTTGATCGAGGCGCTTCTAATTCTATGCCGGTTACGCTTCCTCGACCGATGGAACAGCGGGCAATTGTCTCGAGTTCGGTCTTCGCTTCCGCCCAGCCGGGGCTTGCGTCAGTGCTTCTCAACCGAGCGTCCGCTCGTGCTTGTCTTCACGATCTCTCTTCTGCCGAACACTTGGCCGCTGAAGCCGTGCAGCTTCAGCGCGTGACGTTTGGGCCATCGCATCCCGAAACAGCTCTCGGGCTGGTTCTATTGGCCGATATTCTTCGTCAAGAAGGACAAATCGAGGCGGCAAATCTTAGATTGAGAGAGGCGCTAGATATTCGGGAGAACACTTTGGGGCCAGATCACCCGGCCACCAAAGAAATTCGTAAGAGCCTTGATCAGCAGTAGTGAGAATCAATGCAATCGGAGCTCTTGAATGCTATCTCGGAGGTGAAAACAGCGTGGACGATGGCGGCCTTTGCAATTGCCGCCGTGGTCGCTCTAGCTGCACATTACGGGCCAAAGCCTGGAACACCGGCGCGTCGAGCGCTATACGTTGCGCTCATAGTCATTGTGCTGTTAGCGTTGTTCCCGACTGTGGCGTCGCTTTACTCGGAAAGTGCCAGCCGTTCAGAAGGTGCCATCTACCGCGTGCGCGTGATAACGGTGGATGTCCGCAACATCCCCGTCTCAGACGTAATCGTCCGATCGACTGCGCTTGAGGAGAGGAAAAGCACGGTCGACGGGATAGTGGAGCTCGCGATTCCATTTGCGTCGCTGCCGGCTGACAAAAGAATTACGATTTTCGCAGCAAAACCAGCAGCATTTCTTCATGCCAAAAAAGACATCGTGCTAGGCAGCGATCACTATCCAACGATCACGGTGACGCTGCAAAGCGATTCAACGGCCAAAGTCCACGGCGCAGTCCAGGATAACAACGGGCAGCTCCTAGCAGGTGCGAAGGTGACTGTGCCCGGTTTCGATGCAGTAGCGACAACGGGAAGCAGCGGGGCGTTCGAATTGGAGAGCCACGCAGCCCCTGGTCAGAATGTCCGACTGCATGTGGAAAAGCCGGGATATCAACCAATAGACCAGGATCAAATCGTCAGTTCCGAGCCAATCATTGTACAGCTGGTGAAGAATGACAGAAAGAGTCGCTAGAGCTAACATCCGCATATTGGGCGGACATACGATGTTGCATGCCTACCCGGGTGTTTCGCGCTAACTGCAGCATTGGTAGCTGACATGCTGTCGTTATATAAAGCGTTCGAACCGCACTCGCTGGAACCTTTCCTATACGTAGCCAGACTTCAATACTCAGTAAGGGCCGTCAGCAGCGGGGTGTGGGCTACGACCGGCCTTGAAGGCCATGTGTTTAGGAATTGTTTCCGAGCCGTCCACCATCCGGAAACAGCACTCTGTCCGGGGCCCAGGGTACAGCTTAGGCCTCTCTATTTCCTATCTCCGGGCATCTCCTTCCAGCCGCTCTGACCTTCGCTTGCCGAGCGCACGGATAATATAGGTCCTGAATGAAGAACATTGCTATCGCATATCTGCTGGCCGCGGCTTTCTGCTTCGCGCAAAATCAGGACACGTTTCAACCGGCTGCTACAAATGTCTGGGGTGCGGCATATCCGCGTGTCGACTCCGCGGGCAGGGCGGAGTTCCGGGTAAAGGCGCCTAACGCCAGCAAAGTCCAAGTGAACTTCTGGGGCGCAGCGAAGCTCGACATGCTCAAACAGCCGGACGGATTTTGGACTGCGACGTCAGCTCCCCTGGTCCCGGGCTTTCACTACTACACTCTGCTTATCGACGGCGCGGAAGTCAGCGATCCCGGAAGCCACGCGTTTTTCGGAGGCGGCAAGGACGCGAGTGGGATCGAAATTCCCGAAGCAGGTGCGACTTACTACTTGCCGCAGAACGTGCCGCAGGGGCAAGTGCGCGAGATCTGGTATGACTCAAAGGTTACCGGCAGCTGGCGCCACGCACTGGTCTACACGCCCCCGGATTATGACACCCGAGCCAATATGCATTACCCCGTGCTCTATCTACAGCACGGCGCGGGTGAAGACGAGACCGGCTGGGTTCGGCAAGGGCACGCAAATTTCATCCTCGATAACCTGATCGCCGGCGGCAACACAAAACCCATGATCGTTGTCATGGCTTATGGATACGCGCGGCGGGCGGGCCAGACTGAACCCGACCTGACCGGCAAGCCTTTCGGGTCGCCCGAAGCGATCAAGGCGATGCAGGATTTGGCTTCGGCCTTCGAAGACGATTTGACGCAGGTGTTAATCCCGTACATCGATGCGAAGTTCAGGACGATCGCCGATCGCGATCATCGTGCGATGGCGGGCCTCTCGATGGGCGGCATGCAGACCTTTCAGGTGACGTTCGATCACCTCGATTTGTTCTCTTACATCGGAGGCTTTAGTGGCGCGGCGGGCGTGCTGGGGAATCAGAAGCTCGACACGAAGACTGCCTTCAACGGAGCCCTGGCGGATCCCGAAGCGTTTTCAAAAAGAGTGCATCTCCTCTGGATTGGCGTAGGCACGGCAGAACCCGCCCGGATGCATGAGGGCCTTCTGCGGGTCCACGACGCGCTTACACAGGGCGGCATCAAGCACATCTTTTATGAATCGCCCGGCACAGCGCACGAATGGCAGACTTGGCGTCGCGATCTGAAGGACTTTGCGCCGAGGCTCTTCCAGGAGGGCGGCCAATGAGCCGCGCAGCATCACGGATTTTCCTTCTCTGCCCGGCTTTGATTGTGCCCATCTGCGGATGGGGACAGCAAGCAGACTGGTGCGGCGGTTTGATGAAGTTTAGCGCTGCCGGCGTCGAAATCACGAAAGCTTCGCCGATTCCGGCCGGAACTACGGAACCGAATCCCTACGGAACAGGGCACAGCTCGCCTTTACCCTTCTATTGCCGGGTGGAAGGCATCATCAATCGCCGTAGCGGGGTCGGCGGTGAGCAGTTTGGAATCAACTTCGAGTTAGCGATGCCCGAAAAATGGAATGGCGATTTCCTGATGCAAGGCGGAGGGGGTGGAAACGGGATCGTACTTCCAGCGCTAGGACAAACTGCCGCGGGACAACATCCGGCGTTGATGCGTGGCTTCGCGGTCGTAAGCAACGACACAGGTCATAAGAGCCATGGAGGTCCTTTCGATTTCGGCTTCATGAAGGATCAACAGGCGTATCTTGATTTCGCTTATCTGGCTAACGCCGAGGTGGCAGCGCTAGCGAAGCAACTGATCGCACGCTATTATCAGAAACCGGCGGCCTATTCGTACTTTGTGGGATGCTCGACCGGCGGGCGAGAGGGGATGATCCTTTCGCAACGCTATCCATCCGCTTTCAACGGCATCATCTCCGGCGATCCCGCCATGCGTACCGGTCTTTCCAACTTGGCAATCGGAAAATGGATACCCGTTGCATTCAATCAGATTGCGCCCAAAGATTCGAATGGCAAGCCGATTATCTCGGAAGCGCTCACGGACGCCGACCGGGAATTGCTCGTGCAAGCGTTGCTGAAGCGTTGCGATGCCAGGGACGGCATTGCGGACAGCATGATTTCCGATCCGCTCGGATGCGATTTCGATCCGGCAGTTCTTGCGTGCCGAAGTGGGGAAAACGACGCATGCCTGACCCCGCAGAAGGTAGCTGCGATCAAGAAGGCAATGGCAGGCCCCAAAACCTCCGAGGGGCTGCAAGTCTATCCCGCATTTCTGTACGATACGGGCATCACGGGAAAATCCCAAGTCCCTGGCATCTTGAGGCCTGGGCCGGGTATCTTCGGTCCCGCGACCACTGCCATGGATGTGGACGTTGAGAAGGAAGCAATGGCAGAGGTCCAGCCGCTCGTCGACTCCATGTCGACTAACCTGACGACATATTCTGCGCAAGGCGGGAAGCTGATCTTCTATCACGGCGACAGTGATCCCTGGTTTTCTCCACTAGATACCTTCGGCTATTACAAGAACATGGCTGCAATGAACGGCGGTTTGGAAGCAGTGTCGAAGTGGAGCCAGTTCTACTTTGTCCCAGGCATGGCACACTGCGGCGGTGGTCCAGGCCTCGATCAGTTTGATCTGTTGAGTGCAATGGTCGATTGGGTGGAGAAAGGGATCACACCCAAGTCGGTCATCGCGACTGGGAAGGCATTCCCGGACCGCAGCCGCCCGCTATGCGCGTATCCGAAACACGCACAATACAAAGGTGAAGGCGACCCGGAGAATGCAACCAACTTTGAGTGCCGGTAATCGATGACGAGCAAGCGCCGGCGCTCTGCTGCTGGCGCTCTTTGCTGCCACACGCGGCCAGCGCGCAGACCGCGACCGCCACTAGCCGCCGCTGCCACCCGTGGAGAAAGTCGGGAAATGCCCAAATTCAGCACAAATCATTTATGGGGAAGATGCTTCGCACGGTTCACACCTTGCATCAATCTCGGAAGAATAACTTTTGCCAAGATTGTGTTTGGCGGAGTTGACTCTGCGTTGTAGCCGCCAGCGGTGAACACTGCAATCAGCTTGTACTGGGGCACGATATAGATCTTCTGCCCACCATTGCCTTGGGCGGCAACAATGTCAACGTGCTGGAAACCGCTGGGAGTTGCCACGTTTAGCCACGGGCGCCACCAGAAATAGCCGTAGCTGACATTGTCGACATGACTCTGTTCCGCAAGAGAGGCATGAACCCACGCGGACGAGATCACTTGCTTTCCGTGCCAGCGACCATCCTGCGCGAAGAGGACTCCCAGCTTCAGCATGTCGCGCGGCCGCAGATGAATCTGCGAATACTCCTTGTCGGAGTTCGTTAGATCGTAGTTCCACGTCCAAGATGTGCGCGCAACGCCCAAGGGTCCGAAGAGGTATTTCTGCGCGAACTCCGGCAATCGCATATGGACCGCATTTTCCGTCGTTCGACCCACGACCGCAACGCCACCGGAACAGTAGTATCCCTTGGTTCCAGGGTCGTTGATCATAGGAAGATCGAGCGTAGCCTTCACCCAATCGGGCGAATCATCCAATACAGTTTCCCTGCCTGGCGAAGTTGAGCTGTGGTCGTTGCAGTCCAGCCCTGAACTCATGGAGAGGAAGTCGCCAATCGTGATCGCGGCTTTGCGCGGGTCGGGATTGGCATAGCTAGAGTAGCCCATCTGCGGCAATACTCTTTCCTTGACTCCTGAGATGGCCCCGCGATCGATCGCGATCCCTGTGAGTGCGCTGACAACGGACTTGGTCGCAGAACGGAGTTGATGTGTACGTTGCGCATTGTAGCCATAGAAGTACTCCTCCATGACGAGCTTTCCATTCTGATAGAGAAGGACGCTGTGTACATCCTTGTAAGTGCCATCGAGGATTGCACGCACAATCGTCTCTGCTGTCGCGACTCCGAGGTCCGACCGTGCAATGTCTCCAACGGCAATAGCGTCATGCATATCTGCAGGCGGATTGTACCGATAATCCGAGGGGGAGTTCTGCCCTTCGGGGCGCGGCCAGGCCAGTGCGGCGGATTCCGGTGTGACGGCCCGCGAAATTCGCGGATGGAACTTTCCGTTTTGTTCGTAGCCCGTCACGGTCCCACGAGCTTCACGTTTGAACGTGAGCTTTGGTCCGTACATGGTCGAGAATGCATCCACGCCCTTCGGTATAAGCCGATACTTGGCCTCGTCCTGGACTGCAAAGAATTCGTCTCCGTTGAGGATTTCCACTGGATGGCCGGGTGTATCAGCGTAGGTTCCTACATAGTCCGCCCAGTGGGGAGCGGTGGTTTCCTGCGCTCTTATCCCACCTCCTAGAATTGTCAGAAGGACAGGAAATACCACCAGACGCAAAGAACGCACACAGCGATCACGTATTGCCAACCTGAGGCCTCGTTTCTCTTGGGTAAAGGAGGGGAATACCAGGGCCTAGTCTACCTGACCTGCCTGTCCAGTGCTATCATCTCCGCACAATGAAATCGATGCAATACACATTCGGATCGGCACATTTCTTCCTCATCGCAGCTCTAAGCGCGTCAGCCTTGGCGCAGAGTTCTTCAACGTCTCAGGAAACCGAGACGGTATATCCAGAGGCGCATTCGCTGTACCTGGATTTGCACCAACATCCGGAACTCTCCTCGCACGAGACGCAAACGGCGGCAAAGTTAGCGAGCCGGCTGCGCAAGCTTGGCTACGATGTGACGGAGCATGTCGGCGGCACTGGAATCGTAGGCATCCTTCAGAATGGGCCCGGCCCCACGATCATGCTTCGCACCGAGCTTGACGCTCTTCCTGTAGAAGAAAAGACCGGTCTCGCGTACGCCAGCAAGGTACATGCCAAAGACGATGCGGGGCATGATGTTCCGGTCGCGCACGCTTGCGGGCACGACCTGCACATGGCGGCAATCATCGGCACAGCCGAGATCATGGCCCGCAACAAAGACGCTTGGCACGGAACGTTGATGCTGCTAGGGCAGCCCGCCGAGGAAACCAACGGCGGAGCAGAAGGCATGATCAAAGATGGATTGCTGACACGCTTTCCTCGGCCGGACGCGATTGTGGCGATGCATGTCGGAAACTCGCTTCCGGCTGGGAAGGTGGGAGTCACACCGGGCATTTACGATACCAACTCAGACTCCATCCGGATCACCATTTACGGCAAGGGCGGGCATGGGTCTGCTCCGCATACCGCAATCGATCCAATCGTAATCGCTGCCAGAACGATTCTCGCGTACCAGACCATTCCGTCTCGCGAAGTGAAGCCCGGGGAAATGGCCGTGGTCACGGTGGGATATATTCGTGCGGGTACGAAGAACAACATTATCCCCGACCAGGCTGAAATGGGGCTGACGGTGCGCACATATAAGGCGGATATCCGCAAACAGGTTCTTGCGGCGATTGCAAGGATTACAAAGGCGGAGGCAGAAGCGGCCGGGGTCCAGCGCGAGCCCTCGATCGATCACTACGAGGGTACCGACGCCGTGTACAACGATCCCGCTCTGGCGAAGCGGCTCGAGCTGGCGCTCGAGGCGGGGCTCGGCAAAAATAACGTAGTAAGAGAAGAGCCCCAAACGGCCTCTGAGGATTTCTCTTATTTCGTCGAGCAGGGCATTCCAGGTTTTTACTTCAATCTGGGGGGAGCGAATCCGGAGAAATACGCGGAGGCCAAAGCTGCGGGAACAACGCTGCCATCGAATCACTCTCCGCTGTTTGCTCCCGATGTGGACCCGGCATTGCACACGGGGATCGAGGCCGAAGTGACGGTGCTCCGCAATCTTCTAAGCGGGTCGAGTGAGGATCTGAGGAAATCGATGATGCAATCCGGAGCTGGTCAATAAGCTCTCGACGCCCGGAAGGAGACTTGATTTCTGGACAGCCTGGTGACAAGGGGATTTCACGACATTTACGCGAGCAGCGGAGATCTCCGCTGTGCTAAATGCTGGCGAGCGCGGTCAAACGCGCGCTGGAGAGTGGAGCTACGAAGCGGCATGGTCATGAGCACTCCCCTACGTTAGTAGGCCTGTTCGTCATTAGGCCTGTTCATCGATCTGTTTGAGGGATTTTCCGTCCTTGGTTTTCCACTCCGTAAGTCCGTTTGCGCTCCCGCCATGTATAGCGGCCGCTGCCGCAGATGGGCTCGAGAACTCGGCGTCTTTGGTAAAGACCAAGAACCCGGCTTTTTTGACAAGCGTGCCGTCGGCAATCAGCTCTTTGCGCCGAGCCAATACGTACGGATAGCTCTCGGCAGACGGGCGCTCTTCCAAGACTGCTGCGGAGCCTTGGAATACGACGAATCCGTTCGCGGTGCGCTGGCCTCGCGCCTCGGCTCCTTTAATCCGGCAGAGGAGCACTCCATCGGACTGATCTCTGGCGGAGGGTTGAGCGATTGGCGCGAGAATGTCGGAGCCGAGGACAGGAAGGAGCTGCCGAATCCGCTCTAGAAACACTTCCATGTCCTGGCGGTCTGACTCGGGAAGCCTCGCGCCGCCGGTCTGATTTTGTTCTAGCGCGAACCTGTTGACGCGCGCCGCTTCGGTAAGCAGACGATTCTCGAGATACCTCACATGAGCCTTGGTGAGGTTCTCGTCCTTGCCGACGAAGACGATGGCCGAAACCCAAAATTCTTTCGTCTTGTGTTGCTTCAGTCGCTCGCGAATGATCTCTGCCTCTCCGATGTAGGCGCGAGGTGCATTGGTGAGAGGGTCGCTGCCAATGAGGATATAAACTCCTGCCTTATCGAGTTCCTCGCGAGCTAGAAGCTCGTCTAGCTCAGTGCGTGGCGCCGCAACAGCCTTCCCGGTCCAGTTAGAGATTTCGGCGGTCCGTAGGCTCTTTGCGTCTCCCCGTGGAAGGAAAAGCTTGATAGTTGCAGAGGTCATGCGCTCCATACCTGTGGACGTTCATGCTCCAAGGGTCGTCCGATGTTCCAATATGCTCGAGGTGTGGCAAACAGCTTCCTAGATTAGATCTCAGTTCGACAAGCCAGTCAAGAGGCCTGAACGCGGCCATTCTGAACACCCCCTACGGCTGTCGCACAAGCGGACGTCGGGAACTTATCTTTGAAGACCTGGGTAGTTCAGTGCTCCGCAATTTCTAAACGGATCGAGCAACGATTTCCGATCAATACCTTGAACTCCAGCTACTTTCTTCGCGCAAAAAGCATTGCGCTCCAGGTTTTGTCGATCGAACAGATCTTGTAATCCACGAGCCCTAAATCGATCCCCGTGTCGCGAACCAGATTCTCGCTTATTCCATTGTGACCGAAAGCGCCTTTCTTTCGCCAGGAAATCCAGAGCTTGGTCTTCGATGCCAGACCGCGCACGCGGGAAATATCCGCTCGCAGAGCATCCACGGAATGCACGAAGCATAGCGTCACCGCTCCGCCGTCCTCAACAAACTCTACCTGGCGAGGCAGCTCGCCCAAAATACTGCTTACGTTGGGCGGTGGGGACACAAGCGCAACCGTGCTTCCCTCCGCGATTCCAAGCTTCTGCGCAGTTGTCCGCGATCCGTAGCGGTTCATCATGTCTACGGGCCGGACAGGCGTCGTCACGGGACGTACATTTTTCAGAGTTCCGACTAAATTCGCAGTTGTGCAGTAACTCGCGTCAGGAAGGATATCTCGAATCTGCCCGACCTTCTCAGGCGAGCCCTCGCAGAAAACGATGGGGACGTGCCGGGTCTTCGGCGATTGCCGCAGCGCAACGGCGATCTCGCGTCCGTGCGAGGGCAACCGCGAAAGATCGATCAGAAACACGGCCGGTGGATCCGCGCGGCATTTCCGCATTATTGCGGAATCGAAGGGATGGTCATACTCCACCTGGAAATTCGCTGCGTGCAGTAATTCTCGAGCGATCGAGGCCTCGTCAGCATTCGGATGGAAGAGACGCACGCGCACCGAATTACTCTTTTCGAAGCGCCACCATTGGATCGATCCAAGCAGCGCGGAGCGCCGGTCCCACGCAGGCCAGCAGCGCGGTGACCGCAATGGCGACAGCAACCAATATAAAAGTATTTGGATCGCCCGACGATACTCCGTAAAGCATGTTTGAGATCAATCGCGTGAGCCCGGCTGCTGCCGCGAGGCCAATCGCGATACCGATCAGGACCATGCCCATCCCTTGTTTCACGACCATTTGCAAAATCGAATTTCGTTGGGCGCCGAGGGCCATCCGAATACCGATCTCCGGCGTGCGCTGAGCCACAAGATAAGCGATCACGCCATAAATCCCAATCGCAGCGAGCAACACAGCGGTCGCAGCAAAGATCGCCAGCAGCGCCAGATTGAAGCGCCGCGCGGCCACCGAGTTCGATAACTCCTGCGCGAGCGTTTGCACGTGATAAACGGGGACACTCTTGTCGATCGCCGACACAGATTTCCGAACCGTCTCCGCGATTGACGATGGATCTATCGCGCTACGAATCACTATGCGCACGGCCCTGACGACCGGAGCCATTTGGTAGGCGGTGTAAACCTGCGGCGAGGGTTCCGCATCGAGCTGGAAATCTTTGAAATCCGCCACAACGCCCGCGACAGTCGCGCTCAGGAACGATCCTTTGATTTGCCTGCCGATAACGTCCGCTCCGCCCCCGACCTTCCGGACGAAGCTTTCGTTCACTAGCGCAACGTCGAGCATCTCGTCCTGCTTGGGCCATTGCCCAGCCAGCAGCGGCATGCCCAAGGCCTGTAAGTAACCCGGCGAAACGTAGCGCACCGCCCCTCCCCAAGAGTCATCGGATGACGGAGGCCGCACACCCACTACTCGCAGCGGTTGCGTGAACTGCCCGCAATCGATCCCGAATGCCTCTACACCGGGCAGCTTGGCAAGGCGCTGAAATACCTGGCTGAGATAAATACTCTGGTTCGGCCAGTTGCGGTCATAGCGCGGGCCAGCGAGTGAAACACGCATGGTCAGAATCCGACTGGGCTCCAGTCCCGGCGGATAGGACGTCATCCGCTGAAAACTTTTCAACATCAGCCCGGCGCCGATCAGTAGCACCATGGCGAGAGCCACCTCCGCGGCTACCAACAGGCCGCGGACGCGCAACTGGCCTGCTGAAGCGGAGGAACTCCTGGCATCCTGACGTAATACCGGGTCCAAATCGCGCCGGGCGAAGGTTGAGGCGGGCGCTGATCCGAACAGCATGCCGGTCGCGATCGATACCGCCACCACAAACAACATCACGGCTGCATCCAGATGAATATCGCCGATGCGAGGGAGCGCCGAGGCTTCAATTTTCTTGATCGAGGCCAAAGAGCACCCGGCAACCAAAATTCCTGCAATCCCGCCGAGCAGCGCAAGCAGCACGCTCTCCGTCAAGAACTGCCGGATCACGCGCGCACGCCCCGCGCCGATTGACGCTCGTATGGCGATCTCGCGTTCGCGCGTGGATGCGCGCGCCAGCAGCAGATTGGCGATATTCACCACCGCAATCAGCAATACAAATCCTGCTGCGCCAAACAAAATGATCAACGTTGGCCGGGCCCGGCCCACCAGCCGTTCCATCAGAGTCTGGAATCGAAGTTTATCTTTGTCGAACCGGCGATTGTGCATGTAGAGATTTGGATACTGCGTCCAGGTCCAACGGAAGAGGGATTCCATCTCGGCATTCGCCAGCGCGAACGAGACGTTCGGTTTTCGCTTGGCCACGATCCGAAACCAGGTAGGAGTCGGTCCCGACTGAGCCGTCGCTCGCAACGGGTCGCCCCGAGCCTCATTCCCCGGCGGCACGGGGATATAGGCCTCGATTTCTCTCAGCTCATCCCCGGTATAAAGCGCCTGTGGAATTAAGTTGCGGAAATTCGGCTCCAAAACTCCCGCAACCGTGAAAGTATGCCCTTCGAGTTGGATTTCCTTGCCTACTACGCCAGGGTCGCCGGAAAATACTCGCTCGAATAACGGCGACGTTATCACTACAGAATTCGGTTCATGCGCGCCGAAAAGATGACCGAGTATCGGTTTCGCGTTAGTGATGCTCCAAAAGTCGCCTTGGATGGAGCCGACTCGCTCGGTTGTCGCCTTGCCGTTGAAGAGCAGCGCTAAATCGTCGTTGCCGACCAACGCCAGTTTCTCGAATGATTGCGCTTGCTGCTTCCACGCGAGGAAATCACCGCGACTCATGAGACAGTCATCCCAAGATTGATAGCCATTGGCGCTGCAATCGTCGGAAATCCAAATCAGCCGCTCCGGGTTTGGATAGGGCAGCGGCTGCAAAACCACCGCATCCACCACGCTGAACATCGCGGTATTCATACCGATCCCGAGCGCGAGCGTCAGCACCGCAGTCGCACTAAACCCCGGGTTGCGGCGAAGCATTCTAGCCGCATAGCGCAAGTCCTGCGCGAGTTGCTCCAGCAAAACGGAAATCCAGACTTCGCGCGCGGATTCTTTAACCCGCGTCGTTTCGATAGACAATCTAGGGTAATTTTAATCCCTCCTCGTTCGGCAAATTCAGCGATATGATATTGAGCATGTGCGTTGGAAACCAAAGCAGGTGGATCGTTCTGGTCAGCTTTCTGGGTATAGCGGGCAGCGCGTTTGCTCAGGGCACTATGGCTCGGCCCACCCCTCAAACTCCCACTCGCGATAGCAGCGGTAATCAAAGATCGGACAATCAGACGGCCGCGAGTGAGAACGCTGCGCGCGGCCAAGTGATGATGGCAGACGGATCCGTTCCGGCCGAAATGGTTCAATTCTACGCGGATTGCGGCGCTGTTCACAAATTGATTGCGGTCGCCGATTCAAAGGGACGCTTTGGCTTCAATCCAGATGTAGTAAGCGGTATGAGCAATGCGAACGGTTGCGTGTTGCGCGCTTCTCTGGAGGGGTATCGCTCCCAGAACAAGCCTTTGGCCGACGTGAATTCGAGTTCCAAACTGGGGAAAATCACTCTGCAGCCGATCGCTTCCGACACAAACGGCTTGACCACCGGCACCGATGCGCAAGCGAGCAAGAACGCAAAGAAGGCGTACGATAAGGGTCTCGATGCGGCGGCTAAGCAGGATTGGTCGGGAGCTATGGCCTCATTCCAGAAGGCAATCTCGGCTTACGCGGACTACAGTTCCGCGTGGCTGAGTCTGGGCGTGCTTCAGCAGAGCGGCGGGGATGTGGGGGCTGCAGAGAAATCGTTCACGGAATCCGCGCATGCGGATGGGAAATTCGCTCTCCCTCTGATCCGGCTTGCGGCCCTGAATGCAGCGCGAGGCGATTGGCAGCAAGCCGTGGACTATTCTCAAAAAGCCATTGACCTGAATCCCGCGGCTTTTCCTCACGCCTATGAGCTGAACGCCATGGGGAACATGAATCTCCAAAAGATGGATGCCGCTGAAAAGAGCGCCACGGAAGGCCTCAAAGTCGACGCAGAACATCAATATCCTGAATTGGAATACGCGCTTGGGATTGTTTTGAAACATAAGCACGAAGCGGAAGGGGCGAAGAAACACCTGCAGGCGTATATAGATGAATCGCCGAATGGACCTAACGTCGCTACCGCGAAAAGCGAATTGGCGGAATTGGGTACGGCGCCTCAATAACGCGAGATTCTCCCGGCGACCAGCTAAGCGTTGCCTGGCACCGTCTGAACTCGAACTCCCCTATGCCGCGCTTCGCGGACTCTCAAGATGTTTGAACCGCACCGGGACCAACTTCAGCGAGAGCTGCGGCTGGGCGATCTGGTGCTCATGCAAGTGCTGCTCGTCACGACAGAAACTTGCATTGGAATCGCGGCGCGGCAAGGCCCCACTCACGTAGTCTTCTGGGTTGCCGGCATTCTGCTGTTCTTCGTACCTCTGGCCGTTGTGGTGCGCTTCTTGGGGCAGGTCTTGCCGTGGGAGGGCGGCGTTTACCAATGGGCCAAGATCGGCATTGGCCCGTTCTTCGGATTCATTGCAGCCTGGAATTTTTGGATCTATTCCATTTTTCTGACCTCTTCGCTTGGAATCTCGATCGCCGAAAGTCTCTCTTACGCGGGTGGACCTTCTGCAGCCTGGATGACCACCAGTTTCCGGCTAGTCACGGCGGTAAACGTGATCGTGTTTTGCTTCATCATCGCGGTCAACGTTCAAGGATTCAAAGTAGGAAGATGGGTCTCGCATTTTGGCACGGCCGCGATGCTGGGGGTGCAGTTTACGCTAATCGCGCTACTGTTTGTGCGTCCGCGTCATCAAGTCCCACCGCAGGCCCCGTTTTCCTGGACCCTTCCGCCTTTGACCGTTCTGAGCCTGAATCTGCTGACCAAGATCAGTTTCACGGGGCTGAATGGTGGAGAGCAGATCGCCGTGTTCGCCGGTGAAATCCGCAATCCGGCTCGCAGTATAGGGCGCTCCATCTGGATGGCGGCGCCGGTCATCGCCCTCTTATACATCCTGAGCACCGGCTCCCTTCTTTCGTATGTGCCGGCGGACAAAGTTGACTTGGCCGCTCCTGTTTCGCAGCTGCTGGGCGTTGCTCTGGGTGTATCAAGTTGGACACGTTGGATCGTTATCGCGGGCGTGTCCGCAATTATCGCTCTGTCGATCGCGCAATACACGGTCATAGTTGCGGAAACATCTCGATTACCGCTAGTTGCCGGATGGGACGGGTTACTGCCGTCCTGGTTTACCCGCCTGCACCCGCGCCACCGCACTCCCACGCGCGCGCTTTGGTTTGTGGTGCTTTGCTGTTTTGGCCTCGCGACCGTAAGTCTTTTGGGCGTGGCGCGGCAAGAAGCATTTCAGCTCGTGATCACAGCCGCTCAAGCCGCGTATGGCCTCTATTATGTGGTGCTGTTTTTGATTCCCCTTCTTAGACGCACACGCCTTCCCCGACAACCGGGACCTGTCGTGCGTCTGTGCGCGGCGGTTGGGATGGCCACGACGCTTGCGGCGATTATTCTGCAGGTAGTCCCGATCATCGACGTGCGAAATCCGTGGAGTTTTGGAGCAAAAGTGACGATAGCGCTGCTTAGCGCAAATCTGATTGGGGGAGCGCTTTACCGCCAGTACCGGTTGAGCCCGCCCTCAGACAGATTGCGATAAAAATTTCTTCGAGCCCGGAACTTTTGGCTTGGCTGCGACATTACAAGGTTGAAGGGAGTATTTACTCTCGGATGCGGCGCCCGGCCGAGGGGCAGAAGATAGCGCATGCTTAGCGACGAAGCGCTGATGCTCGATTTCCAGCGCGGTTCACGGACCGCTTTTGAGGAATTGTTTGAACGCTACCGCGAACCGATGTATGGCTTCTTCCGTCGACGGCTCTATGACAGCCACCGGGCGGAAGATCTTACGCACGAGGTCTTTCTAGCCCTCATGAAGGGGTGCGCGAGATACGAGCCAAGAGCTGCGCTTCGAACGTATCTGTACGGCATCGCATTTAAGCTTCTCGCGGCCGAACGCCGCAGTCAACGGAAGGACAGATACAAAGCTGAGGCGCAAGGCGAGCCGAATTCTGTCGAATTATCCGATTCGACGCTGTGGGTCCGTGAAGCAATAGCGAAGCTCGACCCCATGGAGCGGGAGATTCTGATGCTGCGCGAATACGAGCAATTGAACTATATCGAAATCGCGGAACTTTTGCGAATTCCGGTCAACACCGTCCGATCGAGGCTGTTTCGTTGCCGCATGACGCTAAAGAGTTATCTGGAACCCGCCCCACAGGAACGCGCCAGCTCAGAGAGGTGACACATGCCGATAAATACTCATCCCTTGACACAAGAAGAACTGATGGGATACCTGGATGGCGAAATGCCGGTGGAACAGGCGGTCACAGCGGCGTCGCATCTGGAAAGCTGTGCAGAGTGCCGGCTTTTGGCGGCCGATTTGCGGAATGTCTCGCGCCAGTTGGATCAGTGGCAGATCGACGCGCCGGGACCGGCGCTCTCAGCGCGCGTCTTCGAAGCCTTCGAAAGCAATCCGCAGCCAGGGGCTATTGACCATGGGTCGCGACCTCGCCGGGAAGCATTGTGGAAACAACCTTGGGCCTGGGTTGCGTGCAGCGCGGCGGTGCTGATTGCCGTTGGCATGTGGATACCCCGGCGGTCAGTGCGGCACGCAGTTGCAGCGGACATGATCGTTCGCGAGAGGATGACTCCCGCTCTTCAGGGCTCGGCTGGATTGCTCGCCCCCTCGGGCGTGATCGGTGGCTCATTCAAAGCCCCCGAACCGGCGACATCCATACCGTCGGGGCCACTCATTATCCGAAACGCCGATTTAAATTTGACAGCGACGGATTTCGGGAGAATCCAAAATCGAATCGAGCAGCTCACCCAGTCTCATCACGGCTACATCGCAGAATTGAAGCTCAATTCACCTGTCGGCCAGGGCCGTTCTCTGAATGCAAGGCTGCGAGTGCCCGCAGCGCAGCTTGATGTTTTCCTATCCGAACTGAAACAGCTAGGGCGTCTCGACTCTGAATCTCAGAACGGCGAGGATGTTACGCGGCAAGTGGTGGATGTCAACGCAAGGCTTTCGAATCTGCGTGTCACCGAGCAGCGGCTGAATGACATCCTGCGGCAGCGTGCCGGCCGTCTTGCGGACGTGCTTCAGGTGGAGGAGCAGATCGACCGGGTCCGCGGAGAAATCGAGACGACCGAAGCGGAGCAGAAATCGCTGGCGGACCAGATCGCTTACGCAGCAGTGAGCCTTCAAGTGGCGGAAGAATACAAAGCGCCGCTAGAAGGCGGGCGGCCGAGTACGTCGACCCGGCTGAGGAATGCCGCGGTCGAAGGTTGTCGAACGCTGGTCGACGGCCTGATTGGATTTCTGGCGTTCTTACTTTCAGCAGGACCTTCTCTTTGCATCCTCTTTGCCGTGCTATTTTTCCCTGTTCGGTGGGCTTGGCGCAAACACCATGCCTAATTTTCTTTGCACTGGGCCACTACCAGGGTAATGTCATCGTGCTGTTCACGAGGACTGAACTGCCGCACATCTTCAATAACGGACGCGAGTAGAGCCTTCGAAGACAGCTCGCGGCGGCGCCGCAGCGCCTCTATCAGGCGCTCTTCGCCGAATTCCTCGCCCGCGCAGTTGAACGATTCCGTTACGCCGTCGGTGAAGAGCGCCAGAGTGTCACCTTGGAACAGCTCACATTCTCCAACCGCGCAATCCCATTGTTTAAAGAGCCCCAGGACAGTGGACGTGGGATCGAGCCGTTCAAGCCGGTTATCGCGGCGGAGGAGAATGGCTGGCGGGTGGCCGCAATTTGCGTACCGCAAGCGCCGCGTCTCTTCATCGTATTCGGCAAAGAAACGAGTGGCGTAGGCGTTATCGGTTGTATTTTCGCCGAAAAGGCGATTTACGGAGAGTAGGAATCGTTGCGGCTGCTCCAACGCGAAGGGCGTGAAGGGGCGGTTCCAATAGGTTGCGCACTGGTTGTGCAGGTGTGCCTGCAGATTGGCCATCAAGAGAGCCGCGCCAGTTCCCTTTCCTGAAACGTCGCCGACCACCAGCCCCAGGCGCGCTCGGCCGAGATCAAGAAAATCGTAATAATCGCCGCCCACGTGACGAGCGGGGATGCAAACACCGTTATAGTCGAGGGTCGCAGAGCTCGGCTGGGTCTGCGGGAAGAGTCTTGCCTGTACCTCTCTCGCGGTTTCCAGCTCCTGGGCAGTACGACGTTCGGATTCCAACTTCTCAGCATGCGACCGCCGCTGCTCCTCGAGTTCCCGAGTGAACTCGTCAAAGCTGAGCAGCATAAACGAGTTCCCATCCACATCTTCGAAGGTGGAGGAGATGGCGCCCGAAGGCAGCAGCAGCGGCGAATTGTAAAAGTGGACCCCGCGCTTGCGCCATTCTTCGAATTTGGCAGGTACGTCTTCGGTCACGAAAACAATTTGAGTAGACCGGCCAATAAGCCCGTATTCTTCAGAGCCGGGCTTAGGAGCGAGCAGGGCAAGACTTGCCGTGCCGTCCGGCGGCGTAACAGTCAGCCAGCGATCGCCGGAAGGAAGGCACGCATCCACGGCTAAAGAGAATCCAAGCTGGTCCAGGTAGAACCGTAGGCTTCGATCCTGATCGCGAACGAAAACATTGACCGTGCCGAGACGGAGATAGGGGTCCTCCCGACCCGGTAGAAAACTGCACCGGTGCGCTCTACCCGCCGAGGAGCGAGAAGTACTACTCATCGACGGAATTATAGCGCCGGGGGGATTTCCATATTCACGCCGGTTCGACTCGAGCACCGCGAAAATACCGCGCCGCTGCGGGGCGAAAAAGAATCCAGGCAATCACGGCACAGAACAAGCAGTGGATTGCGAATTCGAACAAATGGGAGGCACTTAGGATCACGTGAAATGCGATCCAGGCGAGCGCAAGCCAGCGCGCCCAGTTCCGGCCTTGGAGCATAAATGCTCCACAGAGAGCCGCTAGGAACTCAGTGAGCTCAACCCATACGGCGTCGTATCGAAACGCACTTATCGCCCGCAACTCGGTGAAGTGAAGAGCAAAACCGATCACACCCACGCCTATATACAGGCATGCGAGGATCGTCACAGAAAGAGGGCGTTTGATTCCATTCATGGCAGCGCTTCCAGCACTGCGTCGCTGGGCTCCAGTTCCTCCGCATGCGGCGGCAGAACCGCCCCAGCCTCTAGGAGCGCCCGAATCGTCCCGACGAAATCCCCGGTGTCCCGATGCCAGCCGTTCCCGGACCCGTACACGGCCCACCCGAGCGCAGTTCCCTCATACTCCCCTGATTTCACTTCCAGCGCCGGATGGAAGCGCAGTATCTCGCGCGTCATCTCCGCATTGCCATTGAACCCAGCCCAGTGGAGCGCGGTTGCTCCCATCTCTCCCGGAGTATCCACAGGCCAACCCGCCTGCAGCATCAGCCGAACCGCGTTTGTGTTGTTATTCTGCGCGGCGTTGGGAAGCTTTTGCCGCTCTGCCCTAGACAGCATCCTGGCCACTTCCGGATTCTTCGAAAGAAATTCGTGAAACACCTTTTCGTCGCCCAGCTCGCATGCCAGCGCCAGCTTCAGGTCCTCCGGTGTCCGCTCCATTAGCAACTGGAAGACCTCCTCGTGCCCAAAATCACGCGCTATTGAATGTGCCGTGCGGTACCTTCCGAGCTTCCAAATGTAAATCGTGCCGCCGGCGCGCGGATCCTGCTTAGGAAACCATTCCTCCGATACATTCATCCGGATACAGCTTGGATCGCTGTCTAGATGACGCCGGGCCAGATCTGCATCGCCAAGCGCCGCCGCCATTAAGATGTCCGTACGGCATCCCCGCGAGACCAGGTAGCGAGCGACATCCTGCCGGTCATTCGGATAGTGGCGTCTCTGCTCCGCGCGCAGCATATACTGAGCCGGCGTAGATTCGTGATCCACATCGCGAGCGTCAATGTCCGCGCCGTTTTCTAGAAGGAACTGGGCAACCTCCACAGTGGAGGCGAAGTGCAGCGGAGTCTGTCCGTCTCCACCTTTTGCGTGCACGATGTCCGGATCCGCCGCCACCAGCTCTTTCAGCTTCGGCATCATTCCCAGCCTGGCAGCGGAGTGCGCGTCTATCACGGCGCCGCGTTCTACCAGAAACTCCACCATGCTGGGATCGCAATCGTCCAGCACGCCGAATCCTCCCGCCCACCACTCGGTTCGCTTCCGGATGTCGGCGCCAGCGCGCAACAGAACATCGATGGTCGCCCGATGGCTCCGCTGTACCGCCGCGAACAAAGCGTGCTGTCCGAAGGCGTAATTTGGTAGCGGATCGTCGATCTTCGCCCGCAGCTCCGGATGCTGCTCAAGCAGCTCGCGCACGCGCGGTGCATCGCTCGCGCACACTGCCAATTTAAATGCCTCTGCCGGGCTGAGCCCCAGCGCCTCAACGTGCGACTTCAGCTTCGCCCAAGTGGGGAAACCGTACTCATTCGCCAGCGCATGTTGCGCGTCCGCCAGTTTGCCCTGCCGCTTGCTCCGCAGCAGTTCTTTAGCCTGCTTCCTGAGATATTCGAGATTCGGTTTTTCAGGTAATTGACGAGACATGTACTCCTCCTTCTATGGCCCGGTGTCCGCAATCACGGGCAGAAGAGAAGTCAATGCTCAATGCTCAAAACTTATTCAGGCGGGATCTTCCCTTTCCGCGGACCGGGTGCAACCTGAATTGCAGCCTCGAATATACCAAAACAAATCGCGAAGAGACGAGGGTCTGCTCGGGAAGGGAAGAGAAATACAGGATGAACGGGACAGCCTGATCGACGTGGTTAGGGGAACGCATTCAGACCAAAGGAGGTGAATGGCAGGGCACCTCCGAGGAGCGATCCACAGAGAAAGGCGAGCTACCAGGGGAGAGAAATCAGTGGAATTCGACTTACTCGAGTAACGCCTCGGGCGATGGCAGCGCCCGTTGAGCTCAACATTTGTACAGGACTGGTCGACCCGAAAATTCGATGCGGTGCTCGTTTTTCACCGGGCGCGAGGCAAGACACCAGGTCCGCGATCTGAACGACGAACGGCTCCGATCATCTTGAGGAAGCCCACCGATCCGCGATCGAGACGGCCGAACCGTTTGTTGGACGAGAGAATTCCGGTCGTCCCCCGTCGTATGCGCGTTTGTCAGAAGTAATCTCGACCGGGTCGCGGCCCGAAGGGCATGGATCCGCCTTAAGAAGGCGATCCCTGCTCACCTTGAGGACGCAAGTCATCGTAATTCTGCTTCGCGTCTTTGGAAAGCTGAAGAGCTTCACGCAGAACACTATCGTACTGTTCTATTGCGCTGACAGCGGTCCGCCTCGCTTTGTTCAGGGTCGTAGTCATTCGCGGCCAATCCTCAATGGCCTGCTTCATTTCTCGGTTCCTCACCGAGGCAGTCTCGAGATTGGAGCGTATCAACGTCAAGGTCTCTCCAAAATTGGTTAAACCGTCGATATCTTCGCTTGTGAAACAGTCTTTGTAAGTAAGAACTCTCGAGAATGCGTCGAGGCCCGCGAGGAGACAACCGGATAGGAGCTTCGCCTCGTCTTCTAAGCCCTTCGCAAACTGAGTGAGATCCAAAGCGGCAGAGTTGAGTATTCGCTTCCGCTCCTTATTTTTATCGAGTGCCCCAGAATCGTTGATGGTGCGTAGCTGACCTGTCTTCTCTTCGGATCTAACAGCTGAATCTTCAAATAACCGGCCCACCCGTGCAATTGAATCGGTCGCCATTGTAAAGTTCTCTAGGCCCACTTCGATTAGATCGAGCGCGCCTTCCTCGAATAATGTGTCGGCCTGAATTCGCTGGCGAAGAGCGAGCTTCGCTACTGGTGGCGAGGGCGCTTGAGTACCCCAATCTTTGCTCCAACTCTGAACTTGTTTCGTCAAATGGGAACGAAGGTAAACTTCAAAGCTTTCGCGCGTTTCGAATTCGCAATACAAGGCACCCTTCTTTCCGAGCTGCGACTTGAATCGCTGGAGCTGCTTGATCTGGTCAGCGTCTATTGAGTCTAGTGGGATGGGAGATGTCTTGAAGTAGACCATCACTCTAACTGAGTCGGGTTGACTCCGATGGCGTGAATACGCTCGTTCAAACTCTTCTTCCGTCCCGGAACCAGCGCGAGGAGTGGGTCGGCCGAACCGCGCCCATAGCACGCCGATAAAAATGTCATAGTCCTCGCCGATCTGCTGGTTAATGAGAGACTGCACGTCATCAGAGACTCCAGGGACCACATCAGCTCGCCACGTGACTGCTTCGAGACGCAATCCGGCAGTCCTTAAGGCGGTCCTGTTAAGTTCGTCTATAATCCGCCGAATTGATTCCGCTTCGTCCTCTACATCGGATGGGGAGGAGACAAAAACACGAAGAACTGTTTCCGTCCGGGCCATACTCGACATTATCTCCGGGCTTGCTCTTACGATGTTTACAATCAGCTCCACACAAGAACTGACGAAAGCCTTCGATAGGGCAAGTTGCCGCCCAAAGTATTCGCGGGATCAGGAATGACAAGTCCGCTAGCATTCTCTATCCGGCACCTCACCGCTCCTGATTTTCTTCTTCGGATAAGGCAGCTGCTTGCGGATCGCTCTTGTGCAGATCGAGGGCGGCGCTCAACTCTGCTTGCTTCAGCAGCAGTTCCTTCAGACGTGCTTCGTGCTCAAATGGCTTTTCGATCTCGCGCTGATACGCGGCCAAATCGGTTTCGAGCTGCCGAAGCTTTTCTTCTTCGCGTGCCGCCATATGTTCGAGCGAGTGCCGGGCGTATTCGATGCTTTGATCGTGCCGACCGGGTTGGTGGGATTGAGCGTCGCCGTGTATGTAGGCTTTCCACGAACGAAGAGCCACGGGACGGGATCAGGTTCGAGAAACAACGGACGCTTGCCTTGGCCGGTGATTTGGAAGCCGCGGAAGTGAGCGCACACTTCGCGGGCCTCGTAATGCTTCCAGGTAGGAATCAGATAGATGAGGGTCTTGGCCGCCT
>JBAUUG010000333.1:0-2103 GCA_049582585.1 Bryobacteraceae bacterium | reverse complement strand
ACTGAATTGTGTCCGGGACCGCTTAGTACGCCTGGAATGGTGCGTAGAACCCGAGGTCCGCTCGAGTTATCCCCGGTCACGTACGGTCCTAACACATGATCGGAAACCGCGTAATCGATACCATACGTATCGTTTTCCCACCGGCCTGCACTGTATAAGCACCAATAACGCCCATTGCGTTTGCGGACACAGGGTCCCTCGAGGGTATGCCAGTCGTACACGGCGCCGTAGATGATGCGATTCTCCGTAAACCTTTGCCAATCCTGATGCGCGCGCACGACAACCCGCGGCTCGCCGGCGAGCTGGGTCGGATTGATAAGTCTGTCGACCACAACACCGGTCCCAACGCGAGCGCCGTCGCAAGTATCTAAAAAATCGGAAGCATAAAAGAGGTACCAGCTACCGTCATCGTCTTGGAACGGAGAAGGATCAATCGCGAACGGGCAATGAAAGGGATTCGTAAGGAGAGCGCCCGTGTCCGCGTACCGGCCTTTGGCCTCGCTACTCGCCGCCACTCGCAAATGATGTCCCTTGTCGCCAAAGCCGAGCGAGTAATACATCCAAAAACAGCCGTCTCTAAACGCTATTTCGGGAGCCCAGTAATCGGTTCCATAAGCCGGGTCTAGAACCGTCAGTGCCTCCCCCATTGGAATCCAATGGAGGAGATCTCGAGACTCGAGTAATGGAAAGACGCCCGACCGCGTCGACTTCGGCTCGCCTTCACCGCCCCCGAAAGCGTAATATCTCTCGTCCTGCTTCCACGCAAATGGGTCGGAGAAGTAGCCGGAATAGACGGGATTTTTGATTTCAGCGGCCGCCACGCGCCGATTGTCCCACGCAACATTCTCGTCAGGTCGAGATCGATGATAGATGATACGGGCTGGAGAGAAAGAAAAAGCAATTCGAAAGCAAGAACCGGATGGCGCACATTCCCAAAAGCTTCTACTATCGGTTCACGAGGTCGAAATGCTGAATCAAGATACATGCTGGAAAGTCGCTGTGGCGAAAGATAAAAATCAGGTGACCAGTGCGGAAGCCAACCGGCTTCGCATCCACAGGCTTTGCGATCACATCCGGCTCAACTGCCGCGGAAGTGAGTCGCTCAGTCTTGAAGAGCTCGGCAAGCAAGTGGGATTAAGTCCATTTCATCTGCAGCGCACGTTCAAAGCAGTGGTCGGCGTAACCCCGAAAGAGTATGTCGAAGCGTGCCGGATGGAAGCACTGAAAGGCCAGCTTCGCTCCAGCGGTTCGGTGACCGCGGCAATCTTCGAAGCAGGCTTCAATTCCGCCAGCCGCGTTTATGAGCGGGTCGATACGCGCCTCGGCATGACGCCCGGCGAATATCGAGCCGGAGGCAAAGATGTAGTGATTTCGTATGTTTCGATCGACACTCCTTTAGGTCTGATGATGGCGGGCGCGACCGATCGCGGGTTATGCTTTCTTCAGTTCGCGGAATCTCCGCACGAGCTTCTTCAGATGCTGCGAAAGGAATATCCTGCGGCCACGCTAGAGCCGGTGAAGACGCCCTATCCCCAGCAACTTGATCTCTGGATGAAATCTCTCGACCGTTACTTGCGCCGCGAATTGGTTCGCCTCGACGTGCCCATCGACGTACACGCGACCGCATTTCAGCTAAAGGTCTGGCGCTATCTCCAATCCATTCCTTACGGCGAGGTGCAATCGTATTCAGAAGTCGCGGCGGGCATTGGAAGTCCTCGAGCGGCGCGAGCGGTGGCTCATGCATGCGCATCCAATCCCGTTGCGATTGTGATTCCTTGCCATCGCGTCCTTCGCGGAACCGGCGAGTTGGGTGGCTATCGCTGGGGCCTCGAGCGAAAACGCGTGCTCATCGACGCCGAGAGAGCGCAAAGGGCACCGATGCGCGCCGCCAATCGATAAACTCGTATTTTCATGCAGCGCCGGTCTTTCTTAAAGAACATTGCGGCCGGAACGCTCGCCTCGAGCGCGGTATCCGGTGACGCTCCGGCACCCACGCCGCCAATGAAGATCACGCGCATCCGCTTCTATCACAACCCTCTCTCGCGCCCGATTTTCAATCAGAGCTATCACATTGTCACAGTGGAGACCGACGCGGGCATCACT
>JBAUUG010000332.1:0-4398 GCA_049582585.1 Bryobacteraceae bacterium | reverse complement strand
AATGTGGGGCCTCCTCTTGGCCAAGAGTATTAGCCTCTATGACCAATTTTGACCAAGAGGAATTTGAAGTTTTGAAAGCACCGGCAGCGGCGAAGCTGCTATGCGTCTCCCCAGAGTGGATCTGTTCCCATTCAAGCGGCAATCGCAAGCCACATCTGCCTAGCAAGAATATGGAGGCCATAGAGGCTTTTTACGCTCTGAGCTACTCCAGTTCATCCAGGACTCGTCAACGGTCGAGAAGGAATAGGGGGTTTCTGGACGGATGCCTAATGCACCGAGTACCAGCCCATTGCTATCGTTGGGCAGACATATGCCCCGACAACGGTATCAACGCGGAATGGTTGAAAAGACCAAAACAAAGCCAGTGAAGTGGAACGGGCGGTATGCCGTATACGTGATAGAGAATGGCGCGGAAAAGCGAAAGACCAAAGAGACAATTCTTGGTCTAGCTTCGGAGATGAGCAAGAGCGATGCAGAAGAGAAACTCCACGACATCATCCAGGAAGAGACTCACGCCCCGAACTCTGGCGAGATGACATTGTGGCAGTTCATGCAAAGGCCAGAAAAAGGTTACATTGCTCTCCGCTCTCCATCCTGGAGGCCAAAGTGGAAAAATGTCGCAGCCAGTCTGTACAAGTGCCACTTTCAGAAAACCATCAGTGCAAAAAGGTTGAAGGACATCGGCAGGGTGGATTGTCAAGCGTGGCTGAATACAAAGAAGGTTCTCAGCGCGAGCATGATCCACAAGTGTTTTACGCAGCTCTTCGCCATCCTGGAAGAAGCTTGTGCTCAAGACCTCACGAAAAAGAACCGGGCCATCGGATTGACGGTACCGGAGAGCGAAAAGCCGGTTGTCGAGCCTCCTCCGTTGAGCAAGGATCAGGTCGTACTGGGTCTGAAGATCACGTCTCGCTACAAGAGCCAGCAGGAGTAGCTGATCTTCAAACTGTCATGCGTGCGCGGGCTCCGTCCTGGGGAGACAAGCCCAAGACCGAAGAGTCGGACGGAGCAGTTCCGCTTACCGACGATCTTCGGGATGAGCTTGAGCAGTACATCGAAGTGAATGGACTCTCCGGCGATCAGTTCCTCTTACGTACGAAACCGGCAACGCCGCTATCTCAGAACAATTACGTTCGACGACAGCTCAAGACGCTAGGCAAGAAGATCGGGCTGCCAAACCTAAAATTCCAGATGCTGCGTCCCACCTTTCGCCACGCATTTCAAGAAACACGGCGATCCGAAAGATCTTCAATCGGCGCTGCGGCCCGAAGACGCAACGTTGAGCCAAGAGGTGTACCAGCGGGAGATCCCGGAAGAGACCTTCGCAGCGGTCGCTTCTTATGAGCAAGAGATCGTGGCGCTGGTCACAGCAGCATGACGCTAGTAGGGGCGGCAGGACTCGAACCTGCTACCACCGGCTTAGAAGGCCGGTGCTCTATCCAGATGAGCTACGCCCCCGGATTATTGAGGCTCGCATACAACCGCGAGGCTCTTCCATTTTATGGGGTGGCCGAAGCTTGGATAGAGCATCCAAATAATTCTGCGGGGTTTTGCGGGGTAAATCGTCAAAAATGCCCAAAAACATGAAAGATATAAGCTTAGAAGGCTGATGCTCTATCCAACTGAGCTACGCCCCCACTCTTCTCCAGTCTAACGGCGCGGCTCGAGGGTCATTCAATTTTCAGCAGCAGGTCTCGGGCTTCGACCGCATCCCGCGGCTTTACATGGATTTCGCTCACCGTGCCATCCCCTGGCGCATACACGGTCGTCTGCATTTTCATCGCTTCCATAACCAGCAGCCGGTCGCCTTTCTTCACTGGTTCGCCCATCGTCACGTGCAAGATGGTCACCGCGCCTGGAATCGGCGCGCCCACTTCCCCGATCTTCGCCGGGTCGGCTTTCCGCCTGAGATCCGCAGTTTCCTTAACCGACTTGTCCCGCACTTCCACTTCACGAGGTTGCCCGTTCAGCTCGAAAAAAACGGTCCGCATCCCGTCCGGCCTTGGCTCTCCTACTGTCAAGAGCCGGACGATCAGGGTCTTGCCCGGCTCGAGCTCGATCGTGATTTCCTCCCGCTCCTGCAAGCCATAAAAGAATTGCGGCGTTGGCAGGACCTCCAAATCGCCGTACTCGGCACGCGCGGCCGCGAATTTTAAGAACACGTCCGGGTACATCAAATAACTCATCAGGTCGGTGCGGCTGTGCGAGCCGGTTTCCTCCGCCACTTTCGTGGCAGCTTGATCGAGATCCACAGGCGGAAGCCGCTCGCCCGGCCGCCCTTCTTGCGGCTTCTTGCCTCTGAGAACAACTTGTTGCAGCCTTGGCGGCCAACCCCCTTCCGGCTGTCCCAATGAGCCCATGAACATGTCCGCTACGGAATTCGGAAGGGTCAAGTGATGTTCGGGCGGCAAACTCTCCAGTTCTTTCACGCTCATCTCATGACTCACGAGGTACAGCGCAAGATCTCCCACCACTTTGCTCGACGGGGTCACCTTGACGATGTCTCCAAACGCCATGTTCACGTCCGCGTACATACGCGCGACTTCAGGCCATCGGCCGCCCAGGCCCATCGCTTCTGCTTGTTGCTTCAGATTCGTGTATTGGCCCCCCGGCATTTCGTGAATGTAAACATCCGCACTGCCGGATTTTGGCGCGTCGTCGAACGGCGTGTAATAGGTACGCACCGTCTCCCAATAATCGGAGCACCGGGTCAAGGCTTCAAAGTTGAGCCCGGTGTCGCGCTCGGTGTGCGCCAGCGCAGCCACTATTGAATTGAGGTTGGGTTGACTGGTGGTCCCGCTCATTGCGGAAATTGCGCCGTCGGCCACCTCCACGCCCGCCTCGGCCGCCTTTAGAATGGTTGCCGCATTGATGCCGCTGGTGTCATGCGTATGAAGGTGAATGGGCAGACCGATCTCTTCGCGAAGAGTTTTCACCAGCTTGTATGCGGCATACGGGCGCAGCAATCCGGCCATGTCCTTAATACCGAGGATGTGAGTGCCCATCCGCAACAACTCTTTCGCGAGGCGAACATAATAGTTCAGCGAATACTTTTCTCTCGAGGGATCCAGGATGTCCCCCGTGTAGCAGATGGCGGCTTCGCATAATCTGCCGGTCTTCAGTGTCGCCTCAACCGCGACTTCCATGTTCGGCATCCAATTCAGCGAATCGAAAATGCGAAATATATCTATGCCTTGGGCCGCCGACTCTTTTATAAACTCTCTCACGACGTTATCGGGATACGCAGTGTATCCGACCGCATTCGAAGCCCGCAATAACATTTGAAAGCAGATATTCGGGATCTTCGCGCGCAATTCCTGAAGCCTTTTCCAGGGATCCTCGAGCAGAAACCGCATGGCCACGTCGAAGGTCGCGCCACCCCATACTTCCAAGCTGTACAACTGAGGCAGTTCCTTCGAGACATAATCGGCGATACTCAATAAGTCATACGAGCGAACGCGCGTGGCTAATAACGATTGGTGCGCGTCTCGAAATGTCGTGTCGGTCAGCAGTAAGCGCGCCTGGCCCTTTGTCCATTGCGCGAACTCGTCAGGCCCCAGCCGATCCAGCAGTTGACGCGTGCCTTCCGGAGGCTCCTTGACTTGCGACCGCGGGATTGGCGCTGCCCGAATGACCGGCGGTTTGGGCTTGTCCCCTACTTCCGGATTTCCATTCACGATCAGATCACCCAGATAGGTAAGCAGCTTGGTGGCGCGATCCCGTCTCTCCTCGAATTGAAATAGTTGCGGCGTTTCATCCAGAAATGAGGTGGTCGTTTCACCGGATTGAAAAACCGGATGAGCGATCACGTTCTCTAAGAACTGGATATTGGTCTTGACTCCGCGTATGCGGAACTCCCGCAACCCCCGGTCCATGCGCTGGCAAGCCTGCTTAAAATCCGTTCCCCATGCGGTGACTTTCACCAGCAGGGAATCGTAGAACGGCGAAATCACCGCTCCTCCATACGCAGAGGCGCCGTCTAAACGGATCCCGAACCCGGCCGGTGAGCGATACGTGTGAATCTTGCCGTAATCCGGAACGAAATTGTTCGCCGCGTCCTCAGTTGTGACCCGGCACTGCAGCGCCGTGCCATGGAGCGGGATTTCATGTTGTTGAGGCAAGGCGATTTCATCGCCGTGCATATTGAGGCCCTGCGCGATTTGAATCTGCGTACGGACGATATCGATCCCGGTGATCATCTCGGTGACCGTGTGTTCCACCTGTACTCGCGGATTCACTTCGATGAAGAACCATTCGTACGTTTCAGCATCGACAAGGAACTCGACTGTTCCGGCGTTGTTGTATTCGGCTGCTCTCGCGAGCGCCACCGCGGCTTCAGCCAGCTCCGCTCTTACTTTTCCCGGCAGGCCAATGGCCGGCGCAATTTCAACCACTTTC
>JBAUUG010000331.1:0-2084 GCA_049582585.1 Bryobacteraceae bacterium | reverse complement strand
GCGGCGTCCTAATCGGACGGTCAAGAGGGCCACGACGGGGAAGACAACCAGGCTGATGAGCGATAGGCGCCAGTCGATGGTGATCATGGCGAGCAACAAAAAGAATGCCGTGAATATCTGGCGCATCCAATCGGCCAGCATGGTGGAGACGGAGACCTGAATCCGATCGATGTCGTTCATGATGGACGACATGATGCGCCCGGTGGTCTGATCCTCAAAGAACTGCGCATCCTGCCGCAGAACGCGGTCGAAGACTTCCTGGCGCAGGTCCATGATGGCGCTGATGCCTACCCAATTCACGAGATAGTTGCCCAGGTAATCGCAAATGCCCTTGGCAAGAAAGCAGATGAAAATGCCAAGAGCGACCCTGGTCCAGATGTTGTGCACCGGGAAAAGATCGTTCAGGTAGACGTGGATGCCGGTGCGGGGAACAGAGAAGAGCAGCGCCGGCGCGTCGGGCGTGGTGGGCTTTAGTACGCGCTCAAAGATGAGCGGAATAAGCTTGACCAAGAGACCCTGTGAAAGGCCGACCACGGCCATAAACAGAACTGAAGCCACCAGCGCGGGGCCGTAAGGCTTGGCGTAGCGGAGGAGACGAAAAAGATCTTTCATGGATCTTGGCGTCGGCCGCAAGCGTGCGCCTCTTCGAACATGCGCAGTCGTTCGAGGGCGGCAATCACCCGTGACACGCTGACCTTGTTTATACCGTCCGAAGCAACGACGATTTCCGATTCGGTGCGCCAAGGGGCCCAAATGGCGGGATTGGAGGTGCTGAACAGGACGAGGCTGGGAACGGCGAAAGCGGCGGCGAGATGCGCGGGACCACTATCGTTTCCGATGAACAGCGCAGCCTTCGATATCACCGCTTTGGCTTGGCTTAGTTTTCCCTGAAAAACCTGGCTGGAGCGGAAGGGTGATGAATCGTTTTCGGTGGCGGCGAGGAAGACGGGCGCGATGTTGCAGAGTTTCAGATATCGGGCTACTTCGAGGAAGCGCTCAGCCGGCCATTGCTTCTCGGGCGCGGAGGCAAAGGGATGCAGGATGGCGTATTTGCCTTTGATGGGCGAATCGGCAGCGGAGAGCTCAGCACGGGGTACATCTTGAATGGGTACGCCCAGCGCGAAGAAGGCGGAGGCGAGATGTTCCGCAGTGTGCACGGTTCGATTGACGCCTAAGATGCGTTGCGCGCGCGGGATCTTGAAGTTATACGCGAAAGTCATGCTGTGATGGGCAAAGCCGGCGCGCCATTTCGCACCGGAGAGAGCGGTCATCCACTGGCTGCGAGTTCCCCCGTGAAGGTTCACGCAGAGGGAAGGCTTCCAGCTGCGCAGAGCGCGCCAATTCGCGGCGAGCACTTCCCGCACGGATGGGGCGCCTTCGAAGACCGCGCTGAAACGAGGTTCGACGGCCACACCGATTTCAAGATCGGGCCGCGCTCGCTTCAACAGCGCGAGAGCAGGAGTGGTCAAAACGCAATCGCCGAGCGAGCGCAGGCGAACGACCCCGACACGAGAGCGTTCGGGCAATTGCTCGAGGATGGACATTGAACCTAGGGCTCGATGGTGGCCTGATCGACGAGCATGATGGGGATGTCGTCCTTCACCGGATAGACCCGCTTGCATTCGACGCATTTCAGGCCGCTTCCATCCTCTTTAAGCATGACTTTGGCCTTGCACACGGGACAGGCGAGGATCTCCAGGAGTTCCGGGTTGATGGGCATGGAAATTATGAGTTTATCAAGGATGTATCTGGCGCAGCTCCTCGCTGGCGTTCAGAGTTGTGAAGGGCTAATGCGATTTCGGTCGAGGTTAGGCAGCTTTTTCGGCCGACACGGCGCGGTTTTCCTCCCTCAAGAAGCTTTCTTTGCGTAGTTGCTTGAGGTCGGCGCCGGTTTCGGCGTTGCCCCGCTGCGCTTGGAGAATGAAAACGCGCAATTCGTGCAGCTCCTGCTTGCGGGTTTGATCGGTCTCTTTCTTCTTCTGCGATTCGAAGCCAATTTCGACTCTGCGCGTTTCGGCTCTTAGCTTTAAGAGCTGGTTCAGGCAGCGGTGGAAGGCGCGGTCGTGCGTGGTTTGATAGCGCAG
>JBAUUG010000330.1:0-5265 GCA_049582585.1 Bryobacteraceae bacterium | reverse complement strand
GTGCAGGATTGACCGCATCGAATGCTGGACGCATGCTCCGCAACAGGACGAGTTCCGTGCCATGTGCCCGGTCTTTATCCCATACTCATAAACCCGAAGTCCTGGAGGAGCTTGATGAGGCGTTGTTGATCGACCGTGTTCTGGAAGATGGTTACGTAGACCTCATCCACGCTTTGCCGGAGTGTGTTGTCGAAGATGATTTTCAGGAAGCGCTCGCCCAGCTTAAACCCGTTCATCTCGACCTTGAACGTGCCAATCTTTAGTCGGCGTGTCGGTCGGAAGCGTGGCTCGATGTCGGCGTAGTTCTCCTCCGGGCCTTCCACCTTCAAGTAGAGAAACGCGACGAGCCTCGGGCCCTCGTAGCACACGTACACTGTCTCATCCGCCTTCCGAGCAAACCAGCGATCGAAGGCGGTGGCGCCGTAGTCCCGGCGGAAACTGTCAAAGAACTCCGCCTTCACGTCGACGCCGCCAAACACCGTCTTCTTGACTGCGAGTACCCTATAATCGACCAGATCAGGATTCTCAGCCGCGACCTTCTCAAGGAATGCGTCGAGAGTGAAGACCCGGTCGGCAATTCCGAGAATGGCGGCTTTGTCGTGCACACCGCGGTCCTCCGTAATGAGGATGTCAACCCGTTCGCTGAGGACCTCATTGACAATGATGGTGTCGTTCCTGTCATTTCCGGTCTTATCCGTAGCCGCGAACTGCTGCGCTTCCGCCGACAGGGGCGCGGTCGTCTTCAGTATGTTGTAAGACTGCAGCTTGGCGCTAAAGGTGCGGCGAACGTTATCGTCCTGATGCTTTTCGATTTCGTTCAGGCTGACTGGATGGGCGCACTTCTCGTGCTTAAGCTTGTCCAGCCAGTAGAACACAGTGCCTATGTCCTGGCGAACCACAGTCGAAGCTTCTCGGTGAATCAAGATGTTCGTATCGAGAAGGACCCGCATTACGATCGCAAAAACATTCTACATCAGAAATGTCTGCAAACGGCGCCGCTGCAGCCTCTTATGCCATTTGCAATCACCACTGCACCTCCGTCGGCTCGACGGTTCGAACGGTAAAGCAACGTGTACTGTAAACCATATACCTTGAGCCCTTACAGTCGGTTTCACCGATTAGTACCGGTAAACGCACGTCAATCCGATCCACTTGTGCGTATTGTTTGAGTGTAAGTCGAGGGAGGAGCGCATGGTGTACAAAAAGCTGGACTCAACGGGACGTTGATTCAGAGAACAACCGTGGAGGATCCTCAAAGCATATGTATTACATCGGGCTCGACGTTCACAAGAAGATCACCTATTGCGTTAGAGGCCTAAGTGGGCGAATTCAGCGGGTAGGAACGATTCCTGCAACTCATATCGAGCTGGATAGCTGGATGAAAACCCTTCCGAAGCCGTCGACAGCGGCGATCGAACCAAGCATCTTCACGGGCAATCAAGTGCGGCAAACGACGATATCGTCCGCGCCACATGAGTGCGCTTACGGGACAACCGTCAACGTCGCGGTACGGGCAACGCCCTCGTAAGACGCCGTGATTGTGACCGCATTTTCCGCAGTCACACCGTGGGTCGTGATCTCGAACGTCGCGCTGTTTTGACCTTCAGGCACTTTGATTTCAGATGGCACGCCGGCAACGCCCGGGTTGTTTGTGGAAAGCGCGATTGTGATGCCCCCTGAGGGAGCTGCGCGGCGCAGCTGCACTTTTCCCATCGATGAGGATCGCCCACGAACTTTGGCAGGGCTGACGACCGGCGCGGCGAGGAGGGGGAAAATAATCAGCGTGTTGGATCTGCTGAGCTCCTTTGAATCGGCAATGATGCGGACGGTCACGCCATCGTCGTGAACCTCCTTCGCGTGAATCGAGAATCTCACGTGATCCACTCCCGCCGGGATCGAAACGCTTGAGGGCACATCCACCACGCCCGGGGGATTGGTTTGCATTGCGAAGGTCACGCCACCCTCCGGCGCGGGTGCATTCAAAGCCAGAATTGCGCCGGATGACGCTCCACCCAACGTCAGCTGCGGAGTCAGCGCGAGAATCACTTCGGGAGCGCCGGGCGTTTTGACCGTTGCGCCATTTGGGAAAGGACGATAGAGGGGATCTCCGATGTTGATGATCATCCACTTCAACAGCCGCGTGCTGCGCAGCAGAGCGTCGCCTGCATTGGCGCCCTGCATCAGATAGAAAAAGGCCTGATCGGGATGAGGAAGATTCTCCAGATAAGGTTCCGCCACGGCGCCGCTGGTGAGCGTGAGCCCTTTGATGATGGCGTTCGCGGCCCAGTTCAGGCCGCTTCTGGGGTCCATGGCGGAAGCGCTGTCCAGGTGGATTCCAATCGCCCCCGGATTCCAGGTGAACGCGTCGTTGTAGTGGTTGAGGCTGTACCACCCGGCGTAAAGCGCGGCGCCATCACAGCGCAGCGGCGCGGGAGGAGTGCCAAACTCCTGTTCATGCGTGTCGTCCAGAATGAGGAACCCGGCTTTGCGGGCGAAATGTTCCGCTTGGTAGATGTCCCAATTGCCTGTGCCGTATCCGTAATCGGCAACTCCCGCCGGCGAGCCGGTCAGATCAAAGCACCCTTTGCCTGAAAGGCCGTGAGCTTCTGCGAATAACGCCTTATCGACCAGGCCCTTGGCCAAAGCCGGATTTGCCGCATCGATCCGCCATACCGAGTAGAGATGCCGCGCTACTGAGCTCTCGCGGTAAGTCGCGAGCGAAGCGAACGGCACGTATAAGTTTCCCTCGCTCTGCGCATATCCGAAATAGGGCTGGACCTCGGATTGAGCGGCAGGGCGAAAGGGCAGAAACTCGTCCCAGATGTCGGATACGAATGCGTCCAGCGCGTATTTCCCGCCATTCATCTCCAGGGCGAACGGGGTTGCGTACGAGAAAACAATATAAAGAATCTTGTCTTTGCCGATTGCCTCCAGACACTTCCGGATAGGCGCTTTGACGTGTGACTCGAACTCGGCTTGGTCGATGATATCGGTGGAAGAAGTCTTGATTTTGCAGCTATTTCCCTCTGGAATGTTCCGCTTTTCCATGTAGTAGCCGGCCACCGCGCGCGATTCGGAGATCCCTGCGTCGTAGACCACCAGGACACGCTGATTCAATGGCGCGATCTGACCCTCGGCGAGAGCCGCGAAAAAAGCGAGGCACAACGCTATTGGGAGTGTCTTCCGCTTACACTGGAAGTACAGCAACATATCTATGCTCGATGGTACGCTTGCCAAGGTTTTCGGCACGAAACATGATCGCGAAATCAAGAAAATACGTCCCATGGTGGCGGCGATCAACGATCTCGAGCCGGAGCTGCAGAAGCTTTCTGACGCCGATTTAGCCGCTAAGACGCAGGATTTCAAACAGCGGGTGGCGAATGGCGCTTCCCTCGACGACGTCCTGATTGAGGCGTTCGCGGTATGCCGCGAGGCGGGCCGCCGCGTCCTGAACATGCGCCATTTCGACGTTCAGCTCATCGGCGGCGTGGTGCTCCATCGCGGGCGAATCGCCGAGATGAAGACCGGCGAAGGAAAAACGCTGGTGGCCACGCTGCCCAGTTACTTGAACGCGCTCGGAGGCAAGGGCGTCCACATTGTCACGGTCAACGATTACCTGGCGCGCCGAGATGCGGAGTGGATGGGGCGCATTCATCGCTCTCTGGGGCTTACAGTAGGCACGATTGTTCACGATTTAGACGATCGCGAGCGCCGCGAAGCATACAACTCCGACATCACTTACGGCACGAATAATGAGTTCGGCTTCGATTACCTGCGCGACAACATGAAATTTCGCCTGGAGGATTATAGCCAGCGCGAATTCAATTTCGCCATCGTCGACGAAGTCGATTCCATTTTGATTGATGAAGCCCGCACGCCGCTGATCATCGCCGGCCCAAGCGAAGAATCGACGGATAAGTATTACCGGGTGAATCGCATCATTCCTAATCTCGAGCGCGGCGAGGTGATCGAAGGCAAGGAGCCGGGGCAGTCTTATACCACAGGCGATTTCACGGTGGACGAAAAGCACCGGACGGTCGCCTTGACCGAAGAGGGCGTGCTGAAAGTAGAGAAGCTGCTCAATACCGGCAATCTTTACGATCCCGCCAATATCGAGATGAACCACCACGTGCAACAAGCGTTGCGCGCCCATATCCTTTATCAACCCGACCGCGATTACGTCGTGCAGGAAGGCCAGGTGATTATCGTCGATGAATTCACGGGACGCTTGATGCCGGGCCGCCGTTGGAGCGATGGTCTCCATCAGGCCGTTGAGGCGAAAGAGAACGTAAAGATCGAGCGCGAAACGCAGACTCTTGCGACCGTCACTTTCCAAAACTTCTTCCGGATGTATAAGAAGCTGGCCGGCATGACGGGGACGGCCGATACGGAAGCGGCTGAGTTCAGCAAGATCTACAACCTGGATGTGACCGTCGTTCCAACCAACAAGCCGATGATCCGGTTGGAGAACCCGGACGTTGTTTATCGCACCGAAGACGAGAAGTTCCGCAACGCCGCGAAAGAGATCAAGACGCTCCATGAGAAAGGGCAGCCGGTTCTTGTCGGAACGATCTCAGTCGAGAAGTCGGAGCGCCTCTCGAACGTATTAAAGAAGATGGGCGTGAAGCATGAGGTGCTGAACGCCAAAAATCACGAGCGTGAGGCTCACATCGTAGCGCAGGCGGGACGCAAGCGCGCGGTGACGGTATCGACGAATATGGCCGGCCGCGGCACGGATATTCTGTTGGGCGGCAATCCCGATTTTCTGCTCGAAGAAAGACTGAGGAAACTCGGCAAATCGGCGGACATGCTTGCGCCGGGTGAGCTCGAACAGATGCAAGAGCAGATCAAGCGCGACATTCAGGCCGAGCACGATGAAGTGGTAGCGCTCGGCGGCTTGCATATTCTGGGTACGGAACGCCACGAGTCGCGGCGTATCGATAATCAGCTGCGTGGCCGCGCGGGACGTCAGGGTGACCCAGGAAGCTCGCGATTCTATCTTTCACTGCAGGACGATCTGCTGCGCATTTTCGGTGGCGAGCGCATGCAAAATTTAATGCTGCGCCTGGGGATGGAAGAAGACGTGCCGATTGAATCGGGTCTTATCACCAAGCGAATCGCCGCTGCGCAAAAGGCTGTTGAAGCTCAGCATTTCGCCTCTCGCAAGCACGTACTCGAATATGACGATGTGATGAACAAGCAGCGGCAGGCGGTCTATTCGATGCGGCGGCAGTTGCTCGAAGGCGAGAACCAGAAGGAGCGCAT
>JBAUUG010000329.1:0-10906 GCA_049582585.1 Bryobacteraceae bacterium | reverse complement strand
ACTTCGTCCGCCTCGCCCAGGCCGAAGTGGAGACGCTGATCGTTTGCCGAGTAGAAGCTCGATTGGGCCAGCACTTCCTGAGCTTGCGTTTTTCCACCGTAATGCGCGGTCACGCGACCGCCGATTGCGCTGCGGTTTGATTTGCTTCCAATCAGTTTCACCTTGAGCCAATGGCTGCGGCCGCTGACATCATTGCGCAGCAGCGAGGGAGGCTCGTTCAGATTCATGATCAGAACATCGAGGTCGCCGTCGTTATCGAAATCGCCAAATGCACAACCGCGACTGGCATGCGCCGCGGCGATTCCAGGACCCGCTTGATCCAGCAATTCTTCAAATTTTCCGTTCCTCAAATTCCGGAAAACGATGCGCGGGCTTTTGAATGGATAGTTCGGCAGCGTCTTCTCTATCTCGGGATAAACACTGCCGGTAACCCAGAAAAGATCGGGATAGCCGTCGTTATCGAAGTCGAAAATTCCTGCTCCCCAACTGATAAACCGCGTCTCCACGCCCAAGCCCGCTGAGTTGGTGACGTCCTCGAAGCTGCCTTTCCCGTCGTTGCGGTAAAGGACCGCCGTGTCGTCCGCGAAATGCGTTTTGAGGATGTCCAGGCTGCCGTCGAGATTGTAATCGCCGATGCCCAGGCCCATTCCGGCCTGCTCCATGCCATCTTCGTTGAGCGCGACACCGGTTTCGAGGCCTACATCTGTGAACGTGCCGTCGTGATTGTTCTTGAAGAGGAAACTCGGGGTGGAATCGCAAGCGACGTAAAGGTCGGGCCAACCGTCGTTGTCGAAATCGGCGGCAGCGGTGGTCATACAGTAGCTGCCCTTGGCCTTGGTAATGCCTGAAGTGACGCTTACATCGGTAAACGTTCCGTCGCCATTGTTGTGATAGAGACCTACCAGCCCGGGAGGAAGGCCTCGCGGGCCGCAATTCACCGGGATGCCTTTCCAGTTGCAATACGTGCTCTCCCCCGGTTTAGGGATTTTGTTCATATCGAACTCGAGGTACGTGGCAACGCAGAGATCGAGATGGCCATCGCGGTCGTAATCGACAAATGTGCAGCCGGAACCCCACCTGGCTCCTGAGTGCAGAAGCCCGGCTTTCTCGGTCACATCGGTGAACGTGCCATTGCCGTTGTTGCGATAGAGAACATTCTGGCCCCAATATGTGATGAAGAAGTCTTCGAAGCCGTCATTGTCGTAATCGCCGACGGTGACAGCCGAGGCCCACCCGGCGCGCGCCAGACCGGCTTTTTCGGTGACATCCGTGAAGGTGCCATCTCGATTATTGCGGTAAAGCCGGTTGGTGGCGCCCTCCGGCGGATTCTCGAATCGAGTACCGTTCAACAGGAAAATATCGAGCCAGCCATCGTTGTCGTAATCCAGAAAAGCGCACCCGCACCCGAC
This sequence comes from Bryobacteraceae bacterium, assembly GCA_049582585.1. GTDB lineage: Bacteria > Acidobacteriota > Terriglobia > Bryobacterales > Bryobacteraceae > Bog-105. Next base: position 9,497 of record JBAUUG010000329.1, on the reverse strand, counting down.
AGTTTCGACAATGTAGGTCTTGTGGTCGGCTGGTCCGTAAATCAGAGGAGCATGCAAGCCGGCCTGCGCGGCGATGTCGGTAAAACAGGCGTTGAACGGCAGGCCTGAAGGCTTGCCTCGCGGCTGGGGCTTCACGCCGCGGGATGAGACACCCTGCGCCCAGGCGCCGACGGCGGGAGACGCGATCAGCGCCAGCATGGATCGGCGGGTCAAACTTCGATATTTCATGCTGAAATCGCAGTTTAGCAACGTTGTTGGTCAGATAGGGGACATTGCTCCACGTTGATATGCGAATATGCTTATATGCGTACGACGATTGATGTGCCCGACCAGTTGTTCCGCGAATTGAAGGCCATGGCGGCGAGACGAGGAACTTCGCTGAAATCGGTCATACGCATAGCGGTGGAAGCAGAGATCCGAAAGACGGAACGTAAAACGGGCAGACGGCTGAAATTCCCGCTGCTCTCGTCCAAACAGCCGGGCAGCCGCAAGCTGACAAATGCCGAGATCGACGATCTTTCTGCCTGACGTTAACGTCTGGCTGGCACTCGCATCGCGACGTCATTCCCATGCACTTACCTGCGGCGCTTGGCTGAATTCCATCGACTCCGAGGTGGTCTTTTGCCGCGTTACCCAGATGGGATTGTTGCGGCTCCTCACGCATGAATCCGTGATGGGAAGCGACGTTTTGTCCTGTCGCGAGGCTTGGCGCGTCTATCGAACGATTCTGACTGATGAACGGATTCAATTTGCGCCGGAGCCCTTCACACTGGAACAGGAGTGGCGGAAAGTGACGATGCACGAGCGGCCGGCGCCGAAGATCTGGACCGACGCTTATCTGATTGCGTTTGCCCGCGCCGCGGGCATGCAACTTGTGACCCTGGACCGAGGGGTCCTTTCAGTGGCGAAGGAAGCCTTGCTGCTGAAGTAGGACTCCCAGGACCCAATGATTTGGCGCGCGGGGGCAATCGGGAGATAATGGCAGATTGGCGACCCTCCAGACACAGTCCCCACAAATCTCGCCCGCCTCGTCTTTCGTACTCCCTGGTGAACTCGATGCCGAGACGCTCATTCGGGCATTCCGGGTCATGTACCTGGCGCGCTGCCTGGACGACCGGGAGGTCCTGTTAAAGCGGCAGAACAAGATATTTTTTCAGATTAGCGGTGCAGGCCATGAAGCGGTTCAAGCCGCTGCCGGGCTGGTTATCCGGCCGGGATTCGATTGGGTCTTTCCATATTATCGGGACCGGGCGCTGGCGCTGATGCTGGGGATGACTGCTGAAGACATGTTGCTGCAAGCGGTGGGAGCGGGGCGGGACCCCAGCTCGGGCGGACGCCAGATGCCCTCACATTGGTCAGCGCCTTCGCTGCGGATCGTGACCGGCTCGTCGCCTACGGGAACACAATTTTTGCACGCGGCGGGATGCGCGCAAGGCAAGAGCTTTTTCGACGCAGACTCGGATGAAATCACGCTGGTTTGCGGCGGCGAAGGAAGCACCAGCGAAGGGGAATTCTGGGAGACGATGAACATCGCGTGCCTGGAGCGCTTGCCGCTGCTGGTGCTGGTGGAGGACAACGGCTACGCGATCTCCGTTCCGGTGGAGAGGCAGACGGCGGGCGGAAACGTGTCGCGGCTGCTGGAGGGTTTTCCCGGGCTACTGCGCATCGAGGTGGACGGAACGGATTTCATCGAATCGTACCGCGCATGCCAGCACGCCGCCGATTATTGCCGGGGCGGTCACGGGCCGGCGCTGATTCACGCCTCCGTCATTCGCCCTTACTCGCATTCGCTTTCCGACGATGAGCGCGCCTATAAGCCGAAGTTAGAGCGCGATCGGGAGGCGGCGCGCGATCCGCTCAGCACGTTTCCGGAATTCCTGATTAGGGAAGGCTTCCTGGACCGGCATGCGCTGGAACGCATGATCCGCGAGGTGGATCTGGAAGTCGCCGAAATTTCGCAACGCGTGTTGCGCGAGGCTCCGCCCACGCCGGGCTCCGCATTCGACCACCTTTATTCGGACAAAGTGGACCCGCGCTCAGAGAGCTTCGAGGTTCAGCCGCATTTTCAGGGCGAGCCGCGCACCATGATCGATTCGATCAATCAGACCTTAGCCGAGGAAATGCGCCGCGATGAACGCGTGCTGGTTTTCGGTGAGGATGTCGCGGATTGCAGCCGCGAGCAGTACCTTGCGGAGGTAAAGGGCAAGGGTGGAGTGTTCAAAGCGACGGCGGGATTGCAACGGGAGTTCGGGGGAAAACGTTGCTTCAATACGCCGCTCGCGGAGGCGGGAATCGTGGGCCGGGCGATCGGGTTGGCGGCGCGGGGCCTCAAGCCAATACCCGAGATTCAATTTTTCGATTACATCTGGCCGGCGATGATGCAGATACGCGACGAGCTGGCTACATTTCGCTGGCGGTCTAATAACGGCTTCTCAAGCCCGGTGGTGATGCGGGTGCCCATTGGCGGATATCTCACCGGCGGCGCGATTTATCACAGCCAGTGCGGCGAGGTGACGTTCACTCATATTCCCGGGCTGCGCGTGGTGTTCCCCTCGAACGCTCTGGACGCCTGCGGGCTGCTGCGCACGGCGATTCGGTCCGACGATCCCGTCCTGTTTCTGGAACACAAGAAACTCTATCGCGAGCCGTACAATCGCGCGCCTCATCCGGGGCCCGATTTCACGATTCCGTTCGGCAAGGCGAAGACGGTAAAGCCCGGGCAGAATCTAACGATCGTGACGTATGGCGCGCTGGTGCAGAAGTCGCTTCAAGCGGCGTTGCAGATTGAGCAACGCAGGCGCGATGCTTCGATTGAAGTGATAGATCTGCGAACGCTCTCACCGTACGATTGGGAAGCTATCAGGGCGAGCGCGAAGAAAACCAGCCGGGTGGTGATCGCGCATGAAGATACGCTGTCGTGGGGATACGGCGCGGAGATCGCGGCACGCATCGCGAGCGAGCTTTTTACGGAGCTGGATGCGCCGGTGGGGCGCGTAGCCGCGCTTGATACCTGGGTTGCATACAGTCCACAGATGGAAGCTGAGATACTCCCGCAAGTGGAAGACATTGTGCGAGAGGGCGAGCGGGTTCTGGCGTTTTGAGGGACCGACTCCCTTGCGGTCGCGGCTCGGTAGATGCGGACTGAGCATCCGCAAGCGAGTTTCGCGTGTCTGCATCCTTGAAAATCGCAGTTGCGGGGCTGGGCCGCATGGGGAGCATCCATGCTCTGCATGTCCACGAGCTGGCTCGCGATACCGGACAGTGCGAGCTCGCCGCGCTGGCGGATCTGGATGTCGAACGCGCTCGGCGTTTTGCCGCGGACATCGGGCACGACGTTCCGATTTTCGGGTCCATTGAAGAGCTGGCGCGGGCAGGCGTTTGCGATGCGACGGTGATCGTCACGCCGACGGAGAATCATCGCGAGCACGCTCGGCTGATGATTGCGGCGGGGCATCGTGTTTTGCTGGAGAAGCCGCTGACCGGCACTCTCGAGGCGGATCGGGAATTCGCTGGGGAGCTTGATCGCGATCACCCGCACGCGTTGATGCTCGCATTCCAGCGCCGATTCGACGCGCCGCTTCAATATGCGAAACAGCTTATGGAGGATGGCGCGATCGGACGCGTCTTCAAGATTTACTCCGCGCTCGAGGATTCAAACCCTGCTCCGAACGGTTATAAGAGCGGCGGGATTCTGCCCGATATGTCGGTGCACAACGTGGATGAGATTCTCTGGCTAAGCGGGCGCGACCCTAAATCCGCCCTTGCTATCGGCTCACGCATTTATAGCCATCGCCTGACTACCTGCCGCGAAGATTTCGACGACGCGCTTCTTTATCTATGGTTCGAGGACGAGATGGTCGCCCAGATTCAAGTTGGACGTAATCACGTGTCCGGGTATCGAGTCGAAACCGTCATTTTCGGCGAAAAGGGCCAGATTCACGTCGGGCACTTCGATCAAAGACTTTTCGATATCACGGTCGAGGCGTATGGACGGCGAGGCCGCACGGAGCCACTCGCGTATCGGACGTTTCATATGCGCGATTATCAGCGCCCACTGCCCGAATTTGTCGATCGTTTCGGACCCGCTTACAAAGCGGAGCTCGCCGCGTTTATCGAATGCTGCCGTTTAAATGCGCCTTTCCCGACTACGCATCGCGACGGTGTTCGCGCGCAAGAGGTGATTTCGGCGGGGATGCGGGCCGTGATGACGCCTGCTCAGGCGGCTCAAGTGGGCTCGGCGTAATGCTCACGCGGCGTGATTTGCTGGCCGGCGGTGGAGTGGCATTTCTCACTGCGTGCGGGCGATCGGGAGAGATGGTAATCGGCGTAGTTCCGAAAGCGACTTCTCATCTTTTCTTTCTTTCGGTTCACGCGGGAGTGGAAAAGGCTGCGCATGACTTCCACGTCGAAGCGCTGTGGAACGGGCCTCAAAATGAGACCGATTATGCCCGGCAAATTGAGATTGTGGATTCGATGATCACGCAACAGGTGGCCGCGCTGGCCATTTCCGCAACTGACGAGGACGCGCTGGTGGCTCCATTGGAACGCGCGATTCGGGCCGGAATACCGGTCACTGTTTTCGATTCTTCGGTCAAGATCAAGGATTACGTCAGCTTTATCGCCACCGATAACTACGCGGCGGGCTCGACAGCGGCTCAAACCCTGGCTGCCCTGCTGGGCGGGAAGGGCGAAGTTGGAATGGTGATGCAGAAACCCGGCGGTACGTCGACGGTGCTGCGCGAGCGCGCCTTCGATGACACGATGGGAAAGGAGTTTCCCAATATTCGGATTGTCGCTCGCCAATACGGGATGGCCGACGCGGCGAGATCCAGGGCGGCTGCTGAGGACATACTCACCGCGCATCCGGATTTGGCGGGCATATTCGCCTCGAGCGAAGCGGCATCCATCGGCAGCATCCAGGCGATTCGCAACCGCAACTTGTCGGGTCGGGTAAAGCTGGTGACCTTCGATTTCAGCAAGCTGCATGTCGAGGCACTGGAGGACGGCACGGCGAACGCGATGCTGGTTCAGGATCCTTTTCATATCGGCTATGAAGCTGTCAAATCGCTGAGTGAGAAGTTGAGGGGGCGAACTCCGGCGAAGCGGCTTGAGATTCCGGCGCGCGTCATTGTGAAAGCGGATCTGGAGAAGCCGGATGTGCGAGCGTTACTGACTACACCCGCCGCTCCCTGACGGTCGCGGTTCTGACACTTCGAAGGACCAGCGCGCTTAGTAGCAGCGGGAGGGTGACGATCCAGACTACCGGGGTGTAGAGGTGCCGGCCGGACAAGTAGCCGATGACGGGCGAGATCACGGTCTGCAAAATCCCGTAGGCGCAGGTCAACGCCGAGATCGCCAGACCGGATCGCGCCGGTCCATAGATATCGATAGGGATGGCATAGATATTCACGCTTCCGGCGAGCGCGAAAAAGAAACTCAGTGAGATGATTGCGGTCGCCCAACGCGCGTCGGGCGCAAGCGGAAGAGTGAGCGTGACTAGTGAGCCAATCGCGCTGACCCAAACTGCTCGAACCCGCGCGGGCACAGGCCGCATCGCACGTTTGATCCATCTGAGCGACAACCAGCCTCCGAAGAATCCACCCAGGTTTGAGATTACCGGCGGAATCCAGACATAGCGGGCCGATTGCTGCAATGTCAGATGATGGACGCCGATCAGGTACAGCGTGATCCAATTCGACCAAAGCGAATAGCTGCCCATCCAGAGGACGTTCGCAATCACCAGGAGGATCAATGGGCGTTCGCGGAGAATGGAGAGCGTCGGCTTGCCCAGCGATTCTTGGCGTGAGGGCGGAATGCGGCGGTTGACCGCCAGCCAGATTGGAATCCAAAGGACTCCGAACAGACCGGTAACGATGAACGGCACGCGCCAGCTATAGGCGGTGGCGACGCCGATCCATAAGGCGGCGATGGGCGCTCCCAAGCTGAGTCCTATCTGGTTGACGGCTGCCCCTAACGCGCGCTCCTCGGGCTTGAGATACATGCCATTTAGCTTTCCCACGGCGGGCACTCCGGCGGATTCGCCGATTCCGAGCGCGGCCCGGCAAACAGCCAAGCCGCCGAAACCCTGCACGAAGCCGGCTGCGGCTGCTGCGGCGGACCACCAACCTACCGCGGCAGAAATTCCGCGGTTGACGCCTATGCGATCCAGAAACCAGCCCGCAAACAACGAGCTTGCCGCATACGCGATAGAGAACGCCGAAATCAGGAAACCGAAATCGGTCTGGTTGAAATGCAATTGGAGCATGATCAGAGGAGCGAGCGTATTCAGCAGCAGACGATCGAGATAGTTGAGCGTCGATGAGATTACGAAGACGCTGAATGCAACCCAACGCATCAAACGTCTATGATCGGCTATGGAGGTGCGCCAATGCATGACGAGGTAGACAGGCGCAGCTTCCTGCGTGGCGCGTCGCTAGCAGCGATGTCGATGACCACACCCGAATCCGTCGATCACGGCTGCATTACCGATGTGGGCGGAACTCGCGTAGGGCATTTCACCGATTCGCGTAGACCGACGGGTTGCACGGTGATCATTTTCGAAAAAGGCGCGGTCGCCGGAGTTGATGTTCGAGGCTCGGCTCCGGGCACGCGCGAGACCGATCTGCTGAATCCGATTAACAGCGTCAAGAAGGTGAACGCGATTCTGCTTACCGGAGGAAGCGCTTTCGGATTAGACGCGGCAACCGGGGTGATGCGCTATTTGGACGAGCGCGGGATGGGGTTTCCAGTGGGAGCGGGAGTGGTTCCCATTGTGCCCGCTGCAGTGTTATTCGATTTGAGCGTCGGAGATCAGAAGATTCGTCCTGATGCGCATGCCGGCTACGCGGCGTGCCAGGAAGCGTCCGGCGCGAGCGTGCCGGAGGGCAACGTGGGGGCCGGCGCCGGCGCGACGATCGGAAAAATGTTCGGCGCGGGTTCGGCGATGAAGGGCGGAATCGGAACCGCTAGCGTCAAGGTTAGTGAATCGGGTCTTATCGTAGGGGCTATCGTCGCGGCGAATGCGGTGGGCGACGTAATCGATTTCAAAACGGGCAAGATTATCGCCGGGGCGCGCAACCCGCATGGCAAGGGCTTTCTAGACAGCATGGCCCAGATCATGAAAGGGAATTTCGGGATGTCGCGTTTTGGCGAGAACTCGACAATCGGTCTCGTCGCAACGAATGCTGAGTTGAATAAAGCCGAAGTCACCAAAATTGCGCAGATGGCCCACGACGGCTTCGCCCGCAGTATCAATCCGGTGCACACGATGTTCGATGGTGACACGATTTTTGCCGCGGCGACCGGCGCGAAAGCGAAGGGTGATGTGACGGTGATCGGCGCAATTGCGGCTGAGGTGATGGCGCGCGCGGTGAATCGCGCGGTGATGGCGGCGGTGGGGATACCGGGGTATCCGGCGTATCGGGATATTACGGCTAGCGGCGCGAGTGTTGGTTAAATCCGAAGATTCCGCTGCGGCGTATCAAATCGAGATGTCGACGCGTTGAGCGCGACGCAAGCCCTATCGCTTCAAAGCCTCAATCTGCTGCTTCAGCCTGGGAAAGTCGTCTTTGAAGGTCGCCCAGACAGTTTCCAGATCGACAAAGAAATACTCATGAATCGCTATGTTGCGCATTCCACGCATTTGGGCCCCGGGGAAGCTCGGAGTGCTTTTTGATGAAATCCGGCGCGGCCTTCTGAATCCTGCTGACAGCTTCGCCTATAACCTCGATGTTACGGACGACCGCGTCCTGAACCTGCGGTTTTGTTTGAAAGGCTTCGAGGTCCGGTATGGGCCGCAAATAGCTCGTCGCTCGGTCAATGGCTTCTGCAATATGCTCCAGATAGTCCTCGACGCGCTCGGGACGCTTCATAGAGGCGGCGCCTTCTGCAGCACCTCATTGCGGAACTTCGGGGGCAATCCATTCGGGGTTAGCACGGATACGGGCACTCCCAACAATTCCTCAGCATCGTTTTTCAGGCCGGCAAGCGTAAGCAGGCTGGTGGATTGTCCTGGTTCTACGAGCAAATCAAGATCGCTTTCCTCAGTGTCGGCGCCGTGCATAACCGATCCAAAGACGCGAGGACGCGAGAGACCGTAGCGACTGACAAGCTGCCGCAACTCGTCACGGTGTGCCGTAAGGGCTTCAGACGGCTTCATAGCTGGGCTCGTTCTCTTAGCGGATCCTAAAGCTGTTTCGCTAGCTCGTCCCAGACATCCGCGAGTGCAATAGAGCGCCCGTTCGGCAGCGCAAAGACATCGACCAGTTCGCGCTGCTGCGTCGATCGTTTCCATTCCCACGCTTTCCGTTCTACAGGATCTGCAAGGAAGATCTTGAGAATGCCAATTCTGGCGTACTGGCGGCATTTCTCCGTTACTCGACCGAGATCGTCATCAGGGGATAGAACTTCAATAACGATGTCCACCGGTCGAGTGGGGTAAGATGTCTCCGGACTCTCGCTCAGGCCAGCAACGTCGGGAACCGGCCTCCAATCGGGATCTATTCTGAGCTCGAGTTCCGATCCAGCCTTGTATCCGGCACGCTTGAGAAACTCAATCAAGATTCCTTGAAGTACCGCGTGCAACCATGTCGGCATAGGTTTTTGGACTGCTTCTCCAAACCAGTATTCAAAGTGCGGCTTACGGCCACCATAGTGGGTTCGGAACTCTTCCAAACTGAGCGTTTTGTTCGCGGTTGCCATACCTGAATGTTAGCTGAGAAACCGCCTGGCAAATTGGCGCGTCCGTGAGTTCATGAACCTCCGGCTACTCGGGTTGCTGGGCTTGCTTGGATTCCCCCTGCTGGCGCAAGACACCAACATCCGCACCACTGTCCCCCTGGTTGTAATTCCAACCAGCGTGACAGATGCGAGCGGACAGACGATCAACGGCCTGAGTGCTTCCGACTTTCTGGTGCTCGATGACGGACACCCGCGCACGGTTCATGTCGATACCAGCGACGACCCGCTTGCGCCTGTTTCGCTGGTTGTCGCGATTCAATCGAGCGACATCTCCAGCGCGGCTCTTGCAAAACTTCGCAAAGTGGGCGCCATGATTCCGCAAGCCGTGGTCGGAGAAGGCGGGGAAGCTGCCGTAATTACGTTTGACGATCATGTCAGCGTAGTTCAGGATTTCACGAACGGCGCGGACCGGATTTCAGACGTCTTTCAAGATTTCAAGCCGGCGGATAACAGCGGTGGACGCATGATCGATGCTGTCGCAAAAGGGCTGGATATGCTCGGAACCCGTCCGGCGCCGCGCCGAGCAAACATTCTGATTATCGGGGAAACGCGGGATCGCGGCAGTGAGAGCAAACTCGACGACGTCCTAAGCAAAGCCCAGCGCTTAGGCGTGACGATATATAGTCTCAGCTATTCCGCTTACCTGACGCCGTTCACCGCCAAGCCGGAAGACTATTCGCCGCCTCGTGACGGTGGGCCGAACTTATTGGCGATTTTCACAGAGACCGCGCGCTTGGGAAAAAAGAATACCGTTGAGG
>JBAUUG010000328.1:0-7553 GCA_049582585.1 Bryobacteraceae bacterium | reverse complement strand
GTTCCGGTGAATTTGTCATGCAAGGCGAGCGATCCAACATGACCGTGCTGAAGGCCGTGGCGCTTGCAGAATACCTGAAACCCACTGCGGATTCGAAGAAAGCGTACATTATTCGCAGGAATACGGCCTCGCCTCAAGGCGAGCAGGAGATTCCTGTAGACCTGGATAAGATTCTTGCGAACCGCTCGCCGGACAAGCAGTTGATTGCGGAGGACGTTCTTTACGTTCCCGACAGCAACATGAAAAAGGCGCTTCATCGCGCGGGCGAAGCAGCCGCACAAGCGGCTACGGTTCTTACCTACGGTCTCGCGATTTACAAATAACACGTCCGCTCCGAGTGGGCGGGCAGGCTCATTGGTTCCCAAGATCAGAAGCGGTTCAAGGGCAGAGCCAAAATAAAAGAAGGTTTGGTTTGAGAATTTATGGCTGAGTCACAAGGTCTTTTAGTAGTAAATCAGAATGCGCCTCAAATAGGCGCCCGGACATCGAGTGGAGACTCCTCGCAAATCTCGAGATTTTCCGCCCTGACGGGCTATGCGGATATTTTATTCAGGCATCTCGGGCTGATTGTTACGGTTGCGTTTGTGGTCACCGCTTTGACAGCGATCTACTCGTTCAAAGTTCGACCGGTGTTCCGGGCGACAGCGCGCTTGGAGATTGAGTCGGAAACGCCTTTGATTCAATCTTTGACGGATCTCTTTCGAAGTAGCGCGCCAATCGATGAGGAGACATTCCTCTCGACGCAAGTGGACGTGCTTCAAAGCGATAATCTTGCCTGGCGCACGATCCAGCAACTCGGATTGTCCAAAGAACCAGAATTCCAAGAGGCGGCACGCGGTGTTCGCACGAAGGTGAATTCAGCGACCGCGCTGCAAACGGCTCTGACAAACGTGTTCAAGAAGAACCTCATTGTGGAGCGTTCAAAGGACACGCGGATGCTGCAAGTCCACTATGAAGATTTCGATCCACAGGTAGCCGCATCGGTCGCGAACGCGTTGATTGACAACTACATCGAATACAGCTTTCGTCTCAAGTATGACGCCACGCGTCAAGCGACGGCGTGGATGGAACAGCAACTGGACGATTTGAAGAACAAGGTAGAGAAATCGCAGCAGGCGCTTGTCGATTACGAGACTAGAAACTCGATGATCAACGTGGGAGATAAGGAGAGCGTTTCCGAACAAAAGCTCGCCGATCTCAGTAAGGATCTTACTGAGGCGCAAGACGACCGCGTTAAAAGGCAATCCATTGACAATCTAGTTAATGCGGATCCCACTCGCGTGCGTTTTGTGGCTCAGAGCCCGCTGCTGCAGAAACTAACCGATAGTGAAGCCGAACTTGGGACTCAGTATGCAGAAGCATCTCAGGCATATGGGCCAAACTTTCCGAAGGTTAAGAGGCTTCAGGCGCAGCTTGAGGAAGTACGACAACTTATCACGAATGAACAGAAGCGAATTGTAGAGTCAATCAACAATGACTATGTGACCGCACGGGGGCGCGAACAACTGCTTACACAAGCGGTTGTCAATCAAAAAGCGGAAGTCGCCAGATTCAACGAGCTCTCTATTCAACACAATCTTCTGAAGCGGGATTTCGAGAGCAACCAAACTTTGTATGACAGCCTGATGCAGCGAATGAAGGACGCGACTATCTCGGCGGGACTAAGGGCGACGAACATTCATATGATTGATCGCGCGCTTCCACCAACCTCGCCGGCGCGGCCTCGAAAAGTTCGCAACATATTGATCGGCTCGATGGCAGGCTTAATTCTAGGTTTCCTGGCCGCGCTGGGAAGAGAGGCCATGGACTACACCATCAAGGGGGCGGAGGAAATTGAGCTGCTGACGGGAATGCCGACGCTGTCAATTATCCCGGACGCAACCAGCGGACGACGTTTGCTGCCTTACGGGAAGCGGAGCGAGCCCAAAATGCTGGCTGGTGACCGGATACAGGGCACTGTGTCGACAACGCTAATTCATCATCCGGGTTCCGCGATAGCGGAGTCGTACCGTGCCCTGCGTACCTCAATTCTGCTTTCGCAACCAGACCGGCCGCCGCAGATCTTACTGGTCACGAGCGCCAATCCGAGCGAAGGCAAGACTTGCACGGCCGTAAATCTGGCCTTGGCGCTGGCGCAGAAGAGCGGCCGCGTACTACTGATCGACGGCGACTTTCGCCGGCCCGGTGTCGCGAAAAGCTTAGGTATCGCCGGCAAACCTGGACTGAGCGAGGTATTAACCGGATCGGCCGATATCTCTGAAGCCGCAATACCGTTCCCCGAATTACCGGCACTTTCCATACTACCCACCGGCTCACATCCGCCCAACCCGGCGGAACTACTCTCCTCTACAGCCATGATGTCCCTGATCAAAGATCTGCGGTCACGGTATACGTCTATCGTCATAGACTCTCCGCCAGTGCTGCTTATCACAGATGCAACTATTCTTGCGAGCATGGTGGATGGAGTGGTGATGGTTGCCGCAAGCGAGATTACTCCCCGTCCAGCTTTGGTGCGCGCGTATCGGGTGATTAATCTTGCGGGCGGCAAGGTCTTGGGCGCGGTTCTGAACAAAGTTGACAGCCGAAGAGACGGATACTACGGGCACTACAGATATTACTATCGCTCGTACTACGATTCTTACTACACCAAGTCGTAGTGGCCTCCGGCTCGACAGGCTCTCTGCTTCACATCAAGTAAGTCAGTCAATCAGCATCGGTGTCCATTAGCTTTTCGCTTGAACAGGGTTGGAGGGTAGTCTTATTCGTATTGGGATGCCTGATTGTAGCGGCCGCCTTAATACATGAGACGATCGTCGTCGCGGGATCAAGAGAACTAGATCAACTGGGATCCGCGGCGAAGGTTCAGAGAGCGGCAACTCTGTGGCCCACAAATCCTGAAGCTCGATATCAGATTGGGGCCTTGCGGCTGTATACGTTCGGTCAGACGGATGCCGCTGACGCCGTCAAGCAAATGCGCAAGGCCACAGAGCTAAGTCCTCTGCGAGCGGTCTACTGGCGAGGACTGGCCTGGGCCTGCGAGTCGGCATCCGATCGCATCTGCGCCAACCAGGCCACCGATCGAGTGCGCGTTCTAGCGCCCATGGATCCCGAGGCGGCTTGGTTTGTCGGCAATTACTATTTGCGCGCAGGACGACCTGAACTTGCGCTGGAGCGATTTGCGAGCCTGCTCCACAGCACGCCATCGTATGACAAATATGTTTTTCGCATGTGCGATTCACTCGGATGCCCGCAAGCGCCGGCGAAGCGGTTGTTTACAGGATCAGGCCCTCAGGTGGAGTTGGACTACATCTCTTACCTGGCGACGCGGGGAGACGTTGATACGGCGCGCGAGCTGTGGAAGAATTTCTCTGCCGATGCGAAAGAGCATGGATTTACGTTTCAACTGGGGTCGATAGAACCGCTGGTCGATGCTCTTTTGCAGCGCGGCTCGGGCAGTGAGGCTCGCGCTGTGTGGGACAGCCTGGAGAAACTAAAAGTCGTGACTCGAGACCAGAATGCGAATGGGAATCTGGTATTCAACGGCGGTTTCGAGCAGCCGACCTCCAACTCCGGCCTGGATTGGCGGCTGCCCGAGAACCACTATGCCCTGATCGATATGGCTGCCGGCACAGCTTACCAGGGAATGCGGTGCATGCGGGTTGACTTCACCATCAGCCGCAACGACTCATACTTCCTCGCATATCAATTAGTTCCGGTTGATCGAAACACTCGTTACCGGCTGACGGCCTACGTACGCTCGGAGGGCATCACTTCTGACAGCGGCCCGCAACTGGGTGTGGTTGATCCGTTATGTCCGACCTGTCTAAAAGCTGTAAGCGAAGGAACGACAGGGACGACTCCCTGGCACCGACTCGAAGTGAGATTTTCAACGGGGGACAAAACGGAATTGGCCCGAGTTCAGGTGTGGCGATCGCCAAGCCGCACGTACCCGATGGATATCACGGGCGTTTTTTGGCTGGATGAGGTCACGCTTACGCCGGAGGGAACTTCGGGCGCGGGTGAGTCCGATCATGTCAGGAGCTCCACCGCATTAAGTAATTAGCGCAGCACTTCACGTAAATGCACTCGAGATTTTTTTCAGCCGCCCGTCTTTTGCTGCTGGCCACACTGCTGTTTGCCCCGCTTGCATTCGGGGCCGTACAGCCTTGGGCGTGGGGGACGATGGGACTTCTGGCCATCCTCATTTTCCTTCTTTGGAGCGCGGGGAACCTCACGCACAAATCCGTTGTTCTGACCTGGTCGTGGCTGTTCGTACCCGCGGCGCTCCTGTTCGTCCTTGCGGTTATTCAACTGGCCGCGCATTTTACTGTCGACCCTGCGAGCACGCGGGAGGCGATTCTGAAGCTTGCCATTTGCCTGCTTCTATTTTTTTTGACGGTTCAGCTCTATGGGCACGCATCCCGAGACGCGTGGCATCGGCTGGGATTATTCGTTCTTCTGTTTGCTTCCGCCCTCGCGTTATTCGGAATCCTGCAGTGTTTCTCCAGTGAACGCATGATCTATTGGCAGGTGAAATCGCCGAACGACGATTTCGGGCCATACGTGGACCGAGATCACTACGCCGGCTTGATGGAGATGCTGATCCCTGTAGCCGCTACTTACGCACTCTCTTTGAAGGGCGGCATCTCACGGCCGGTGTTAGCCACGTTCGGGGTGTTGATCGCTGTGGTTTCGCTGCTCCTCACCGGGTGCCGGGGCGGATTTCTGGCGTTACTTGTCGAGTTTGTGTTATTCGCGGTTATAGCGGCGACACTTAGAATCGAGCGCAAACGGTTCGCATTGGTGCTGACTGCGATTGCCATGGTTGCCGCGGCAACCGGCCTTTGGCTCAGCGTGGCGCCGGACGAAATTCCGGCCCGGCTGGCGAGCATCGTGCGATTCCGAGATCCGAATGTCAACCCCGACAGACCTGAAGTATCGGCGGACACCCTGCGTATCTTCCACGATCATCTTGGAGTTGGCGTAGGCCTCGGAGCCTTCGACGCAATCTATCCGCAATACCAGAGTTTTTCGAGCGAGTATGTGTGGGACCATGCCCATGACGACTATGCCGAGCTGCTGGCAGAGACTGGCCTGCCCGGGGCACTGCTTGCCGCGAGCGGCTTGTTAATCTTTTTATACGGAGCATTCCTTGCCCGCCTTAAATACCGGACCGGAGATACCCAGAGCTGGATTCATCTGGGCGCGGCGCTCGCGTGCTGCGGACTGTTAGTGCATAGTTTTTTCGACTTTAATCTTCATATTCCCGCGAACGCCGCCTGGTTTTCGGTTTGCGCGGGCCTTGCCACAATTCGGGGTACGGCTTCGCGAACGAGGTTACGCGCGAGGACGGAGATTACGGATCACGCTCGAGATAACGAGGAGGAGTACCATCCGGCGCTCGAATCAGTAAGGGGTCGAAGAAGGCATTCATGATAGTCGCCGCGGTGCAAGCGCGAATGGGTTCAGCGCGCTTAGCAAACAAAGTCCTGGCGGAGGTCGCGGGCAGGCCCATGATGTGGCATATCGTGAACAGGCTGAAGTTCGCGAAGCGCGTGGATCAAATCGTGATCGCCGCCGCGGCGGGGGAAGCCAATGAACCCATCCGCGATTTTGCGGAGGAGTATGGGATACAGTACTTCGCGGGCAGCGAATTAGATCTGATTGACCGGCTTCACACATTGGCGGATACGTATGACGCCGAGGCCCTAGTCAGGGTGACTGCCGATAATCCTCTGGTGGATCCGGCCGTTATCGACCGGCTGATCGAAGTGTATCTTTCGAAACGCGGCAGCGTGGATTTTGTCAGCAACGTTCTCCCGCAGAGCTATCCTCATGGGCTGGATGCGGAGGTCTGGGCGGCCGCGACATTGAAGCGGCTGTGGCATGAGCTTGACCATCCTTTTTGGCGTGAGTGGTTCCCGGCGTATCTGGGAGAACATAAAGAATCGTTCCGCATCATTAACGTGACTCATTCGCCCGATCTTACTCACTATCGCTGGACTGTGGATTATGAAGAAGACCTTTCTTTTGTGCGAGAGGTTTTTGGCAGGCTCTATCGGGAAGGCGAGGTGTTCGGGATGCATGAGGTAATTAGCCTGCTCGAAGAGAACCCTGGCTTAAGAGACACCAACGCGCGACATGCGAACCACAACAGCAGGCAAGAAGGCATACGGATCGCTTTCGAGTCTTATACCAAGGCGCACGCCGGCCAGACTAATGCAGAGAGGCTCAATTTAAATGCATAATCCTTTTCTGGTGGGCGAAAAGGTCTACCTCCGCGCGCTGGAGCGCGGCGATTTGAGCGGCCCAATGTTTGATTGGGCTAACGATCCTGATGTCACGCAATATATGTACATGGGTTGGGTGCCGAATACGCCGGAGGCATTGGAACGGGAATTCAATCTATTGAGGGCGGATGGAACCGCGGGCCTGCTTCAGCTTCACGAGCATCCGACGACTATCATTTTCGCGGCCGTGGACAAACAGACCGACGTGCACATCGGCAATGTGGGATTGTTTGACATCAGCTGGGTGATGCGGGTGGGTGAGCTCCGCGCGATCATCGGCGACCGCCAGCATTGGGGCGGGTTTGCCACAGACGCGTACAAACTCATATTGAAGTATGCATTCGACCGATTAAACCTCCGGCGGATCATAGCCGGTACGCGAGCCGATAACGTCCGGTCGATTGTCAATCTGAGAAAGCTGGGGTTTGTGGAAGAAGGCCGCCAGCGTGAGCATTTTCTGCGCAATGAAGTGCCTTATGACATCGTGCAGTTCGGTTTGTTGCGGCGCGAATTCTTCGCCCTTCCCGCTATGGCCGCCAGCGCTTCTAAATGAGTGACTCGCCGGAACATCGAATTCAGGAGCAGCTCAGCTCGCTCGGTCCGTCACCCGGTTATGCGGAGGTCCAGCGCATCGGCAGAAAACTGATGACGCTATGCAAGTCCGCCGCGGGGCGGATGGGCTCGAGAGAAGTGCGCGTTGTGCTGGCCAGCTCGTTCACGATTGACCCGCTTGCCGCGGCGCTTGCGCTGGAATGCGCCCGCGCGGGACTGTATCCGGTCATCCAGGTGGACGGCTTCAACACTTTCCGCCCGCACATGATCGATTCGCGGAGCTCGATCTATGACTTCAGGCCGGATATGGTCTTTCTCGCCGCGGAACTGGACTCCATAACTGCGCTCCTGGACGCGGAGGACGCGAATCCCGCTGAAGCGGCAGAGGACGCGATCAGGCAATTGACTGAATTGATCGCCGCCTTCAGACGCAACTCTCAGGCTTTGCTTGTGATGCACAACTTTGCGGCTCCGGTCAGCTTCCCGTTCTCATTGCAACGCGATCACAGGTCCCGCGTGTACAACGAAGTCAATGCGTGGCTGGAGAAGACGTATGCCGACGATCCGCAGATCTGTGTTCTCGATATCGAGCGATTATCTTCTTTCCACGGCAAGTGCCGAACAACGGATCCGAAACTGCACTACCTGGGCTCGATCGAGGTGAGTGAGTCGTTTCTGCCATTGATTGTCAAAGCGTATATGGCGTACATC
>JBAUUG010000327.1:0-5493 GCA_049582585.1 Bryobacteraceae bacterium | reverse complement strand
AGCAGCGGTTGGGCATCGGCATACGAAATCGGCAATACCGGGATCTTCGTGATGGTCTTAGCTTCCGCCAGAGACAACCTCTTCGCCCCGGGGACGGAGGCGATCCCGGGCGTGAGCGGATCTCCCGGATAATCCGTGTCCATCACGCTTCCGCGTTGAATTCCCGCAGGCGGACGCCAAGCGCCCTGCGGAAACACGTCGCCTTCCGTGTAGCCGTCATTCTGCGGGTCTGAATAGATAATGCATCCCACGGCACCATGTTCCGCCGCGACTTTCGGCTTGATGCCGCGCCAGCCGTGCCCATATCGAGCGATCACAATCGCGCCCTTCACGGATACCCCGTAACGGTCGAGTTCCTCGTAGTCGGCCGGCATTCCGTAATTGACAAACACCAGCGGTGCAGTTACATCGCCATCAATCGAGTACGCATTGTAAGCGGGTAACTGCTCGGCTGATTGAGACGATGTTGGATCTACACCGATCGGCGGCTCCGACAGCCTGGCGACGAATTTGCGCGGCTCAACCATCTCCAGCTTTTCTTCCTTCGGCGTGGGAAAGAGCACGTCGAACGTTTCGATGCGGGCATCGAATCCCCACTCTTTGAATCTCGCGAGAATCCATTCCGCATTATCTTTGTCGTACGGCGATCCCACATGGTGAGGGCGCGCGGATAGACGCCGCATGTATTCTTTCGCCTTTTCCGGCGAGGGCAGGGCGCGAAAATCTGTTTCCCAACCACGCTCGGTTTCGCTCGATTGCGTCGTGTAGCCGTCGAGTCGCGATTCATCGCTCCCAGCCGGAAGTGACGGCAAACTCATTGCTAGGCAGAATGCGAAGGCCAGAGGCCGCGAAATGAGGCGCATCCCCGATTCAGTACTTCTGTAGAAACGCTACTACGCTCGGCTCTTGAGCCGCTTTATCGGCGATGCAAACGTCGATGCCTTCGAGCACTTGCTTCAGCACTCGCGGAGCTCCGGTAAACTTATCGACGCGCGGCTCGAGAAAGGACTTGAGATCAGACTCTGATTGCTCGTCGCAATACGATGCACCCACATAGGGAAGCGCTGACCCGAAATCGAATCCACCTCCAGTGGGCCGCTTGCTCACGATCTCGTCAAAGTGCGCCTTCAAAAAATCGAAAGGCATTTTGCGCGTCGCATCGGAGTTTTGCCCCGAGAACAACAGGAACACGCCCTCGAGGAACGGAATCTTGCCGGAAAGCAAAGCATCCATGCCGGCCTGAATAGCGGCGGGATCGCGGAATGAGCCCATGGCCCCGATAATCCGCTCGCGTTCCTGGCGATCCTTGGTTTTCTCTAACTCAGTCAAGAATCGCTCAAATAGTGTCTTGTCTCCGTAATACGCGGCTGTCCCAAGCACGGCATTCACCATGTTGGGATTTACAGAGTTATGGTCGCTAAACCATTTATCGGCGAGCTCGCGCCCCTGTTTCGCCAGATCCTGATCTCCTCCGTAGGTCGCGACGTCACGCACGAGGCTGGGCCGCAGCAGTCGCACGTCGTCCGATTCTTCCGGCTTGGGCGCCCACCCCAGTTCATGCGCGCGCGCTTGAAAATTATTCAGCAGGAAGCGCTGGTAGTTAGCCCTTAATTCGTCGGGCACCAGATGTTCGTTCAAACTAACTGCGAGTCCCAAAGCGCTCTGGACAACATGGCGTTCGGGATCGGAGTGAAAGATTGCAACCAATCCTAGAGCGTCCCCGGCCGGAAGTTTCCCGGCATCCGTGAGCGACTCGGCGTTGCCCATGAAGTCCACGCGCTCAGGCGCATTCAAGCGATGCTCGACATCGCCTTTGGTCAGAGCTGAGAGCAAGCCGCCCTGATAATCCACGCGGTAGTACCCGATGGCATTATCATTCGCCTGAACCCAAGCGGGGCAGCCCTTCGCTTTCAGCGTCCAATCCGAAGCCGGTTGCGTCATCATCGTACATTCGCTTTCGCCCGTGTCACCGGTCCCGTAACGAACGCACACCGGGATTTGCCAGAGCTGATCGGTCGAGCCCTTCGATCCAAGCGGCAGGAATCGGCTCTGCTTCAGATGCAAAGCAGGTGTGCCGGCTCCGCAATCGAGCGCGACAGATACCAGCGGAACGCCTGCCTGATTGAGGAAAGTAGAAAATGCGGCCGTAATGTTCTTGCCGCTCCCGGAGCTGACTGCGTCGAGGAATTCGGGTGCAGTCGCGTTTCGAAACGCATACTGCTTCAGGTAGTCCTGCACGCCCTTGCGAAATTGCGCCGCGCCTACCCAGCTCTCGAACATGCCGATGACCGCCGCGCCCTTCTGATAAGTAATCGAATCGAACGCATTGCTGATGTCATCTTTCGATTCGATCTCCTGGCGAATTTTGCGGGCGGAAATCAGGCTGTCCTGGCCTTCGGCGCCCAATTTGGAATCGACATCCTCAACTCGCGTCTTCCACTCCGGCTTCCACTCGGCGAGAATTTTCTGCTCCGTCCAGGTGGCGAACGCTTCGTTGAGCCAGATGTCATTCCACCATGCGGTGGTCACTAGGTCGCCGAACCATTGATGGGCAAGCTCATGCGCGCCCACGGACGCGTACTCGCGCTGGCGGTTCGTCGTGTCTCTTGCAGGATTCGCCAAAATGATGGTTTGGCCGTAAGTCACCATGCCTGCGTTTTCCATTGCGCCGAAGCCGAATGTGACCGGAATCGCAACCTCATCCGACTTCTCGTAGGGGTATGGAATTCCGAAGTAATCTTCGAGCCGAGTCAGAATCGTCGCTGTTACTTCTGCCGAGTACTTTGCTTCATTCGCGTGACCCTTGGGGGTAACGATGCGAACCGGCACATGGTTTTTACCGGCCTTTCCCGCGTCGACGAAATCAAAAGTGCCGACCGCGAAGGCGACTAGATAGCTCGGGAGAGGCTTAGTCTGCTTGAACGTGACGATTTTGCGATCGCCTTGCGTTTCTTGTTTTGACGGAGGTGTATTGCTGATCGCGTCCTCCTGCTTCGGAACGTTTAGCGTCAACTGCCACGGCACCTTGTAGGAGGGCTCATCAAAGCACGGAAATGCGCCACGCGCGTCAGTCGATTCAAACTGCGTGTAGATGTATTTATTGCCGTTGTCCTCCATTCGGAAAATACCGGAGCTGTCTTGCTGTCGCACAGCGCCGGTGTACCGTATCTTAATCTCCGCCGCGCCTGTGGGAACTTGGGAATCGAACTGCAGACCGATGAAATCGTCACCACCCGGAATGGCTTTGGCAGCGAGGCTCTTCCCGCCGGTCGTAAGTGACGCGTCCTGCACATTTATCTTTGTGCCGTTCAGCCAAATCGTTTGAAGCGGTTGCTTCACATCCACCTTAATCGCGATCGAGCCGCTGAAATTATCTTTAGCCGGGTCAAGTGTCAGCTCAACCCGATAGCTTGTGGGAGCAACCGTATCGGGCAATCTCAACGTCGGGGGTTGCTCAGCCGCATACGTGATTGAGCAAAGAACAATAATTGGAAGGATTGACGCGAGAAGGCGCCCAAAACGCAGATCAGCCATAAATCGCTATGGTGACATAATCGATGGGGCGTATGGTCAACGTAACCACATCAGGCGATTCAGGCGCTTTCGGGCAAGCTCTTGCCGATCGGCTAAAGAAAGAAACGTTTGAAGGCGACTTTTCGGTTCGGATTCGAAAGCCGCAAAACAGCCGCGACGGCACCCTCGTCAAATCCGGCGCATTCCCGCCCGATACGGATGCTACCTTGGTCCATCTCGATAAGCCGATCACGGCCGAAGCGACGCTGAAGCTGGTGCGGATCATCAGCGATGAGTTTTGCAATTGGACGCTGAACAAAGAACAAGGAGAGCACGTAAGCAAGAAGCGTCGCGCTCTAATTATCCGGGAAGGCGAAGCCGAGCGCACCCTCCGCACCATCCTCTTCGACGACGTCGGCTCCTAAATCAATGTAGAGCGGACGTCCTTGTCCGCGCGTGACCTCCTGGTCGCGCTTCTTCAAGCGTCTTCGAGGCTCGACCCGCGCGATATCTCCTCATAACCGGAACCGATACCGAACCTGAAACCAGATCTCCCGTGGATCGGCATAATGCGTCCCGCCAAAAGTCTGGCTATTATCCAGCAAGAACCGCCGATTCCCAACATTCAGCCCATTCAACGACAAAGACCAATTCTCGGTGATCGTTTTGCCTAAAGAGAGATCGAAGGTTGTGTGCGGCTCGAGGTGCGCGGGATAAGGAACACTCCCGTCGGTGAATCCCGACCCGCAGTACGCGCCGCCCGCCATCCATGCCCGCCACGGTAAATTGACTTCAAAGTTTCCATGCAGCGTATGGCGCTGATCATGGTCCAGAAGAAAGTATCCATTCTGCGGGGGCGAAAAATCAGTCAAGCCCCCCGTAATTGCGCCTTCACCTTCGGCATGCTGATGCGAGTAGGCAATCGATACCTCGCCTCTATGAAACAGGCGTGGCGAGCGCATCGTAAATTCCTCCCCCCAAATGCGGGCGCCCGCAATAGACAGCGGGAAAAATACGTTTGAGTTGCCAATCGCGTTGTGATCGAAATAATTCCTGGCGCGTAGTCGAAAACTATTTACATCCAAATTCCAGCCTCGCAGCGGAATGGTCAAGCCAATTTGATTCTCTTCGTCGCGCTCGCCTTTAAGTGGAATGATGCCGAGGCCCTGCGCCCCGGCGTAAGTAAGCAGTGGCCCAGAAACGGTTGAAAGCGGAGGAGCCTGATAGTAAGCTCCAAAAAACCCGCGCACAATCCACTTGCAATGCGGAATGCGAATGGCTGCTCCGGCTCTGGGGTCGGCTGCGTTTTCTGACACCAGTCCTGAGAAATGAGTAAATCTCATTCCGCCGGTCAAAGTCAGCCACTGCGTCAGCTTGAATTGATCCTCTATGAAGCCGGCTGTCAAGTAGCCGTGGCTTGGCTTTTCCGCCACGACGTTATCCCCGGATCCATCATTGGCGATAAGCCTCACGTATTCGTCGTCATGTTGCGCAAAACCATAAATCCCGAAACGCGCATCGTGTTTCGCGGTGACGGAGTTGAGTATTACTTGAGCCCCCGCGTAGGTGGAGTCCAGGTGTTGCGTGGTGCTGATCGGCACATCATGCGGATCACCGTCGTAGTCCGCTCGATTGAAGTGCGCGAATGGCGATACGGTGAAGAGCAGCCCTGGAGAGAAAGTGTGAATCCAGGTAAACGTTCCCAGCACATCACGCTCGCGCTCAACATCTCGAATGCCAGTCTCAATTTGTTCGGGAGTGTTCGGAATCTGGTAGTCGTCAGCGCGGGAAGACGCAACAAACCGAATCTGGTTTGACGGGTCGAAATTGAAGATCAGCGAGCCGAACCCTCCGATGCCCCAAACGCGATCATGAAGCACCGCCGGCCCGGGTGTCTCCAAACCGTAATCGCTGCGATTTCCATCGAGACTTCCGAAATAGGCGAAGCGCTCTGTGTGATCTCCGAAATTGATCTGATCG
>JBAUUG010000326.1:0-6508 GCA_049582585.1 Bryobacteraceae bacterium | reverse complement strand
CATCACGCGTATTTCGCCGGAGGCGCCGGTGCCCATTCTGGGTGTTACGCGCCGGCGGCGAACCCTGGGAGGGGCAGGGAACGTCGTGAAGAATCTCCGCTCGCTCGGTATTCGGGTATCGGCAATCGTGGTGACCGGAAAAGATTCAACCGGTAGAGCAATCGCGCGCGAGCTGGACAGGATCGGAGCCGACGCCGAGGTCATACAGGAAATACCGCGGATCTCCACGCGCAAGACTCGCTTGATGTCTATAGAGCACGGCCGGCAAGTGTTTCGGTACGACCAGGAAACCGAGCAGTCAATTTCCGCCAAGACCGAGAGCGAAGTGATGGAGCGCCTTCGCGGGCTGGCGGGGGCAGCCCAGGCGGTGATGTGCTCGGACTATCTCAAGGGCGCCTTGACCGTGCCTGTTTTGCGCGCCGCAATTGAAGCCGGAAGCACGTGTTCGATACCCGTGGTGATGAGTCCAAAGGGTTCGGATGCGAGCCGGTATCGCGGGGCTGAAGTGCTGATCCATAATCAAAGGGAGCTCGAGCTGCTTTCTCGCGTCCCCATACGCGGGGAGCAATCTCTTGGTGTCGCTGCGCGGACAGCGCTTGAGGCTGTGGAAGCCCGGTCTTTACTTGTGACTCGGGGCGCGAAAGGGATGTCTCTCTTTCACAAATCGGGTACTGCCGTCATCGAATCGCACATTCCAACTGTGGCCCGCAGCGTCTACGATGTTACCGGGGCTGGGGACACAGCCGCGAGCGTTTTCACGGCAAGTATCGCGGCGGGAGCAAATCACAAATTGGCGGCAACGATTGCGAATCTTGCCGCCGGTATTGTTGTCGGAAAGAGAGGGACTTCCTCCACCACTCCGGAGGAGATTCTCGGGCGCGCTCGCGAGGATCTCAGCTCAGAAGCCGCCCCGGCTGCGTTCGACTTTGCAGCAGGGTGAGCCGGGACAAACAGATTCAAACTCGATGCGGTCTTACGCCAAAAAAGGGATTCTCATTATCAACCACCAGGGGCTGGGGGATGCTGTTCAGAGTATCCCGTTAATGAGAGCTGTTTGCCGGTGGGCAAAGAATCGCTGTCCGGTGCGCGTTCTGTTTAGGTCTCCGCCGTATTTCGAGCTTATCCAAGAAGAAGGCCTGGACGTCATACCGTATTACTTTCAGCCGAAGTACCAGGGCAAGGGGGCTCTCAAATTCTGTTGGGAGCTGGCAGGCACTACAGATTTAATCATGTGTCCCCCTGAACTCTCGGCGCGCAGTCTTGCTCTGCTTCGGGTTGCGATCGGCGCAAGATACACAGCGGGCGAGGCCGATCCGCCGTGGGACCGTTTGCTATCGGTATCCATCAGGCGGGACTGGAACAAATCGTTTCTTGACGCCCAGGAAGAGCTTGCCGCGAAGCTGGGGTTTGAAACACCGCTCGAGGGGCCTTCCATCGCCATCACTGAAACGGAGTCGAACTGGGCTCAGGCGGTACTGAGACGGTCTCGCATTTCCGATGCCGACGTAGTTGTCGGTGTTCACTGTTCCGCCGCCGTGCCTGATAAGAGCTGGTCGGCGAGGAGTTTCGGCGAAACGATGCACCGCCTCAAAGCGATATTTCCGAATCTATCTGTCATCAGTTTCGGTATAGGTGAAGAGCGTTCCGTCTCCGAAGCGGCGCGCCTTTCGGCTGAGGGCGTCCATTGGATTGAAGGTACGGGCGAATGGACCATACGGCAGACGCTCGCGATGCTCAAGCAATGCGATCTTTTCGTATCGGGGGATACAGGATTGATGCACATGGCTGCGGCAGTCGGAACTCGAACTCTGAGCATTTTCGGGCCCACCTCTCCGGTTAGACGTGCTCCGACATACTGCGGCGGCATCGCCGTGGCTCCGTCCACCAGTTGTCATCCCTGCTATAGGCTGAACGAATGGACCGGTTGCCAGTGCATTCACACAATCCAAGTCGACCAGGTCGCGGATATAGCGCGGCAGTGTTTGCTCAGCGCGGCCGAGGCAAAGCCGGGAATCCGGTACTGCGGCACTGAGGCGACTGTTCTTACCTGATCCAATATGTGCGGAATATTTGGCGTTGTTGAAACTCAGGGACAAGGCGTCGATCCGAATCTGCTTTGGGCGGGCACCCACGCAGTTCGGCATCGTGGGCCGAACGATTGGGGGTTTGTCAGCCTATTGCCCGTGGGCGCTCGAAGCGAGCCAAGTTTCCCCTGGCGGGGGGCAGAAGATCGCGATCGGGCGCGGGGCTATCGTATAGGTCTTGGCAACCGGCGGCTCAGCATTCTGGATCTCTCCGAAGCCGGGCATCTCCCCATGAACTTGCCGGGTACAGAGCTTTGGATCGCCTTCAACGGAGAAATCTACAACTATCTCGAGCTGCGGGAAGAGTTGTCCGCGGACAGGCAGTTTACGACTGGAAGCGATACGGAAGTGCTGCTGGCGGCGTTCAGCAAGTGGGGGATCGAGTGTCTCACGCGCCTGAACGGAATGTTCGCGTTCGCCCTTTGGGATGGCAGCCGCAAGCGGCTTTTCCTGGCCCGCGATCGCTTTGGAGAGAAGCCTCTCTATTACGCTCAAGTCAATGGAAGGCTGATATTCGGGTCAGAACTGAAGCAGTTCTTGAAGGACCCCGAATTCGATCGCGAACCGGACCAGGGCTCACTGGCCGATTTTCTGCTGTTCTCAGTTCAGGATCATGACGAGCGCACCTTTCTCAGGCAAGCGAGACAACTGTTGCCGGCGCATTGGATGGAGATTGACGCGCGCTCCGGAACTTTGTCGAGTCCGCGGTGCTATTGGAAGCCGGAGCTGGCGGACGATCTCGACACGAGCAATGACCGTGATTTTCCCGAGAAGCTGAAGTACCTGCTCGGGGATTCAACACGTTTACGCCTTCGCAGCGATGTACGAGTCGGCGTGTGCCTGTCGGGCGGCCTTGATTCCACCACGATCTGTTCATTGATGGCTTCCCAGGTTCCGGAGCCCTCCATTCTGACCGGCTATACCATCAGCTTTCCGGGATACGCTGAAGATGAAACGGCATTGGCGACCCAGGCTGCCGCTCGTTCAGGCGTGGGCCATCAGGTGTCCACTTTCGGCGCCGGGGCTCTTTGGGATGAGATCCAGCACTTCATTTATCACCAGGATGGGCCGACAGGCGGCGCGCCGAATTTTGCCTCATGGCGCGTGTTCCAGGACGCCAGGGCGAATGGGACAGTGGTGCTGCTGAATGGCCAGGGCGGAGACGAACTGCTCGGCGGCTACAACAAATTCTTTTTCTTCTGGTTCCAAATCCTTCTCGCTCGGGGACGCTGGGCTCGCTTGGCGCGCGATGCCGGTACGTACTTCAAGGTACATGGCCTGGATCGGTGGAGCTTTGCGCTGGGGCGCCGTTATTTTCCTCTCTTCATGCGCAAGAAGCTCATGGGAATGTGGCAATTCAGCCGACCCGGATTTCGGCGGCATGCCACGACCAAGATGGATTGGGGCAGCGGCAAGAGCCTCAATCAGCGCTTGTGGCGCGATTTGAGCCGTTTCAGCCTTCCTTGTCTCCTGCATTGGGAAGACCGAAATTCGATGGCGATCGGAACGGAAGCGCGGTTACCCTTCCTGGACCACCGGATAGCTGAGGCTGTTCTCGCGACGTCGGCGTACACCAAGCTAAATTGCGGGTTCTCCAAATACTCGCTTCGCAAGGCAATGGACGATTCGCTACCGAGCGAAGTCTGCTGGCAAAAGAAGAAGCGCGGCTTTGAAACGCCGGCTGACGATTGGTTCAGGGAGGACCTGGCGCTAGAAATGCGGCAAGTGCTATCGCCGAGAACTTCCCCGCTGAACGAACTATTCAACACGCCGGACTTGCTGGAAAACTTCGAAGGATTTGTCAGAGGCGATCCGGACACGCTAACGCAATTCGACTGGTTTAAGCTAATGGGTACGGCGATCTGGCTTGAGCAACTGACCTCATCCCGGCAAGCCGAAGAATACATCTCCGATACGGCCCACGTTTGAGCTACCCGGTGATGGAGCCATCGCGATCGCCAATCATGATAATCGAAAACTCTTAATGGTTAACAACAACACAATGAATTCATCTCCGGGCGCGGATTCCGTCAGCACCGATTTGCTTCGGAAGATGTACTCGACGATGTATCGCATCCGGGCTTTTGAAGAGCGGGTCGCCGATCTGGTGGTAGCGCGCGAGATCCATACCCCGTGCCACCTTTACATCGGACAGGAAGCCATCGCTACTGGAATTTGCGCCGCCCTCGAGAAGCAAGATTACGTCTGGGGCGGCCATCGATCGCATGGGCACTACCTGGCAAAGGGCGGAGAGATGAAGACCATGCTGGCGGAGATATTCGGCCGCAGCGGAGGGTGTGCCAAGGGGCGTGGCGGGTCGATGCACTTGATTGCGAAGGAGGTTGGGATTCTGGGCACGGTTCCACTGGTGGCCGCCACCATCCCACTCGCCGCAGGAACAGGCCTGGCGTCGAAATTGAGCGGTGATGGTAAAGTAACGGTTTCATTCTTTGGAGACGGGGCGCTGGAAGAAGGTCACGCCCACGAGTCAATCAATCTATCCGCGCTCTATCGCTGGCCGGTGATTTTTGTGTGCGAGAACAATCTTTACGCCAGTCACATGCGACTGCTGGAGCGCCGCGCTGCCGATAACATTTGCAGGACAGGCGAGGCGCACGGCGTGCCTGCGGCGGCCCTTGACGGAAACGATGTTGTTGCCGTGTATCAAGCGGCCGTCGAGGCTGTGAATCGAGCGCGGGCCGGCGGCGGGCCAACATTTCTCGAATGCCGCACGTACCGCTGGCGGGGGCACGTGGGCCCCTCGTGGGACATGGATGTCGGCATCAAGCGACGAGATGAACTAGATGGCTGGCTGCCCAAAGACCCGATTGCACGGGCGCGCACTCTGTTAAGAGACGCAGGCGTTTCAGAGCTCGAGTTCGACTCTATAGAGCGGGAAGCCCGGGCCGAGATCGAAGAAGCCGAGGCGTTTGCCCGCGAATCCCCTCATCCGGTCCACGGTGAACTTTTGGAACACGTTTTTAGCTCGAGCGGCGAGGTGCGGTGAACATGCGTGCCATTACCTATGCTCGGGCTATTCGAGAGGCTCATGCGCAGCTGCTGGCTGCCGATCCGCGCGTTTTCCTGATCGGCCAAGGTTTGTGGAGCCCCTGGTATGCGGGGGGGAGTCTGGAGGACATCGATCAGGAATTCGGGCGAGACCGAGTGTTGGACTCGCCGGTCAGCGAGAACGCGACCACCGGCGCCGCTATCGGAGCGGCTATGGCCGGGCTGCGGCCGATTGTTTTCCATCCTCGCATGGATTTCATGGTTCTCGCTCTGGACCCGATTATCAACCAAGCTGCCAACTGGTCCTATCTATTCGCGGGACAAGTAAATGTCCCGATCGTGGTGCGTGCGACTGTCAATCGGGGCGGAGAGCAGGGAGCGCAGCATTCTCAGGCGTTGCAGGCGTTCTTCATGCATGTCCCGGGTATCAAAGTCGTGATGCCAAGCACTGCATATGATGCCAAGGGGCTGCTGATTGGGGCGGTCAACGACGGCAATCCAGTGATGTATATCGACGATCGCTGGCTGTATGACGAGTGTGACGGAGTTCCCGAGGAGATGTATTCGCTGCCGATCGGCAAGGCAGCGCTTCGCACCAGCGGTACAGATGTGACGATCGTTGCCACGTCCTATATGGCATGCCAAGCGCTCAAAGCGGTGGGCACCCTCGCCGCGCTGGGCGTGAATGCGGAACTGATCGACTTGCGCTCAATCAAACCGTGGGATCAGGAACTGGTCTGCTCCTCCGTCAGCAAAACCGGTCACTTAGTAATCGCCGACGCAGCTTGGCGAACTTGCGGCGTCGCCGCCGAGATTGCGGCCACGGTAGGCTCCGAAGTCTTTGGCCAATTAAAAAGGCCAATTTCGCGGGTCTGCTTGCCTGACGCGCCGGCGCCGTCGAGCGCCGCGCTGGAAGGCGGCTATTACATACGGGCGGGGAACATCGTCTCAGCCGTCCTTCAACTCCTCGATATGGAGTCGCAATCCTTGAGCCGAAACGGCGCCAGCCAGGCGAAGGCAGACCTGCGATGATCAAAATAAATTTCTACAGCCGAACCAACCAGATGATTGTCGATGCATGCGTCTTCGCAGCCTCACTGGGGGCGGCGTATGCGGTTCGGTTCACGGGTATCCCACAATGGCCGGAATTGAAGACGTTCCTGCTGATTCTTCCTTATTTCATTCTGGCCCGCCTGGTTGTGAATTGGACCTGCGGGATCTATTACTTCGTTTGGCGCTATATCAATCTGTCGGACGGCGTTGCTATCGCTCGGTCACTAATACCCGTTACGCTGGGGCTGGTCGGATTGCGGCTGTTGTATCCTTCTTCCTGGATTTTTGCCGATCGGGTTCGCCTGTCGCTGAAAGTTATCGCTTTTGAGTATGTGTTTTCCCTGAGCGGGGCTGTATGCGCG
>JBAUUG010000325.1:0-10093 GCA_049582585.1 Bryobacteraceae bacterium | reverse complement strand
AGCGTGGCCTGGACCCTA
The DNA here is from genome assembly GCA_049582585.1 of Bryobacteraceae bacterium. GTDB lineage: Bacteria > Acidobacteriota > Terriglobia > Bryobacterales > Bryobacteraceae > Bog-105. The sequence continues at coordinate 10,075 of JBAUUG010000325.1, read as the reverse complement.
GCTATGGCTGCGTTTACATACTGGAGAGTCTGGAACATGTCTCCTTTCCAGGAGAAGAAGAGATCGATCTCGGCCGAGCCGCGACTAGTGACAGAGAGAACGCGATCGAGACCGGGGACGGAATTGACGGCTTCTTCAATTGGACGAGTGACCGTGACCTGCATCTGGTCGATGGGCATTACGCCGTTATCGACGCCGACGATGATCCGCGGGAAATTAGTTGCCGGAAAAACAGCGATGGGGATGGTGAAGGCCAGATACGCGCCAAATGCCGCCAGTGCGACGACAATGAAAAGGATGGATTTGAGGAATCGGGCGGTCCAGTGATCGGATTGCTTGTCGATATCGACTGGGCTGGGGATTGAGGTGAGCTGACTCACTTCTCTTCAGCTCCCGGGTTAGCGATTTCTGGTTTAGCGATTTCGATTTTGGCTTTGTCATCGAGGCCAAGCGCGCCGGATGTGATGACCTGGTCGCCCGGGTTGACTCCGCTCAGGATCTGTACTTCATCGCCCTGGTGCACGCCGGCTTCAATCTTGCGCTCGTGAGCCAAAGAATCGGACCCCGCCAGCATGACTTTCTCCCCGCCGTCATCGGAAGAGAGAATTGCGGCAGCGGGGATTACGATTGCATCCGGAATTTCTTCGCCAGTAATGGAGATCTGAACGGTGATGCCGGGCTTCAAGCGCTCGCGCGGGTTTGGCGCTTCGACCCAGACTTCGATGGTTGTGGTATTCGGATCCACGGCGGGGCTGACTACAGTGACTTTCCCGGTGACCTCGCCCGCGGGACCGGAAATAGTCGCGGGCCTTCCCACTTCAATGGAGGCGGCTTCGTGGACCGGCACGTTGGCCCGCGCGACGACTCGAGAAATATCAAAGATAGAAACGATGGGAGAACCGGCGCTAGGGAGCTCGCCGATATTTAGCGGACGATCAGAGACGACTCCGTTGATGGGACTTCTTACCTCGGCGTAGGACAACTGAGCTTCGGCGCTCTGTGAATGCGCCTTGGCGGCATCCATCTGCGCTTGGGCGCTTTTCAATTGTTCCGTGCGTCCGACGCTTTCTAGGGAATTGAGATGCTCGCGCGCGGTTTCGAATTGACTCTGAGCCTGAACCATCGCGACCTTGGCGTCGTCCACCAATTTTTGGGCTAAGGCTCCCTCGCGGAGGAGCGCCTGGCGACTCTCATATACTTTATTGGCGGCGTCGAGCGCTTGCCGGGCGGATTCGAGATCGGTCCGCGCCTTGGTCAAATCTTCCGGCATGGTTGCGTGAGCCGTGTTTTGATACGCGGCTTGGGCCTGCGAATAGAGATCCTTACTTTCGTCGGCGGCCGCGATGAGATCGCGGTCTTCGAGAACAGCCAGCAATTGGCCCTGGCGAACGTGATCGCCGCGCTGGACCAGGAAGCGCTGAACCGGCGCGCTGATCTTGGGCATGATGTTGGCCTGCTTGACGGGATACAGGATTGCTTCGGCGGTGACGATGTGTTGAATCGCCTGGCGTTTGGCGGCGGCTACTTGAACGGGAGTGACGGGTTCAGTGTCTGCTTCTTTGGGTTTGGCAGAACAACCAGCGAGGGCCAGCAGGCACATGAGCACGAGCACGGCATGAATCTTCGTCATCAGAGGTTCCCCGTCAGGATTTGCAGATTTGCGAGCGCGATGCGATAGCGCAATAATCCATCATCGTAGGCTGCCCGGGCCTGGCTTGCGGTGCTTTGGGCGTCGACAACTTCCAGGGCCGTAGCCTCGCCCGCCTGATAGCGGAGGAGCGTCAGCCGAAGGCTCTCGGCTGAGAGATCGCCGGAGGAGCGCAAGGACTGAACCTGAGACAGCGCGGTTTCCGCCTCGCGGTATGAGGAAGCAAGTGCCGACTGCAGCTGTTTCTGAGCGACGGTGAGATCGAGCCCCGCCTGGCGCGCCCGTAATTCAGCTTGCTTTACTTTGCTGTGGATGGAACCCCAATTCCAGATGGGAACGCTTAGCGTAGCCGCCGCTGAATACCCCAGGTTTTGGCGGTTGCGCACCTGGTAATTCGGCAGAGTGCTGCGTCCGGTTGCCTGGGCTTCCGCGGAAACGGCGTCAAATTGGTTGGCATCGATACCGTACCAGAAATCGAGGCCGAAGGATGGCAGATATGCATATCGGGCGACGGTTATTCCTAAGCGAGCTTCGGTGACGCCGGCGCGAGCGGCTCGCACGTCCGGACTGTTGGTGTTAGCTTGAATGCTCGCTTCCTGAAGAGGCGGTAGAGCCGCGGCCTGCGACAAATCGTCGACGATGGAATAGTCCAATTGCAGGCTGGGCAAGATGAGGACGGCGAGGGCGATTTTCGACTTTTCGACCGCAAGCTGCGCGTCTTCGAGATCGCGCTTCCGCTGCTCGGCTTGAATCTGCGCTTTGATCACGTCGGCGTGCGCGACTTCTCCGCCATGCTCTTGTTTCCGGGTAATGTCGAGAAATCGCTGCGCTTCCGCGAGGCTGGTTTGCGCGTTTGCCGCCTTTCGCTGAGCGGAGGCGATGGTGTAGTAATCCTGGACCACAGTGGCATTCAGGCCGCGCGCGGCTACATCTGCTTTCGCCTTGGCCACGGCTTCGGCGGCGGCGGCGGCGCGAATCTCACCTCGGCGTACAAAAGAGAGCAAATCCTGATGCACGACGGCTTGTTCGTTATACACGTGAACGCCGTCATTCGCAACGAACACGCCGGAAGGAGTGCCGTTGCCCTCCGTGTATATGAATTGATTCAGGGCGTTGACGGATGGAAGCGCGGCCGCTTTGGCTTGGGCGAGATCCTCTCTGGCAAGCGCCGCCGCGATGTTCGCCGATTCGACTTGCGCGCCGTATTTTTGCGCGCGCGCGAGCGCCTGCTGCAAATCAACCGTAAGCGATGCGGCATTCGGCTGCTGCGCTAAGAGCAACGGCGTCATCGTGAATAGAGAACTAATAAGTAGAACTATGAAGTTTCCGCGCAATCTTGTGCTCCGCTCAACCAGCCTATCGCCATTATTATTAAGGAATGAGATTCCTGGCGGGCTTCGTGGTGGCCGTTATCCTGATGCCACTCGCGATCTATTTCTATTTTCGATTTGGTTATGCGCCCGTGGCGACGGCCGCTTCGCCGATTCCGTTTGAAAGGAAATTGGCGCATCTGGGTCTGGATGCGCGGATTGAGAAGGAGGCGCCGAAGAACGCTCCTTTTCAGGCTAGTGACAGCGATCTGCAAAATGCGGCGCATCTGTACCGCAAGGATTGCGCGCCTTGTCACGGAGTTATGAGCGATGAAAAGACTGCTATCGCGAAAGGCATGTATCCCAAGCCGCCGCAATTGCTGCACGGCCACGGGGTAACGGACGACCCGGCGGGAGAGACTTATTGGAAAGTGGCGAACGGGATTCGTTTGACGGGGATGCCGGCTTATCGAGATTCGATGTCAGATAAAGAGATGTGGCAGATCAGCTTGATGCTCGCGGGAGCGGATAAGCTGCCGGACGATGTTCAAGCGATTTTGAAGCAGCCGCTGCCGAGCGAGTGAGGGGATGGGCGCTGGGGGCGGACGCCGCTTGCCGAGGCGCGCGGCTTTGCAGAGGGCCGTTTTTGGCTAAAGCACGATGCAGCCTCCGCCGATGAAGAAATTGAACCCCCGAAAGAGGAGAACTCAATGATCTTACAAGTTGTTTTGTTCGTTGCTGCAGCCGTAGTGCTCGTGATGTATCTCAGGCGGCGAAAAACCCGCAAAACTGTTCTGTAATTACAACTCCGATCCAACGGGACCGCGAGCCTGCGGGCGAAGATAGCACCATTTTTGCGTGTTATGGTGTAGCTAGTGTCGGCTCTGTTGAACTTTCACCTCGAGCAGTACGACGGGCCGCTAGACCTGCTGCTGGACCTTATTCGCAAGCAGCAAATCAACATCTACGACATCCCCATTGCACGTATCACCGCGCAGTATCTCGAATACATGCAAAGGGCTATCGAGCTGGATATCGAGCTCAGCTCCGAGTTCGTCTATATGGCCGCTACTCTCATCCACATCAAGAGCAAGCTGCTGCTCCCGCGCGACCCGGAGCTTGAGAAGATGGCACCGGAACAAGATCCCCGCAATGAGTTGGTCGACCGCTTGATCGAGCACGAGCGCTTCAAGAGTGCCGCCGAGATGCTGCAGCAAAAACGAGTCGTCGAAGAGGCCATCTGGTCAAATCCGCGGATTGAACAATTTCTCGATGAGCAGGGCCCCGCGTTGGCGGTCAGCATCTTCGATTTAGTCAGGACTTTTCAGGACGTTATCGAGCGCGCGAAAAGCCGCCCCGTCTATGAAGTTGGGAAAGAAGATGTCAGCATCCCCGACATGATCGACTTTCTGCGGCATCAGTTTTCAAGCCTGAGCGGCCAAGAGCCGCTCTCCGCTACCAGGCTCTTTGAACAGCAGCGCAGCCGTCGGGCCATGATCTGCCTTTTCCTGGCGATCCTCGAACTTGTAAAGTGCCAGACCATCGAATTAACGCAAGGCGATGCCTTTGGCGATATCGGTTTGCGCCGAGGCCCGGCCTATGAAGGTCCCGAGCGAGCCCTCGAGGATCTGGCGACGGTCCAACAGGGGTACCACTGACGCCGCTCATGGATTTTACATCCGAGGACGAACAGCAGGACCTAATTCTCGAGGACGCCATCGCTGAGCCGGCTCCAGTAGTGGATTCGTCTACCGATCTGAAGGCCGTTATTGAGGCTGCAATCTATATCACGGATGAACCTTTGACCGCCCAGCAGATCGCGGCCGCTCTGGAGCAGCCACTCGAAGCCGTGCAGCAAATCCTGAATCAGTTAGCGGCGGAGTACTCCGCGGCGGATCGCGGACTCTCCGTGCGGGAGCTCGCGGGTGGCTACAAAATGTCGACCAAAGCCGAGCATCACGAATCCATCCGCCGCTTCGTGAAAAAGCTTCAACCTCCTCTCCGACTTTCGCTCCCGGCGCTGGAAACGCTCGCGGTGATCGCTTACAAGCAGCCCATCACCGCTCCGGAAGTTCTCGACATCCGAGGCGTCCAAGGCGCGGGCGTTCTGAAGACCTTGCTGGATCGAAAACTGATCGCTGCGGCCGGGAGAAAGAACGTGCTGGGCAAGCCCATCCTCTACAAGACTACGCGCGAGTTTCTGATCCAGTTCGGATTGAATTCGCTGGCCGAGCTGCCCACTCTCAAGGAGTTCGAAGAACTTGGCCGTTTCGCACTGACCGATTCGGAGCCCGCTTCAACCCAGGATGCCTGAGGAACGGCTGCAGAAAATTCTCGCGCACGCGGGTATCGCGAGCCGCCGCAAGGCGGAGGAACTGATCACTTCCGGCCGTGTGTCCGTCAACGGCAAGACTGTCGTCGAGCTTGGCTCGAAAGCCGATCTGTCCATTGATCGGGTGAAAGTCGACGGGCGCGTGCTTAGCCAGCCGAAGCATCTTGTTTACCTCGCGCTGAACAAGCCCAAAAACTGCGTCACCACAGTTCACGATCCTGAAGGCAGGCAGACTGTCATGTCTTTCTTCAAAGGCTTCCGCGAACGTGTCTATCCCATAGGCCGCCTGGATTACGCCAGCGAAGGGCTCCTGCTACTCACCAATGACGGAGAGTTCGCCAATGCGCTGATGTCACCCGCGAGCCACGTGACCAAGACGTATCTGGTGAAGGCCAACGGCCTGCTCTCGCCCGAGCAGGAGGAGCAGTTTCGCGCCGGCATTCCCATGCATGGACGGCGGACGGCTCCGGCCAGCCTGAAGCTGATCCGAAGAAACGTCAACCCCTGGTATGAAGTCCGGCTGGTCGAGGGCCGGCAGAATCAGGTTCGAATCATGTTTAAGCATTTCAACCGGTTGGTGGAAAAGCTGAAACGGGTCAAGGTTGCGTTCCTCGAATTAGGCGATCTGAAACCCGGAGCCTACCGGACGCTGACTAATGCGGAGGTCGCCAGGTTTCGTAAACTCTTGCGCCTGGATCATGCGTCTAATAGTGGAGAGGGGGCCGAACACGATGAATGACAAGGATATAACCAGGATCCTGAAAGATTCCAAGACGATTGCGGTAGTCGGCCTTTCCAACAACCCCATGCGCGCCAGCTTTGGTGTTTCGCGATTTCTGCAGCGCCAGGGTTATCGCATCATCCCGGTGAACCCGAAGGAGACGGAGGTGCTCGGAGAACGCGCTTATCCGTCAGTGAAGGATGTGCCGGACCAGGTCGACATCGTCAATATCTTCCGGCGTCCGGCGCGAGTGCCGGAAGTAGTAGACGAAGCACTGGATAAAGGGGTACGGTGCATCTGGATGCAGGAAGGTATCGTGAACCACGAGGCTGCGCAGAAGGCCGAAGCGTCTGGCGTGCCCGTGATTATGGATCGATGCATCCTTAAAGAACTCGCGCGACTGCTCTAAAATCCGCCGCATGCGTCGATGGTTGCCGATTAGCGCGCCAGCACTAGCCCTCTGTTTTTTTATGACTGGCTGTGGAACGCAATCGGAGGACGAACTGGGCCACGCCTACGTGGCGCCCGCGACGCTTAATCTCCGCCGCGAGCTGATTCAGAAAAACAACAACGTCGCCGTACTTAAGTATGGGGAACGCGTCAGCGTAATCGACGTTCGCCGGCGGTTCGTGAAAGTTCGGAGTCAAAACGGCGCTGAAGGCTGGGTGGATTCCCTTCAGCTACTCAGCCCGGAACAGATGGACCAGATTCGCAAAGACAACCAGGAAGAACTGGCGCTGCCGTCGGAAGGCGCCGCAACGGTCTTCGAAGCGCTGAACATTCACCTAGACCCGAGCCGGCAATCTCCTGCTTTCACCAAGATCGAAGAAGGGGCTTCGGTCGCGGTGCTGGCGCATCGAGTTGAGCCCAAGACCAGCGGACCGCCTCGCCCTCCCGCATTCGGTTTCGATCGCCGGGAGCCGCTCTCTCGCCGGCAGAGGAGGGAACGGCAATCGAAAAACAAATCCAATCTGCCGCCTCCGCCGCCCCCTCCGAAACCTCCTGAAAACTGGCAGGAACTCTCCGCAGAGCGAATTGACGGCTCTGAGAGTACCGCTGAAATCAAGGCGAACAAGGAAAGGGACGCCGCCGAGCAGAAGAAGCAGGAACTCGCCAGGCCCGTTGTTCTTGAGGATTGGACGCTGGTCCGAACCAAATACAACCAGTGCGGGTGGGTTCTCTCGCGCAATTTGCTAATGTCCATTCCGGATGAAGTGGCCCAGTACGCCGAAGGCAAACGCATCAGCTCGTACTTCGATTTGGGAGCGGTCCAGGATGAACAGAAGGGCCTGAAGCACCATTGGCTTTGGACGATTTCGTCGCGCGTGGAGCCGTATGATTTTGACGCCTGGAGGGTTTTCCTGTGGAACCGGCGCCGCCACCGGTATGAAACCTCCTACCGTCAACACGATTTGGAGGGCTATTTCCCGGTCCACGTGGATGGGCCTGCATTTGAGGTGATCACTCAGGACGACGACGGCAAATTTCGACGCCGGGCTTACCTGTTTGATGGCGTTCGCGTTCACCTGACCCGCACGGAAGACTATCAGCCGGGAGCCTCGAAGAAGGCCGGCAAGCCAGCCGGCAAGCCGGGCGGCCTGGATACAAACAGCCTGGAGGCGAAGATGCCGAAATCAGGATGGCTGGCGCGCCAGTGGACCGCGCTGAAGCGACGCATCTCCGGAAGGGATTGAGTTACGTTTCTTCGATCTTTCCGTCGATCTTAACCTCGTCCATAGCGAGGAATTGCTGCACGTGCGGGTGCGGGCATTTCTCTAATTCGGATACCGGGCCAAAGTAGATCGCTTCCCCTTTATAGAGAAAGACCACTGAATCCGCAACCTTGCGCATCAGATCGAGATCGTGAGTCACAACAATCGCAGTTAAGGCGAGCTGCCGCTTCAATCGCAGCATCAGATTGCCCAGATCATCGGACATGATGGGGTCAACCATGGTGGTCGGTTCATCGTAAAGGATGCATTCCGGCTGGGCGGCGAGCGCGCGGGCAATCGCTACAGCGCGTTTATAACCGGTAGAAAGATCACCCGGATAGAGGTCCCTGACGTGCAAAAGATCCACCATGTTGAGCAATCCATTCACGACGTCTTCTTTGTTTTGTTCATCGTAATCCTCGCGAAGCTCCAACGAAAACAGAATGTTTTCACCCACCGTAAGTGAATCGAACAGCGCGCCGGATTGGAACACCATGGTGACCTTTTTTCGGATGCGCCTCAACTCGGCTTCCTGCATGTCCGTAATATCGGTATGCGAGACGATGACCCGCCCTTTATCCGGCTTGATAAAACCCATGATGTGGCTCAGGGTCACCGATTTTCCGACGCCGCTCCGGCCGATGATGGCGACGGTCTGCCCGGCGTCGGCGTGAAAGCTCACATCGATCAGGACCGGATGATCGAACTCTTTACTGACGCCGCGAAATTCGATGTAGTGCGGGTTCCCCTCGACTGCCATCGGCTACGCCGATTCTCGCCAGGCAGCCCAATCCTCGGGCGTATTGACGTTCCGGATCGTTTGTCCGATATCGAGCGTGACCGCCTGCAGGCCGCGAACGAGATCCGAGACTTTCAGTCGTTTATGATCGAGCGCGTTGCGCACAGCCGGGAGGCACACCGTCTTATAAACGCCGAGAAGTGGATGAAATTGACGATCCGCGTCTCTGGCCACCACGCACGGTGCGTTGGTCTCTTCGGTTTTCGCCAGCAGCCGCAGAAGCCATGGCGTCTCAAGACCGGGCATGTCACAAGCAACGATTAAATTCACTTCACCGCGCCGGCTCTCAAGCGCCGCTTCAATGCCGGCCAAAGGTCCCAGCCCGGGACGGAGGTCGGGTAAACAGTCCCAGCCTAGCCAGGCGTAGCGTTCCGGTTCACCGATCAACGCAACACTGCCCGCGGCTGCGGCAACCTTACTCGCCACTTCCTCCAGCAGAGAGCTGGAATTGCAACGCAACAGCGCTTTATCGCGTCCCATGCGTGTGCTTCGGCCGCCGACTAGTACGAACCCGGCGGCTTGCATGCCCAAATAGTAGCATTGGATGGGGCTTTTGCCGGGGTATAATTCGAACAAACAAAGTCTCTCGTTTTTGTTATGTCTTCTTGGAGCGGGTCAGTGGTCTCGACGGCGGCGCTTTTGCTGTTCGCGGCCGGCTCACCGGCCCAAACGCCTACTCCCCGAGTTCAGGCGATACGGTTTTGGTGTTTTGGCGACGTGACCCGAGTCGCCATTCAAACGCAAGGAGATTACAAGCTGATCTCCGATCAGATTGAGAAGCCATCGCGATTGTATTTTGACCTGATCGGGTTGCGCCCCCCCTTAACGGCCCGGCACGGCATGGAGACCATTCAGGTGGGCGATCATCGCGTCAAGCAGATTCGATTGGCTGAGGTCAGCCCCAAAAAAATTCGCATCGTCTTCGATCTTCAGGGACCGGCCGAGGTGATTTCCTCTCAGCTGGTCAATCCGGATCGCCTGATGATTGAAGTTCGACCGAGGGGAACCAGTCTTCCTGCGCTTGCAAAATCCCGCAGACCTCCAGTCACTCAATACGTCGCGCCGTCGCCGGTCGAAATAGCGTCTGCTCCAGCTTCGGCCCATACGGTCTCCGCGGTAGCTTCGCTGCCCGACGCCGCTCCTGTGACATATCCCCGATCCACGCCGAGTCCGAGCACGTCGATTCCGAGCACGACAATTCCAAGCACGACAGTTTCAAGCACGACCGCTTCAAGCACGTCAACTCCAAGCTCGATCACTCCGAGGCCTATGGCTATCTCAGCAGCCAAGAGCGACGCCGCGGGCGTCCGCTCACTTGTTCGCGTCTTTGGATTGAAGATGGGGAAGGTGGTGATCGATGCCGGCCACGGCGGTCACGATACCGGGACCATTGGCTCAAACGGTCTTATGGAGAAAGATCTGGTGCTGGATGTGGCGTTGCGTTTAGGAAAAATGATCAGTCAACAACTGGGCTCTGAAGTTGTATACACCCGGTCGGATGACACCTTTATCGCACTCGAAGATCGCACCAGAATCGCCAATCAGGAAAAGGC
>JBAUUG010000324.1:0-9498 GCA_049582585.1 Bryobacteraceae bacterium | reverse complement strand
GAGTCACCGGAGGCAAAACGACTCCAGTGTCTTGCTTCAATCTTGTCCGCAAGCTGCTGATTTTTTTCTGCAGTCCGTCTTTCAATGTTCCGTCAGGCTGGTTGATTAAATCCGGAAGCAGCGCTTCTGAGAACTGGAGCTCCAGCAGGTACGATTGGGCATATCGGTTGAGCGCCGAATCCAGGCCATTTGCAGAAACCCAATCCCGGCTACGGAGACTGACCAAGCGGTCGCGGTAGTCGCGATTGCCTGGATCTAAATCGCAGGCTTGCTTCAGCTCAGCCAGAGCCTGGGCACGCAGGTTTCGGACTTCTGTTTCGGGAGGAGGGGGCGCCTGGCTCGCCGTCCGCTCTAGAGCGAGGGACAGATTTGAATGGTAAAGAGGCTCCTCGTCACAGAGGTCGCAAGCCAGTTTGTATTGGTTACTAGCCTCCGTATATTTTTTTTGATCGAAAAGTCTGTCACCTGCGGAGTTATTCACCAGGCTTGCGCGGGTGTTCTCATAGCTCTTGCGAAGATAAGGAACAAAGCTCGACAAGGGATCGGACTTTTCGGCCCGATCCAGCGTGAAAAACAGCGTCTCTTCGTAGGGTAAGAGCTCCTCGGGGACAATGCCGGTTTCGAGCGGCAGCTGAAGCATGGCATAGAGCAGCGTCACGAGCGTACTGTAGTCTTCCGGATAATACTTCGTAAGTATGTGCTTCGAGAGGCAAACGGAAGCTTCCCAAGCTTCAGACTGGGGCAAGCGCGAGAGCGCCTCCGCCCAAGCTCCCAAAGCTAGAACTTCTGAATCTCCCAACCGGGACCACTGAATACTATCGTCATCCAAAAACGATTGCAGCTTGGGGAGCATATCTTCTGAACGCTTAAGCTGCTCTTTCATCGGGCGCAGCAGCGTATTGGCAACGACCTTCTCTAACGCCTCATCTGCCTCCCTCTCAAGCATGGTGCTCACCTGGGCGCGCTCACGTCTCGCTTCGGTGATTTTTGCCTCAAGCTCCGCAAGTTGTCGATGTTGCTCATCCGTTGTGCCCTGCTCCAGAGCTTTTCCATCGGGAGACTCTGCCGGCTCTTTTATCCGCTTTACCAGCTTTTCCTTTTCAGCTTTGAGATTCCGCAGCTGCTGCGAGGAGTTTGAGTCTTTGAGACCCAAGTCGCGGAACCGGCTACTGCTTCGAGTGCGAACTGCTTCCAACCAGCTGGGAAAACGCTCCAGGACCTTGTCCAAGCACTGAAGCTGCAGATCGGTATCGCCGGAATCCTGCCTCCAGGAATAAGCAATCGAGAGATTGTATTGAGCAATCACGTTGGGGTATGCGCCCTCAGCTGCCTGCTTTAATTGATCGATAGCCTCGAGAAGGTTGCGCCTATCGCCGGTTCGATCGATTCGGAGCTTGGAACGGCAGAAATAGTTTAAGCAAGCGTTTCCATAGTCGTTCCGAGCGTAACTGAGAACCCGATCCAGAGATTCGATGGGAAACTCGGCCGCGAAGCCTTGGCTGCTCTCCTGGCGTACGATTTCTTGAGCATTGCTGAGGCTTTCCATAAATTCCGCATAGCGGTTCAGCATCTTCGGGCCGATGAATGCGTAGTAGGTATTCATCACCTGGGTGCTGGCAGAGTAGCCGGCGGCGACTGCGGGGTCGGCTGCAACCGCTTCTTCATAAGCGCGCCGCGCGAACCCGATGTGTTTGGCCGCGTTTTTTAAGCACTGTGTCTTTCTTGCGTTCTCCAGCTCATCTGTATTTCTCTTCAGACGCTCATCGTTGATTTCTTCCAGGAATTGAGCCGCCCTTTCGGCGTCAACCCTGGCGTGGCCATACTTAAGATCGCCCACAAAAGTCTGGCTGACCATTTCCTGCAGATCGTCGGCAACGCTATATGCCCTTTCTGCGTGTTCAAAATCCTTTATGAGCCAGGAAAGATAGCCTTGGCCAATGAGACACGCGACGTTTCCGGGATTGATTTTCAAGACCAATTCATACGCCCGCCGGAGGGCATCCACTCTGTAGGGGTCGATCTCATCGCGGCCGCACGCCAGATTGTCCAGCGATACTGCGAGCCGGTAGCCGATGATTTCGGAATCGGGGGCGATATCTTTTGCGCGGCGAAGATACGCAATTCTTTGTTCCAAGTCTCCTTCCACTGAGGGCTTGGCCAGCAGAATGAGCGCTACGTTTGCATCCTCGCGCGGGTTTAGAGCCTCAGCTATTTTCAGGAACTCTTTCGCTTGTTTGAAATCGGCCAGGCTGGAATAGCCGAGCGTTGAAACCGCAAAAGCCTCACAGAGCTCCTCCCGCAGCGATCTATAAATGTCCATGCGGCGAGGCTGGAAGGCCGTGTCTTCGGGAAATTCGAGAACTCCGCTGAGAGCTGTTCCTTCCTGCCCAGGCATGGGCCGCGATTTTTCTTCGACGCGGAACTTCAAATCCTCGCGCGGCATCACGGAGTTGTAACATTTTGCGAGCCCGGCGCGGGCGTCAGCGAGTTCTTCGCGAATCTCGAACAGCGGATTCCGCTTGCGCCCGGCAAGCTCGGAGACGATGCGCCTGTAAATCAGGCAGCGGGAGTGCCCCAGCCACACGACGGCTTGGGCGCGCATCGCGGGCCTTACCCACGACCAAAGCATGCGATCGACGAACGGCAGAAGCCGGCGCTCTAAACTGAACTTCGCAAACCAAAGCCTGATTTGTAGAAACTTGCTCACGGAAAAAGATTCTTTGGCTGACTCGTACAACTCGATCGCGCGGTCATAGGAATCAATGGTGTTGGAATTTTCGAAATCGCGCGCTTCGTAATAGCGCGCCACTGCGCGTAGATACGAAGTCGGGAACAGGCCGATTTTGTTTTCCACGTCTCGCTTGATCTGGCGGTAGATCTCAGTCGCTACGCTCGAATAAACGCGCTCAGCGAGCTGTTCGTACTGCTCGACTCGAAGCACCGCGCTTTTCTTCGATCCTGCCTCGGCTTCTTCCTCTAAATCCAATGAGTACCGTACGGCGAACGCCAGCGTAAACGGGTTGTTCTCAGGTCCGATGCGCACTCTCGGGAGCACCTGAAGGATCCACCTGCCGTCGTTCTCCTCGCGGATTGTGTATTCCCCTTCCACGTGAATGTGCGCTGTCAGATTGGTTTCTCCTTTTTTGCCGGCATCGTCAGTTTTCGCTGCATGCTCCAGAAGAGATAAACGTCGAATGCGGCGATTCAGCCGCTCCATCAGGTCGTAATGGAGCAGCTTGAGGAGATCTTCCTGAGAAAGGGAGAAGCGATCGCCGGGTGTGCCCGCGATGCGGGTGAATGGCTCGATGCAAAATGTGTAACGAAACGGCTCCTTAGATTCCTTGAACAAAAGGCCGGTGTAGCGGAAGGTGAAGTAAACTGCGGCGGCGGCGAGAAGGAGACATACCACGATGCCCTCCGGCCCTCGCAAAATGGCAAGAAAGGCGTGCCAATCGAGCGGCTGCCCCTTTTTGGCTTCCGGCAACTTCACCCAATGGCTGAGGAGCAGCCCGACTTGCAAAACGGCAGTGGCGATGGCGAGCGCGGATCCCCACAGCTTTCCGTTACGCCGCCGCTCCAGAAGCGACTTCTCGATGCCTTGAACGGCACCGAGCTGCTCTGAAGTGGGTAATAGGTCGCTAAGCTGCATAAAGCTCTATCGCTCGCGCCATTTAATGTTGCAGCCGATGCTCGGCTTTTGGTTGGCATCGACAGGCTGGCCAGTGAGCAGCGCGTCGATGGCTGTTCGCAAGTCGCCCCCGGTCACCGGAATACCGTTTCCGGGACGGCTGTTGTCAAGCTGACCCCGGTAGGCGAGACGGCGGGCAGCATCGAAGAGAAAGAAATCGGGCGTGCAGGCGGCGCCGTACGCTCGCGCGGTGTCCTGACTTTCGTCATAGCAGAAAGGGAAATTAAATTTGAGCTCAAGAGCCATCTCTCGAAGGCTCCCGGGCGCGTCGTCCGGATACATGCCAGCGTCATTCGAGGAGATGGCCACAATGCCGAGCGGCCGGCGGGAATAATCTTTGCCGAGCTGCGCCAGCTCTTGCTCTACATGTTTAACGAATGGACAATGCCGGCAGATGAACATGACCAGCAGGGCGTTCTTGTCGGCAAACCGATTCAATCCGATGGTCTCGCCCGAGACGACATCGGGCAATTCAAAATCGGGAGCGGACGTACCCAGCGGGAGCATTGTCGATTCTGTACGTGACATATGTCGAATAAGATACAACGGATGCTGTAGGATGCGGCGGAACGGGATTCGGTGGATGGGGTGGTGGTATTGCGCTATTGCCGTCGGTTTCATGTTGCTGGCGGCCAATCACATCGTGACTCGAGACAGACCATGGCTAATCGGCGTGCGGCTGGTGATCGCGCTCGGCTTCGCCTGGCTCGCATTCATGGAATTCTCGAAACCGAAGCGGCGAGAGTAAGCGACCCATAATAGAAGGCGAGTATGAATAAGCCGACCTTCGACCCGGGACTCACGCAGCAATACACGGGCGTTTTAAAACGCGCCATCAACAAGGATGGACAATTCAACGTACGACGAACTGGAGCCACCTGGCGCGATTTTCATGCTTACCTATTTTTCATTCGGACGCCATGGCCGGTATTCGCGCTGATTGTGACAGGGGCGTACGTTATTGTGAACACGGTGTTCGCGGGGGTCTATGAGGCAATTGGAATTGAGAATCTGAAGGGCGCGGAAGCGCCGACCGCGGGCCTAAGATTCCTGAACGCGTTTTTCTTCAGCGCGCACACGCTGACGACTGTGGGCTACGGCAATATATGGCCCAGCGGCCCGGTAGCAAATTCGGTCGCCGCTCTGGAGGCTTTGGCGGGGTTGATGCTATTCGCGATCGCGACGGGGCTTGTGTTCGGCCGGTTCTCACGCCCCTCCGCCCGCATTGGATTCAGCGAGACCATGGTTGTCGCGCCCTACATGGAAGGAACGAGTCTGCAGTTCCGGGTAGTGAACCGGCGATCCAATAACCTGATCGACCTGGAAGCGCGAATGCTGCTGATGACGGTAGAATCGATGGACGGCAGACTGCAGCGCAGATTCAAGCCGCTAGATCTTGAAAGAAATCAGGTTCAATTCATGCCCTTGACCTGGACGGTGGTTCATCCCATCGATGAGAAGAGTCCTTTATACGGGAAGACGCCCGCGGAGCTCGAGCAGCTGCAAGCCGAAGTCATGATCATGATGAAGGGCTTTGACGACACGTTCGGGCAAACCGTTCAGGCGCGCTACTCCTATCGCTATGACGAGATCACCTGGGGCGCGAAATTCGCTCCAGCGTTCGAAACAGAGAAGAACGGTGACTTGCATGTCGAGGTGAACAGAGTAGGGAGGACGGAGCCCGCGCGCCTGGCGAATGCGGGGGACTGACAGCGTGGCCGTGGAAGCACAATGCGTATTCTGCAAAATCGCGGCAGGAGATCTGGCCGCGCACATAGTACATCAAGACTCCGTGTGCGTGGCATTTCTGGATAGCCATCCGGTATTTCCAGGGCACGTCCTGCTCTGTCCACGCGAGCACGTCGATACGCTCGCGGAATTGCCGTCCAGCCTCACGGGTCCGATGTTTGCGCGGACACAACTGCTAGCGAAAGCAGTGGAGGCGGCGATGAATGCCGAAGGGACATTTATTGCCATCAACAATCGAGTCAGTCAGACCGTGCCGCACCTGCACATCCACATCGTCCCTAGAAAACGGCACGACGGATTGAAGGGTTTTTTCTGGCCGCGCCGGCCGTACAAGGATGAGGCGGAGCGGGAGGCAGTACGGGAAGCCATCGAGAAGGAGATACGGAAGCTAGCCTCGAGTCTCGGGTAATTTCGTGTGCGTGGGGTCCCCTGGACCGCTTACGCTCGGGCACGATCTTCCAGAATCCGCAGTAAGGCCGACCGGGGAGTCGCCCAACGACTGAGCCAAGAACCGCATCAATGTCGCCAAGCACAGTTTGGACTTTGCCGGCGCCGTGCTGGTTTTAACCGGACGCTGCGTCATCTTCGTAGATGATCGTTTCGAATGGAGAGGAACGGTTCATTAGCATCGGCATGCTCGATAGTCGAGCTGTGTTTATCGCCCATGCGCCACGCGCCGCCGACGTGATGCGCATTATCTCCATGAGAAAGGCAAACGACGTGAGCAAAAAATCTATCAAGAGCGACTTGGCCCGGCTTGACCGGATGAATGATAATGAGATCGACTATTCGGATATCCCGCCGCTCGACAACTCCTTTTTCACTAAGCCCACCGTAGAATGGCCACCCGCGAAGCAGAAAGTGACTGTCCGTCTCGACACGGATGTGCTGGATTGGTTGAAAGCCTACGGCAAAGGCTACCAGACCCGCATCAGCCGAATTTTACGGGCAGCAATGGAGACCCAGCCGCGTTCCCGTTCGACGCCGCCCGCGAAGAAAAACACGCGATCACGGAGCAGTCTTAAGCCGGCCTGAAATTCTTCCAAAGGCTCCAATTTGAGAAATTAACCATGCTGCTTTCAGGGGCCTTTGCCGCGCCCCGCGGCTATGGTAAAAGAAGGCACCATGACCGACGCCAGCCCCCTTGCGCGAGCCGACCCAATACTCACCAAATTCCGCGACGCCCTCACCGAGATGTACGGCGACCGGCTTGAGCGTGTTGTGTTGTACGGTTCGCGCGCGCGCGGCGATGCACGCCCGGACAGCGATTACGATGTTGCGGTATTTCTGCGCGACATGGGCGACCGCGACCGCTTGAAGGAGATGGACCGGCTTACCGACATCACCACCGCTATTCTTTACGACACGGGCGAGTTCATCGAAGCCTTGCCTTATAGCGCCGCGTCTTACAATGACCCGCGCATGCCGCTGATGTATGCAATCCGCACTGAAGGCATCACCCTATGAAGCCCCAGTCGGGAGCTTTTCTGGATAAGGCGCGGGAGCTTCTCGACCAAGCCAATACCATGATGGGCGTCGGGTTGAATGAACCAGCTGGACGTACCGCCTACCTGGGTGCACTGCATGCGGCGCAAGCGTTGATCTTCGAGAACACTAGCAAGGTTGTCACCTCGCATAAGGGCGTACAGGGCGAGTTCTGGCGTTTGACGAAGGACGAGCCGCGCGTGGACGACGAATTGCGGGCCTTTCTTTCCCGCGCGTACAAGTTCAAAAGAATTGCCGACTACGACACTGGCCCCGCTGCACATATCAACGCTGAAACGGCCCGAGCCGCGATTGCGACTGCACGCCGGTTCGTGGATTGCGTTGCCGCTCTTATCCCGCCCAACGGCCATACGCTGCACCCTGCGGATATCCCGCAGCCCTGATCGATCAATTTCTCTAAATGGGTCCTTTTTGCAACGCAAACTTGAGTTTCGCCCTTCTCTTCCACGGCGCTTTCGGCTATGGTGACCGCCATGCTATTGCCTGAACAAATGCACAAAGCCAGAGACGTTTGTATCAAGGCTGGTCTGGACGCCAAGCTTGTGGAAAGGGTGTTCGGCAACCAGCGAGCACCAGACCCATCCTCCAACTTTGGCCCTACGTTTTTGCTTTTTATGAGCATAGGGGGCTTATTGACACAGCCTAACAATCTAAGCAGTACTGATGCGGAAGAACTGGCCGAGATCGGCATTCAACGTTCATGTGCGTGAAGTCCTGCGGGGGAGCGTGGCCAAAGCTGATTATGTAATAGCACGGTTCTATCGGTTCCGTTCTCTACGTCCCAAAATGGGTAAGTTTCGGGATTTACCCCCTGCCCTTCCCTGCGTGACGCCGCCCCCGAAATGTGGTACAAGGCTACGATGGAAGGAGGGTTATCACATGGCAAATCTTGATTGGTCACAATGCCCCGCTGTTGAAAGCGTGCCGGACAGACGTAGCGGCGCATGGGTTTTCAAAGATACCCGGATGCCCGTGGCTACCGTCTTTGAAAACCTCGAAGTCGGCACAAGCATTGAGGAAATTATCGAGCAGTACGACGTTACGCGGGAGCAGATTCAAGCGGTGCTTGAATTCGCCGCCCGTAGCCTCGACGCGCCGCCGGTTCCTGTTGGCGCAGCCAGTTGACGAATGCGCATCCTCTTTGATCAAGGCGTGCCCAGAGGCCTTACCGTTTCGCTTGTGGGCCACGAAGTCACCGAGGCAAGAAAACTCAAGTGGGAAAGAATTTCAAACGGCGCTCTGCTTAAGCTGGCCGAAGATGCAGGGTTTGATTTGTTGCTGACGACCGACAAGAATTTGCGCTATCAGCAGAACCTAGCCGCCCGAAAAATTTCTATCGTTGTTCTTGGGCAATCTCCTTGGTGGCTTGTTCGGGAGCGCCTTGACGCGGTTATCAGCGCAGTGAACGAAGCCACACCCGGCAGTTATGCCGAGGTGGAAATTCCCTTCAATAGTTCCCTGCCTGTCTCAAGAAAGTTAAGTTTTGAGAATGGCTCTTTGGATGCTGAACTCGCCGTGATCGAACCGGGAGTTCCCGTCATGCACGGAAATTTTATCTTTTTCCAGATATAGGTAGAGACCAGAGGAGGCAGGTTCCGGCTGTCCCGCCAAACAATGTTCTATTTCGGAACAGCCAGAGCAGCTTTCCGAAGCATTTCAACGACGTTGGTGAAATGGTTTGCCTCGGCAACTGTGATAGGCGTCCATGGCTTGCTTCCGGTCATCGCAGCGTTGGGGTTGGCCCCTTTTGCTAACAGCGGGGTTATCACGTCAACGTCGCCGTACTGCGCGGCCATCAAGAGCGGAGTGACGTTTTGATTGTTTCCGAGATTGACCGCCGCACCTCTGTCTAACAGCAGTTTCACTACTTCAGCCTGCCCATTACCGGAAGCAATTAATAGTGCCGTGTTGCCAAAGTTGTTCTTGGCGTTAACATCCGCCCCCTTGTCCAACAACAATTTCACCAGCTCCAGATAACCATGCTTTTTAGCTGTGGCTTCACGGGAACCCGGAAGAGGACCGCCGCCAAGTTTCTCGAAATCTTCAGCAACTTCAGTAGCGCCTATGAGTGGAGTGGCAGTCTCGTGGATGGTGTTGTAAGATGCCTGGCATTGACATTCGCCCCTTTGTTCAGCAGCAGCCGCGCCACTTCAAGGTGCCCGTTCTCAGCCGCCAGCAGGAGAGGCGTACACCCGGGGTCGTCCCCCTCCGCGTCGGGGTGAACGTCAAAGTTAACCGCCGCCCCTTTTGAGAGCAGCAGCTTTACCGCATCAACTTTCCCATAAGCAGCCGCGTCAAACAGCGCCGTCCTATGGATGCTGTTCTTGGCATTAACCAACGCGGGATTGGCCGCGATGAGTGCATTGAGTGTTGCCACATCGCCCGTACGCGCCGCATCATAAATGGGTTTTGTGCTGCCCTGCTGGCCTTGAGCCGTGGTGGCTAACAAAAGCAGGGCTGCGCCCGTGAAGGCGGTAGCCATCACGCACGTGGAATTTGCAGCAGTTCCATGCAGAAGAGCTTCCATAAAACAACTCCTTTGGGCAAGCCAGCGC
>JBAUUG010000323.1:0-2641 GCA_049582585.1 Bryobacteraceae bacterium | reverse complement strand
CCGCAGGCTGGATCTCGCGCACTCACATCGAGCTCGGCCTGGTGCCCATCGGGGCCTTGCTGCTCGGCTTCTTCTCGATAGCCATGGCTGCAAGCCATTCCTACGTCGCGGCTATGTGCTGGCTGGTCGCCATCGGCTTTTCCGGTGGACTCTTCTTTGTCCCGCTCAACGCGTTCCTGCAAGAACGCGCCGGCGTGCAGGAAAAAGGCCGTCTGATGGCGACCAACAACTTCGTCAACATGCTCGGCATTCTCCTCGCTTCCGTCACGCTCTGGCTGCTGCACGATCAACTCCACTGGAGGGCGGCAGCCGTCATCGCCGGGCTGGGTGTCGTCACCGTAATCGCGACCGTCTATATCGTTTCCGTGCTCCCCGGCGAGGTCCTCCGCCTGTTCTTGTTTGGCCTGAGCCGGTTGGTCTTCCGCATTCGAATCTTCGGAGCTGACCGCCTCCCGGCAAGTGGCGGAGCCTTATTAATTTCAAACCACGCGTCCTATGCCGATGCTGCCTTGATCGGCGGCTGCACGCACCGCTTCGTCAGGTTTCTGATGTGGAAGCCGTATTTCGAAGTGAAATTGGCTAAACCGCTCTTGACCGTGCTTCAGGCTATACCGATTAACCCCGGCTCTGTCAAGGAGATGCTGAAATCGCTGCGCAAGGCCGCCGACGAACTGAAGCAAGGCGAGTTGGTATGCATATTCCCCGAGGGCGGACTCACCCGAACCGGACACGTGCAAGCCTTCCAGCGCGGAGTGGAGCGGCTGATGCAATATTCGCCCGAAACGCCGGTCATTCCGATTTACCTGGACGGCTTGTGGAGACATCCGCTGAGCGCCAATGGGCCGAGATCGTTCCGAAACTGGTTCGGCGCCTGGCGTCGCGAAATTCGAATTCTCATCGGCGATCCCACTAGCGGCCCTATCACAGCCGCCGAGCTGCGTCTTCGCGTTCTGGAGTTAGGAACGCAAGCCGTGAATCTACGAAAGAAACCGGATTCGACGCTGGCCCACGCCCTGGTGCGTTCCGCGCGCCGCAGCTGGTCTCGTCCCGCTTTGGCAGATTCGACAAAGAAGCGGTTGAGCTATGGCCAGACCCTCACGGCAGCCGTTCTCCTGAGCAATTGGCTGAGAGCGAATCACGAGTCCGAACAAAACGTCGGTATCCTGCTGCCAGCCTCGGTGGGCGGAGCAATTACGAACTTCGGCGTCGCGCTTTCCGGAAAAACCGCGGTGAATTTGAATTTCACAGCCGGCGAGCCAAACTGCCGCGCCGCCATCCATCAGTGCGGCATCCGCACCGTGATCGCGTCCAAGGCCTTTCTCGCGAAAGCCGATCTACCCGCCTGGCCGGAAATGGTGTACCTCGAAGACCTTCTGGCCGGCTTCAACCGCGCAGAAAAATTTCGCGCCCTGGTGTCGGCGCGATTCTCTACCGTTGCGCGGCTCGCCGGACGCAGTGCTCCCGATGACATCGCAAGCATTCTGTTCTCGAGCGGTAGCACGGGCAATCCGAAAGGCATCGAGCTCACGCATTGGAACATCCTCGCGAACATCGAAGCCGCGGCCACCGTATTCCCCATGCGTCCCGAGGATTGCATGTTAGGCGTTCTGCCGTTCTTTCACTCCTTCGGCTACACGTTCGGGCTCTGGTTCCCCATGGCTCAACAATTCCGCGCCGTCTTCCATCCCAATCCAACCGATGCAAAAGTGATCGGTGAGCTTGCCCTCGCGCATCACGCCACGTTTTTCCTCTCTACGCCGACATTCTGTGGGCATTACATCCGCAAATGCACAAGAGAACAGTTTTCTTCGTTGCGCTTTGTGTTGGTGGGCGCAGAAAAACTGCGCGACTCGGTAGCCGAAGAGTTCCGCGCCAAATTTGAAGTCAATTTATCGGCAGGTTACGGAGCCACTGAGCTGGGACCCTGCGCCACCGTCAACACTCCCGACATGCCAAGCGGCGATGGCGTCCAATTAGGCACTCGTGCGGGAAGCGTCGGACGCACGCTTCCCGGGGTGAGCGTTCGCATCGTTCATCCGGAAACATTCGAGCCGCTGCCGCCCGGAAAGCAAGGGCTGCTGCTGGTCGCGAGCCCTAGCCGCATGGCGGGTTATCACGGCGCGCCCGCCAAAACAGAGGAAGTGCTGCGCGACGGCTTCTATGTCACGGGCGACCTTGGTTACCTCAACGAAGACGGCTTCGTGTATCTCACGGATCGGCTGGCCCGCTTCAGCAAGATCGCGGGCGAGATGGTCCCGCATTTGAAAATCGAGGATGCCGCACACGGCATTCTCGCCGATTCTCCCTGTTTCGTCACCGGCATCCCGGATGACCGTCGCGGCGAGCGGCTGGTTATGCTCTACACGCAGCCGCGCATCACTCCCGCGCAGATCGTCGAGCACCTGAACGCTTCCGGTCTTCCACCGCTCTGGATTCCGAAACGCGACAACGTGTATCTCGTCGACGCCATCCCAGTGCTCGGCACCGGAAAAGCGGATCTCGCGAAGGCGCGCGCCATGTCGATGGAAAGAGTGCAGAGTCAGCCCTCGACTGCCGTCGAGGCCATCGCTGAGGCATAGGAGTATCTCATGACCGCGCTCTTAATATTCGCTCTGTTGCTTGTCGTGGTAATCGGCTGGCT
>JBAUUG010000322.1:0-15374 GCA_049582585.1 Bryobacteraceae bacterium | reverse complement strand
CTCTCACCTTGCCAACGCTCCCATTTGGTGGTATGTTAATGAGATAACGTGATTTATAGTACTCATTGAACAGCGCATGAAAGCGGACATCGAAGCGGACATAATACCGGTCGACCGAGCCGAAGCCGTCTCGCTCATGGAGCCTCTGCTGCTAGGTCCCCGACACCGAGAGCCACTCACCGATCTCGCCCTGGAGCTCACGCACGAATCCGCGAGTTTCCGGGCAAGCCTTCCGGCCAGCATTCTCACGTCGCTTGCCGATCTCGTGCGGGCGATGAACTGCTATTACTCGAATCTCATCGAGGGCCACAGCACGCACCCGGTCGATATCGAACGCGCGCTACGCAACGAGTACAGCGCAAACCCGCACAATCGCGACCTGCAGCTCGAAGCCAAAGCCCATATCGCCGTGCAGCGCTGGATCGACGACGGGGGCCTCAAGGGCCGGCTTGCGGTCAGCGCCGCGGGCATTCAGGAAATCCATCGGCGCTTTTGCGAGCTGTTGCCGGAAGATCTTCTCTGGGCGGAAGACCCGGACACGAAAGAACGCCTCCGCGTGATACCGGGCGAGCTGCGCCGCCGCGACGTTAAGATCGGACGCCACATCGCCGTCAGCCCCGGCGCGCTGGCCCGCTTCCTGGAGCGGTTTGCGGCCGTGTACGGAAGGACAGGCAGGACCGAATCGATCATCTCGACGGCCGCCGCGCATCACCGGCTTCTGTGGATGCACCCGTTTCTCGATGGCAACGGGCGCGTCGCGAGACTCATGTCGCACGCCATTCTTTTAGATGCGCTGGATACCGGCGCGATCTGGTCGGTGGCGCGCGGGCTTGCGCGTAACGTTCAGGAGTATAAGCGGCATCTCTCCGATTGCGATCAGCCGCGCCGCAACGATCTCGACGGGCGCGGCACGCTCAGCGAAGAAGCGCTCGCGGAATTCACCCGGTTCTTTCTCTCCGTCTGCATCGACCAGGTGAGCTTCATGGAAGGGCTCGTACGGCCCGATCGCCTGCGCGCCCGCATTCTCTTGTGGGCCGAGGAGGAAATAAGGCTAGGCGAGCTGCCGCCGAAGGCGGGCAATATTCTCGAGGCCGTGCTTTATCGGGGCGAGCTTCCGCGCGGCGAGGCGGCTGCCGTAGTGGGCACGGGCGAACGGAATGCGCGCCGCGTCGTCTCGGCGCTCATCAATATGGGTGTGCTTACGTCTGGCAACGCCCGGGCCCCGCTGCGGCTTGTCTTCCCGGCCGCTCTCGCGGGACGCTGGATGCCGGGCCTGTTTCCAGAGCAAACATGTTGAAGGTGCGCTCGTCCGTTTTGGCTAGAACTCATTCGTCACGTCCGGCGCGTCCTTGTCTTCCCGCAGTGCCACGAACTTCGGTGCTTTGTCGCGGGAAGCTGGCACGCGGTGAGGCTGGGGTGTTTGTCGGCTAACCCGAAGCAATCGTGGCGTTCGGATAATATTTTCTTAGAATGTTTCGCCAAGTCCAGCCGAGGCGGGCGAGACCAATGGCACCCTCCTGGCAAAGCCCCCAACCGTGACCTCGCCGCGCGATTCGACCTTTGCGGCAGATCTCACAGGGCACCGAAACGTACTGATGATCGTCATCGAGTATCGCGTCCGTGGCTCCCCCGCAAGCTGCGGAATAGCGAGCGGCGAGGATGCGGCCTCGGTCGAACAGAACCAATCCAGCGGTTGCATTGAGGGCCTGTGAAGTTTTGCTGCCGGGGAGGGCAGGCGACCGGAGGAACTGGCAATGAGTGGTGTCGCAGAAATCGGCGAATTTGTGGCGCAGTTCGGTTGCGGCGCAAACGATTGAGCGTGAGACCACCGCCTGGGCGGCCAGGGCTTGGGAGGGCGAAGCAGAGATGGGGAGTTCCGCTTCCACGATGCTGCCCGTTGCGGTCTCACAATCCATGGTCACGACGGGAATGACAATGCCTCCCTGGTTAGTAATGTCAAAGATCCCGAAATAGCTGCGCCGGATTACATTTGGTATTTCGATCATGCAGTTGACCGGCTCACCGGCCGGGCCGGTTATGCGAATGCGACTGGAATTCGCAGCGATGGATACAGCCTGCGAGCCTTCCACAATCCAGTCGTCTTCAGCAGATGAGCAATGGAGGCGTGCTGTTCCCGGCGGGTACACAGTGAGAGACGAGGGTTGCAGAAGCTTCAGCACCCAGAAAGAGCGCGCGCCGCGGGAATCATTCCCAGGCATGAGGAAAGATCCGGCTGCGGCGAAGAAGCGGCGGCGCGTGAGATCGTCCGAGATCATCCTACGCTGCGCAGGAGCCTGCCGGCGAGAGGTTTAATGACGGCTGCGGCATTGGCGCCCGAACTGTTATGGCGGCTCGCAAGAATGATATAGCGTGGCTGATCCATGGGATAGATTGCGGCGATAAAGCCGTCGACACAATCGCTTCGGAGATGGGAGCAGCGCGCAGTCCCGGTCTTTGCGAAGCAGGCCAAATTCACGGCGCGGCCGGTGCCTGAGCGGGCGCACTGCGCCATGCCGGCCAACACCGTTCGCGCATGAACATCATGGTTGTTGCGAGCTAATGCGGCGAAGGCACGAGCGGCGCAAAGCGGAGCCTGAGGCCATCCTTCCTCGAGGCCAATCAAGCGGGGCGGAGCCCAAATGCGGGGCGGAGACGCAAGCCCGTACGAGAGGCAAGTGGTGTCCAGAGCGGCGCGATCCAGGGTTGCGGCCAACTGCAGGAAATAGGCATTGCACGAATTCGCAAGCGCGGAAACGATGTCCTGACGCCCGTGGCCTTGTGGATGCCAACATCCCGCAAGCGTCCCGCGGCATTCGATGACTGGCGATTGTCGATGCGTAGCGAGAAAGGCTAGCGCGAGAAACGGCTTCAGAAGAGAACCCAGGCAAACTGGCTTCGCGACCCCGGGCCAATCCGCATCGCGAACCTCTCCGGTGAGATTGAGCGCAAGCCAGTGGAGGGGTCTCTCTTCGGCGAACGATCTGACGCCGAGCTCTGCAAGTGCGATTGCTGCGAAGCTACGTCTTGTCATGGGGCGGTAAACCGGTAGCGGACTGTCTCATCAACGGTTTCACCGCCCGGGTCCGCGCTGAGGATGGACGCGCTGCGCAGGCGGGACAAAGTTTCGCCCAGGCTTTTGAGATCGCCGGAGAAAAATGGAGGAACGGAGCTCGAAACCATCATCTCCGGGTTAGCGGCGTGAGTATCGATCACAGCGAAAAGCTTCTTGTAGTCGCCCCATTCGGCGAGATGATTGTAGACTGCGGCATAGGTGGCATCGGGCGGAAGCGAAAGCGCGGCCGTGGAACGAGGCAGATCCATACCAGGCAGGTTCATCCGGGCGAGAATCACGGCCCGACCATTCACTGAAACTCTGAGCGGATCGAGATCGCCGGTTTGAAGCGCTGAGGTTTGAGCAAGCGCCCGATCGAGCGCCGCGCGGTCGGGCTGTTTGCAGATCACTACGGCCGCGCTGCTCGGGGTCACGAACACCTGATCTCGCAATACCACCGTGTTTTGCACATGCAGGAGAGCCACCGGCTGCATAGCAAGCAGGGCATCTGAAAGCGGAGTTATGGAACTCTCAGAAGAGCGCTGAAAAGGCGCTTCGTCGATGCGAATTTCGAGATCCGCCTCACTGCCGACGGCGCCCGCTTCCGGCGTGACTTCGGGCGCGGGAGCGTTATAGACGTCCCTGGGCGGGCGTTCTCCGGCAACTACTTGCTGTAACACTTCGCTGAGGGTGCGAGGGTCGGGCATACTCCAGGCGCGGTAAAGCGAAGCTGCCGGGGGAGCATACGCCAGCGCTTGCGAGAGCGATGCATCGGATTCCCGCACAGGCGATTCGGAGATTCGCAGCATGGCGCGTTGTTCCTCAAATCCGTCGGGGCGTTGAAACAGATCTGAAATGCCCGAGGCAAACGGCTTCAGCTCGGATGCATTGCGCTGTATCCAATAGGTTCGGAATTGCGGAGTACTTAGCAGAGTGCGAAGGTTATAGACGAGCCGCAGATCGCCCTGCGCTGCCGACTGCTTGAGGGCCTCGACGAACCAGGATTCCGTGGCAAGAGAAGCTGCTTGGGCGCCGGACAACAGCACCAGCGTTGCGGCCATGCGGTCTTCGTCAGTGGATATCACAAACCAATCCTTATAAGACGTGAAGGCGATAGTGCGCGCGCCGGCTTCGTTCGATTTCACATAGAACGGAATGCCCGCGACTTCGCGCGACTGGTAGCGGGCGCGGGAGCGCCACAGGGATGTGGTCTCTACGCGGCTCGCCGGCATCTGCGTGATGTAGACGAATGAGAGAGCCGAGAGATTGTAGAACGCGAATCCGGAGCGCGTGCCGGCGGCTTGATCGGCCAGATTCATGCCGACCGGCAAACCGGCCAGGGCGGCAAACTCGTCCTGCGCTTGCGAGAGACGCTGCACCAAGCGCGAAAGGGACATTACGCGGTAATTGGCGCCGGTGAGCCAGCGTTTCTTTTCGGCTGAGTTGTTCCACTCCGTAAGTAAACTGCCGAAATCCTTGGCTTCGAGGTAAATCAATGCTCCGGGCGGCAGGAGCGACGGGACAGGACGCGCGTCGGTAGATTGCGCATGCACCCAGAATGATGTTCCGGCGGCCAATACGGCCATGGCCGAAAGCGAGACGGCCAAGCGAAGTTTTTGCGCGCGCGTCATTGCGGCCCTCCCGATTCCGGCTCTTTCGCGATGACCAGATTGGCGGGTAAAGAGGTCAGTTTGGGTTTGACGATCCCCGGCTGGGCGACATCGTTTGTGACGAGCGGGCGCCGCGATTCATTTGCAATATCGAGATTCTGTTTTTCAGCGGCGGCGTCGCGAGCCTTGATGAGGGCCACGCGCAGGAGGGGATCTTTTACACGCTTCAGAAGGTCGTCGTAGAACTCCAGCGCGAGCGACCAGTTTCGGCGGCGCATTTCCGCATCGGCCGCGAGCTTTTCAACAGACGTATAGTTCGCGTCTGTTTCCCCGCCCGGGCTAGACGGCTCCGAAGCTGCGCGGTAGCTTTCGAAGGCGGCTAAGCCGAGAGTGTCCTGTGAACTAGTGAATGCTGCCTCGGCCAACTGCAGGCGCGGCTCTCGGAGTGTCGGATCTAGAGCGATCGCTTCTTTGAAGAGCTTTGTTTGCGAAGCCGGATCGGAACTCTGGCGCGCCGCATCGAGACGGGCTTCCATATAGAAAGGTTGCGATGCTTCGGCGGGTGAAATCAGCGTGTGCGTGAGCAGAGACAGTTCGTCGGTTCCGGTGACCGCGGCAGAGAGGCCGCGCATGGAGCGTGCGGCTTGGACGCGAACTTCGTAAGGCGCGGAGGGCGCACGCCTCACCTTATCGAGAAGCTTGGAATCGGCTTTCAAGCGTGCAAAGGCGAGCTGTGCATGATCGTCCCAGGGTTCGGCCGTTTTCCATTCCTGCGCGTAGCGGGCGGCTTCACCTTTCAACTCCCTTTCTTCCAAAAGGTGAACGGTTTCTGGAAGATTTTCGAAGAGTGTTCCCACGCTGAGAGTCACGCTTCGAATGAGAGAGAGAGCCTCATCATTGCGCTTCTGGTCGAAACGAACGCTCGCCATTCCAAACCAAGCGGAGGCTGGCGGCGCGCTGCCTGCGAGCTCGCGTCCGTATTCGTATTCCTTCAACCGCACGGCGAGATCGGCGTGACCGTCCTCGTGTAAAGTGGCTGCCGCGGCGAGAACCTGCTCGCCGGCGGGCGCGGTGTCAGGCTGGGCGCGAAAGCCGCTAAGCAGATCGTCCAAGTGCCCGGTGAGCGCACCCGCAGTGAGCAGGAGTACGGGGGGAATTTCTGAGGCGGGCTGAATTTGCTGCAAGATCGCCCATGCTTCGGGCCAGCGCTTTTGTTCCGAGAGATATTGAGCGTGACGATTGATCTGGCGCTTTGTTTCGGCGCGTGCCTCGACGGCTGCCTGCCCGGCGGCGGCGTCCCCTGTTTTGCGAGCACGCTCGATTTCAGCGCGGTAGAGCGGATCTTTCTCGGCGGGGTCGATCCAGCCTGAGGAATCGAGGACATCCGACAATAACTGTTCCATTCCGGGGATGCGAGCTAGTTCCATGACCCAGGCCAGAGCGGCGCGGCGGTCAGGCGGATGATCAAAGATGCCTGCGAGGAACGGCTCAAATTGGTAAGCGCCGTTTCGTCTCGCGTAGGCACGCAACATGGTATCGGCGGCGGGCTTCAGCTCGTCGATGGCATGCGCGCGGTTGACATGCGCGAGAATGTCCTGGGCGGTTGGCCAGTAATCGGGCGGCAGGGGGCCTTTTTCGACCCGGGCCGCCAGAATCTCAAACGCGCGCCGCCAATCGGCGATAGCTTCGGCGCGCCGGTTACCGGTCAAGGCCAGCAGAGCGAGGCGCTCATAGACGTCGGCGCGATCCGGGCTTAACTGTAACGCTTGGCGATAAAGCTGGGCCGAATGCGCGGGTTGATTGAGGTCGGCCAGGCTGTCTGCAAGCTCGACGTAGCTGTTCGAGGCCGCAGGCTTTGCTTCGAGCGAAGCGGGGAGATAATCCTGAGCGCTGGGAAGCTTGCGATAACCGAGATAATCACCGTACCGCGCGGCATAGTAAAACCAGTTTGCTTCGCGCAGAAAGTCATTCGAGGACAACGACGCAAGCTCGCCGCCGACGCTCCGTGGTCCCAGCACTTGGTCAAATGAGCGAGTGCCCCAAGCGGAAGGCGAGAGCGTGTACAAGGCAGTCAGAGCGGTATAGCTATGGGTCCACAATGGCGTGAGCCGGCGTCCGCGCGTGGAAATCGCCGCGACGGCCGCATCGGGAGGCGCATTCATAATCATGTACTGAATTACTTCGTTGGCGCGTTTTGGACTGTGCTCCGCGAGCGTGGCAAGACGCTGGTTGAGATCGCCGCCCGCGAGTGTGAACAGGCGTGGGAAATCGCCGCCCGCATAGTCTGAGAGGCGAAGCTCCGCCGCGGTTTCCTCCGCTTTTTTGTAGGCAGCGAATGCAGCGCTCAGAATCGCCTCCCGGACTGCGTCGCGCTGCGTGCTCGCGATGGACTCGAGTTGATTGCCGAGCGTCTCAAACAATAGCCGGGAGGATTGCAGTTGATCCAGCGATTGCCACACTTGGATGCCATTTTCCGATTGGCGAACCAAGGCCTCGGCCTGGATATCCCGCAAACCGGCGGCTTCAGCAAAATCATACAGATCATTCCCCTTGGGCAGCGGGTTGGAGCTTTCGATTTGAGAGTTAAGGGCCGCCCGCTCCTGAGGCTCGAGATATACCGCGATGGATTGGCCGGTGGTTCTGGCGAGGTCCGCTGTTTCGTTCTTCTGGGCTAAAGCTGAAATGAGTGCGAATGCATTGGACGGACGATGCAGCGCAATCAGCGCCTCGACTTCGAGCGTGAGAGCGTTCAGTTTCGAAGGGCTGTTCGGAGAAAGCAGTGGACGAAGATCTTCGAAAAGCGTATTTTCCTCGCTATACATGTGCCACTCAGCCAAATGCTCCATAGCGCTGACGTATCCAGCGGGCTCATGAGGACGAGGATCGATGTAGGCGGCTCGAAGAAGGCGCATCGTTTGAGGATGATTGCCGAGCCGCGCGTAAAGCTCCGCTTGGTCCGCCAGGTACTCGACATTATGGAAGCTGAGCTCGTACAGCTTGGCGTAGCTCTTGATGGCGTCGTCAAAGCGCAGCAGCCGCGTTTCGAGATCGGCTTTGGCGATGAAGAGATCAGAGCGGTCGGGACGGACGTACGCGGCTTTTTCATAAGCGGTGATGGCTTGCGGATAGTGGCGAAGCGAGGTCTCGATACGGGCGAGCACCAGCGGCCAACGGTAGTCGCGCGGCGATTCCGACGTGGCTTTTTGGTAATACGCGATCAGCGGCAGGGCCAGCTGACGCGCATCCGCGTAACGAGCTATTTCAGAGGCAAGCAAGCCGTCTTCCGGAAATGCGTTGAGTAGGAGTTGATACTGCTCCAGCGCGTCCCTGAACTGGCCGGCCGTCGTTAGCGCCATGGCGTAGCCGCGGCGCAGCCCTGCGATTCGCGCGGTCTTTTCCTGCGCAGGCAAAGGCGCGGCCTGAAAAGCGTTCAGCTTCGTTGCGTAAAAACTGACGAGGCCCGGCGTGTCATTCTGGCGGGCATAGGTGGAGGCGGCTTCGGCGAGCAGATCGCCGTTATACGGATCTTTCGCCAATAACTGTTCGAGCAGGCGGCGCGCCTCTTGATATTGGCCGGAATTCGCCGCTTTTTCGGCGGCCTCACGCCGCAGCTGGTCCTGATAGGGCGGCTGCGCGCGATCGGAAGCGGCTTCGAGCGTAGTCACGGCCGCTTGAGATTGCTTTTGACGCCAATAAAAATCGACGGCGGCGCGGATGACGCCGAGGCGGTTCGGTTCGGCTTGCAATAGAGATGAAAACTCGTGTTCCGCGGCGGCGGTGTTGTTGTGAGTCTCATAAAATCTCGCCAGCTCCATGCGTGCCTGGATCTTCTCTATAGGATCGGCGGTCATGGCCACGATGCGATGCAGGCAATCGGCTGCGATCTCATCGAAGCCCAAGCGGGCCGCCGCGCTCGCGATCTCCTCCACGCCGCTCAATTTGTTCGTGCGCGGCAATAGAGACGAAAGCATGGCTTGGATGTCGCTTCGGCGGTCCAGCTTTTCGAGTAATGCTAAGCGAAGCTGGAACGCGGTGCTATCAAAGGCGCCGCTCGTCAAACGCGCCGTCTGCTCTTCGACAAGCGCGCGAGTCGGTTTGCGGCGGGCAAGAATCAGAAGGCGCGCCTTGGCTTCTTCGGATCCCTCGCGCAGCGCGGCCGAAATATAGGAATCGATCGCTTGCTTCTCATGGCCCTGGTTTTCGTAGATCGCGCCCGCTTCGTAGCCGAACAGCGCCGGCTTGCCGAGACTGCGGCGGCATTCGGAAATGATCCGAAGGGCATCGTTGAATTGAAAGTAATCCCAGAAGACAGTGGCGGAATCGAGATAGCCGGCGGTATCGCCCGGCCGCACCGCTGCCACGCGGTTCCACCAGGGACGGGCTTGTGAGTACATCTCGCGGTCGGCGTAGATTTCGCCCACGCGCGTGATGGCGTTGCGATTTCCCGGATCGCTATTAACGTCTTGTTGCGCCAAGCGAATGGCGGAATCGAAAGCGCCTGGTTGTGTCGCGGCGAGGGAACGTTCGATGGCGATGCCGCGGCCGGTGGATGCGGGATCGCCAGGAGTGAGTGAAGCGAGCCGGACAAAGACCGGGGCGGCGGCTTCGTAGTTGGTGAGCCAGGCTTCCCCATCCGCTCGAAATTCGAGCGCAGCCAAGTTGCTGTCCTTGACCGACCGCTCGAGATCGGGAAGGGAAGCCAGTTGACTGCGAAGCTTGCCGCTCGAACTCAGATACTCGAAATAGTTGTTTTGGAGCTCCGTGTCGTTGAACCAGTTTTCGCGCAGCAGGTCTTCGTATGCGGCCTCATCCCGGGTTGGCTTGGCGCGATACGCCGCGAGCAGATTCTTGACGAACACAAGATTATACGGAAAGCGCTTGTGCGCGTACAGGTTCACCTGTCGGAAAAGGACAGGAGAGCTGGTGCCGGCGTTCGATAGAAACGCTGCAAGCTCCGATCCCGTGAATGTGTCGGTGATTCGGTGAGCCAGTTGCGCGTAAGCATCGTATTCCCGCTGTCTTAGATAGAAGCGGCCCAGCTTGCTCGCCCACGACATATCTTTGAAGTGGTTCAAGGCATCGCGGTAAGTCTGTTCGAGATCGCTATCGAGCCGGTTCTGCTCGAGGAATAAGGCGAAGCGCTCGTAGATGCCGGGGTCGTTGGGGTTGTGATCGATCTCCCTGCGGAACAGCGCGAGGGCCTGCATGCTGCGGTTGAGCTGCACCAGACGGGAGATGTAGCGATCGAGCACGCGGGAGTAATCGGGCGAACGGCTGTTGTTCGCGGCAGGGGCCTGCGCGGCATCCGAGATAACGCCGCCTGGCCCGATCGGCATGCGACCGCTCTTATCCGCGAGCTCGGTAAGAACACGGTCATAGATTGCCAGCTCGGCTTGCGTGTCTTGTTTCCATTGGTAAGCGTCTGCCAGCAGCAACGCCGTGTAGACATAATCAGAAGCATTGCGATTGTGGTTCAGCCACGCCGGGACCAGCCGAATGATGGCGTCTTCCTGACCATAAGTTGCATACGCATAGAAGAGCTTCGCCTCGAGTTCCGGAGTCTGGGGCGCCCCGGGGAACTGTTGCCTTAAGCGATCAATGAGCCGGGATGCGGACGCGCGATGGAAATACGCCACGGCGGTTTGGGACGCGTTCTGGTATTGAAAATCCGGGTTGGTATTGTTCAGAACGAGTGAGAGAATGCCGTTGACGAGTCCGGGATGGCGATCCATGCCCGCGATGTTTTTGTAGAGGCTAAGATCGCGATTGCCGAAATTAAGAGGCTGCTCCGGGACATCGAGCAGCATAGAGATGATGGCTGAGAGAGCTTGCTCTTTATCCGCCCGCGTCGCGGAGGGCAGTTCGTAGAGCGAGTAGTCGAGGCGGGCTGCTTCGTCATAATCGGCAACGCGCAGCAGAAGCGCGGAGACTGTTTTCAGGTCGTCCGGAGTCCACGAGACATTGCGGGGCGCTCTAATGGACACCAGGTTTAACAGTTTCTGATCGGCGATATCCTTGCGACCTTGTTGTTCGTAATAGAAGAAGAGGCGCAGGGCCGGATTGAGGCTGGCCGGGTCGGCCGTGGCAGCGGCTTGCGCTTCGCCGAGGAACGCGCGGAGTTGGTGCGCGGCGCTCAGCTCCTGAAAATATTTCGTTCTGAGATCCTGGGGCCAAAGAGGCGAGAAGTTCTTGGAATAGACTGCCAGCGCCGCGTCGGCGCCCCGTTGGATGCGCGCCAGATTGGCATCCGTGGTGATCGCCACCTGAGCGTCGTTGGGGAATGCGGCTTTCAATTGTGCCGCGCCCGCTGCCGCCATTTGGCGATCGCGCCGATCGATAGCCCAGTCGAGATAAGCCTGATAGGGCGCGATTTCCTTCGGATAGCGATGGATCCAGGCGTTATAAACCTGCTCGTAACGAGTGGCCGGAAGCCGGGATTCGTTGCTCACGTCGATGGCGCGCGTAAACGCTGTCCACTGGGGCTGCTGCGCGGCAGGCTCAAAGCGTTCATCGCCTTCTTCGGGCGTCGAGGCAAGCTGCAAAAGCGTACTTACTTCCTGCTCGGGCGCGACGCGCCGGTGGTAGAAATCGGCAAGCGCCTCGAGCGAAGCGAGCTTGTCTTGCGAAGCCCCGGCCGCCTGCTTCCAATCTGCTTCTGCCGCGGGGTAATCCGCCAGGCGCTCTTCTTCGCGCGCTCGAAGGGAATATAGTTCCGCGTTGCGCGGCGTCTTTTCGATCATCCCGCCGAGATGACTGCGGGATTCCCAGGCCGGCCGAAGATGCATCACCGTTCCATCCGGCAAACCCATGATCCGGAAAAGCGCGCCCTCGAGCGGGGTGAACGCGATGGTTTCCTGCGCCCAAGACGGGAGCTCGCCTTTGAGTGCCGCTACGCAGCCCGCAGCGGCCAGCAGGATCGCACCCTGGGTGACAAGCCTAGGGGAGCACTTCAAGAGGCACCTCCTGATGGCTGACGTTGTGAGCGATATCTTCGGCAGTCACGTGGATCGAGTATCGGCCCGGGGGAAGGGTAGAAGGAACCGCGAGAATGCCGGTATTCGCCTTGTCTGCCTCAGTCCAGTGCAGGAATAGCGGCTCCGCTCCGTAGAGTTGCGCGGTGATGCTGCGCGTAGTTTGCGAAGCCTCGACGCGTAGCGCCAGGCGGCCGCCGGCTCGAACGCGCGGGGAATCCAGATGGATTCGAACAATCGGTGGATGGCTCGATATAACGAACGTCTTTTGCTCGCGAAATACGTGGTCTTCGCGATCGCGAAGGATCAAACGCACTATGTACGCGCCATCGGCGAGATCGTCCGGCGCGACAAAGCGCGTTTGCCAGATGTCTTCTTGATGCAAATAGCGCAGCGGCTTGGTGAGGCCGAACGGAAACAGAGCGATCACGGAAACGATGGCAGGGTCGGTGCGGACCCGCAGCACGGGGTCGCCAGGGCGGATGAGGCGCGGCCTTAGTAGCGCACGGGGCGCAGCGAGAAACGATGTATAGGGGGTGACGAAATGATATTTGCGCGACAAGCGAATGATTTCGTCGATGGTGGCTTTATCCTCGCCTTCCCGATCGATCTTTTCGAGCAAGGCGTCGACGCGCGCGCGTGCCCAGCTAGCCGGAAGGTACGGATGGTCCGTCGCGGTAACGGGCAGATCCGCACGCGCTGTTTCGGTTTCCGCGGCTGCGCCGGATCTTGAAGTGACGGTGAATTGCGTTACGCCTGGCTTGGTGTATTCGCCCACCCAGGCGGCGCGCGCGCCCGGAAAAGTTTCGCCTGGCCATTTGTAAACCAGCGTTGTATTGGCCCGCGGATCGATAGTCAAGGTAACCGGATTGAGCGGCGCGAGCCCAACGTCATGCACGAAATTGGCAAGCTTGAATTCGAGCGGCTCAGAAGAATTTACCTGTGCGAAGACGCCGGAGTGTTGAGCGAGACGGCGCAGAAATCTTACGTTCGCATCATCGCCGATGGCAAACGCGTAAATGTGGGGACGGCGGTTCTCGGCGATTGATCTCCACGACTGATCAAAAGAAGCCGCGAACCGGGCGGGCGCGATGGTTCCCTCAGTCATGTCGCCATCGCTCAACAGAACGATGTAGGAGTTCGGGCCGGATTGAGCGAAAGCGGCTTTGAACGCGGCATCGAGGTTGGTTCCACCGCATAGTTTGGTGGCGCGCACGAAATCGAGTGCTTTCGCAATCCGGTCGGTGGTAGCGGTTTGCGGCGCCGGAAGGAACCGCGAGACTTCCGAGTTGAACACCAGCACATTGAAAGAATCTTGCGGCCGGAGTGACCTGAGAATGGCTTCGAGCGCCTGAAAGCTGCGTTCCAGTTTTTCCCACTGCATGCTTAGGGAGGTATCCATCAACACCAGCACGGTTCGGGCAGGTTGATCGGGCTCTCCTGTGGTTTTTGCCTGCTGAAGAAGCGCGGAAGCCTCGAAATAGCCGGGTTCGGCGGCGCTGGCCGAGCGATAAGCCGTTATCTTTGGCAGCTTTTCGTTCGAGAGCGAATACTTGAATTCGAAGTCGCTCGACAGATTCAGGTTGGTTTGAGAAAACGAAGCGCTGATGGATTGCGGAGTCTGAGCTGTGATTTTCAGCGGGTAGACTTTACTAACATTTTCGAGCGATACAAGAGGCTGAGCGCTTCGAATTTCGACCGAAACGGAAAGATTGGCAATGGAAGTGGCGTTGCCGGACGTGGGCTTGAGCGGGAAAATGAAATCGCTCGCGAGTTGCGTGACGGGCACGTTCTGCCGGTACTCCGCTTCAATGCGCTTATACCCGAATGCGGGTATGGGAATGATTTGAACTGTGAATTCGCTGGAATGCCGCGCCTCTCCTGGAGCGTTGCTTTCACTTACTTCGCCGGATTCCAGCAGACCGGGGTCGAGGGCCTGGTTGCGAATGTTGCGGTAGAGTTCTTCCGCCCGTTTGCGCTCGAGAATTACGCCTGGAATGCGAGTGAGATCGTCCCAAACAGCGAAATCGGAAACGGCGGCGGATTCCGGGAGAGCGAGCGAGTAGGTTCCTTCGAGAACGCGGAGCGTCTTGTTTCGAAAGACCTCCTTTAGCGAGACGATGGCATGTCCGTTGTCGATCAGGATGTGAACGTCCATGGATTCAACCGAAAGCATGGAGTCGTCCGGGGCATTTTTTCCGGTGGGGATGATGACGCCGGTATCGGCCCGCAATAAGCCGAGGCACACGAGGGCCGTCGAAAAGAAACTAGGGGCTCTCGTCATGGAAGCAGGTTGTTCTCCGAAATTCGAACCAGGCCGTTATCGGTCCCGATATAAAGGCGGCCGTTACGCTCGTCGAGCGCGGTGACGTTTTCTGAAGGCAGGCCGTCTGACACGAACTGCCAACGGGTCTCGTTCGCGCGTAGAATCGCCAACCCTTGACCCGCGGTTCCGGCATAGAGCGCGCGATCGGTTGCAAGCAAGGCATTCAAGTTGATTTCAAAACGGCGCCCGGCAAAGGCGGAGAAAGATTGTACGGCGCCGTTTTCATCAAAGCCAAGCACGCCCGAGCCATACGTGCCTAAGTAAAGATGGCCGCCAAAAACCGCTGAGGCGGTAACCCAGTTCTGCCGCAAAGGCGAGTTGGCCGTGGTGAAGCTTGCCTGGACAAGGCCGCGGCGCAAAGTGGAGACTCCGCCCAAGGTGCCCGCGTAGAGAGTGCCATTCAGGTCGGCCAATGTGAACACGTGATTGTTCACCAAGCCATGAAAAGCGTAAATGCTGGAAATAGATCCATGCTCTATGAAGCTCAGGCCGGCCGGTGTGGCGATGGCGAGCGTGAGTTCGGCGGATCCGTCTCTCTGAAACAGCACGTCGGTTACGTTGCCTGCAATCAGGCCGTTCTCTCGATTCAGCACCTGGCGCAGTTTTCCCGCAATGTCGAAGACGGCTAGACCGTTTGCGGTCGCCACGAGAATCGAGCCGTCATTCGGGTTGTCTTTGATTCTGTTAATGCAGAACAGCGTGTCGTCTTCCAGGTGTGTCAGAGCGCCGGAACCGGATTGAAGAACGGAATCGATGCCCCGATCAAAATAGCCGATCCACAAGCGTCCGCGCGAATCCTCATGAACAGAGGTGATATGGCTGCTCGTCAGCTGGTTTGCAGGCGCTTTGATGAGTGGCTGTCTGTCGGGAAGAACAACAACAGCGCGCGGTTCGATAGCCGCAAGCGCCGTACCGATGCGGGCGAAGGATACGATTGAATCCGTCCGGCTGGCCTCAGAGGATAGCTGTGGACGGGGTTTCTCCGTCGCCAGAGGAATCGCGAAGGCGCCTTGATCCAGGGTGCCGATCCATAGCTTTCCGTTGTGTTCCGCGAGCGCTTGGGCGAAAGCTCCGTTGGCCAAGTGTCGACTCAGTTTGCCGCTCTTGAATTCGGCGACTCCAAGGGGTGTTCCGACCCAAGCATCGTCTCCATTCGCGGCCAGCGAAAGAACTTGTTTGTCGGGCAGATCTGCGGAGACGTGCAGCGCTTCGCCACCACGCCAGAGCCATGCGCGATCGTTTCTCGTGCCGATCCAGAACTGGTTTTCATCCCCTGCCAGGGCGGTTATCTCGGCCCTAGAAAACTGCGAATGAAAGAGCCTGAGAGACTTGCCGTCGCTGATGTAAAGACCGTTGGAGGGAGTCCCGACCAACACATGCCCGTCCGCGAGCGGCAGCAGCGCCGAAATTCTGCG
>JBAUUG010000321.1:0-12206 GCA_049582585.1 Bryobacteraceae bacterium | reverse complement strand
GAATCATAGCGGCGCTCGTCCATCGCTTGACGAAAGCGAACGCCATCCTCCTTAAAGCTGTTGTAGTCAGCTCGACCCAAAGAGCGGTCCATTCGGCTCACCATAGCTGAGAACTCGTCGAATTTGTGCTGTTCGTCTTCGGTTAACTTGCGGTGGGCTGCTCGTTCTTCAGAATGACGCTGCACCAGCTCGGTGCATAAGTAGGTCAAAAGAATGGAAACGACCGCGATGGCCAGTTTCTCGTTAGTGTCTCTGCTCATTGGGTGCAAAGACTGATTATGCCCGAGTGTCCCGGTCTTCCCGGCTGCCAAACTATGCAGGGAGCCGCTGGTTAGGCGGGGAAGTGCGGGCGCGATGATTGCCCGTACTGTCATAGCCGCCGCCGATACCTTGCCACACTGCGGCTCGGCGATCTCGCCGATGTCGGGCGTTGGTTCCTTGGCTTCAGTTCCAAGGTCATTCCTAGAAAAACGTGCTGGTAATGTCGATGAGCTTAAAGCCATCAGGATCGGCAAATGAGAAGACACTGGCATCGCTTGTGTCTATTCCGTAGTCGGCGAATCGATTTCGGACATTAAACACGTAGGGGTGCTTTGTCAGAACCTCATCGGACGTGACCTTCGCCTCACGGCCGTTCAATTTCTCAAGGACATAGCAGGCCTGTAGTCTGTAGCCTTCGCTCACATCTTCGGCGTGTTCATCGAGAACCGCATCGATAGAACAAGGCCCGAAAAACTGCGGTATGTGCCGACTCATAATTGGATCGCGAGCGGCGCGGACGTAGGCGTCGCATTGGGCCTCGAACAAGGTTGCCGCCCGATCGTCGAGGTTCGCATCCTTATATCGCTTGAACAGCTTATAAACCAGCTCCTCAGCCAGAAAGACATCTGAGTACAGCGCGTGATAAAGCTTTCGATGGATGCTGAGATCGATGCGCATCGACACACCCATCGTAAAGGTCAACAGACCGGTCCGATCCAACGACAGCGGCTCAGAGTCATCGATGGCCCCTGCCGGTCGAAAACATTGGCCTCGCCCGGCTCGGCGGCCTCATCGAATTGCCAGCGAGTAGTTCACGCATCGGGCGTGCCTCTTCGGGTCGGACTCTAGCCGCGCAGGGACCAGGGCCGCAAAGCGTCTCGGCCCTCCGGGGTAACGATCTCTCACGCGGGTCCAGTTCGAGGGCCCAATCGTACGAACCTTCGATGCCTTTCGATACTTTTGAAGAAAGTTCGTAGCCAACGAATAACGATTTATCGAATGGTTAAATGGCATGGAAGAGGTCGACGGTTCGAACCCGTCCAGGTCCACCAAACTATCCGGCTACCCTGTAAAGCTCTCCGATCCGCTGCCTTCCTCTACCAGCTTCAGGCTTTGCTCCGGGAACGTGCCCTGCATCATCTTCTTTTCTTCGAACCATTGACAGCGGACCTTGCCGGTCCCTTTGGCGAAAATGTGTTCCTCGCCAACTACGGTCATGTCCGGGCCACCGGATTTGAGACGGACTACTGTTCCCTCTTTAAGTGAAATCGCCATGCTGCCGATTATATGGACTCGCGATTTCGGTTCCTATGCTCACACCCGCCGCAATCTCACATTCTCAACCAAATGCTCTTCGCCCTTCTCCAGAATTAAGTGCGCGCGCTCGCGGGTGGGGCCGATATTCTCGTGCAGGTTCACCAGATTGATCTCTTTCCAGATCCGCCGCGCGGTTTCTACAGCCTCATTCTCACTCAATGCCGCGTAGCGGTGGAAGTACGAAGACGGATTGCGGAACACCGTCTCGCGGAGGCGCAAAAATCGCTCCACATACCATCGCTCAATGGTGTCTTCGCCGGCATCCAGATAGATGGAAAAATCGAAAAAGTCCGATACAAATACTCTGGATGAATCGCGATATCCATCCGGTGACTGCAAAACATTCAACCCCTCGAGTATCACGATATCGGGCTGTTTCACCTCTTGTGCGGCGTTCTGAATGATGTCGTAGTGAAGATGAGAATAGACCGGCGCCGAAACTGAGGCTGCGCCGGCTTTAATGTCGGCCAGGAAATGCAGGAGCCGCCGCTGATTATAGCTCTCGGGAAAGCCTTTCCGGTTCATCAAGCCGCGTTCTTCCAAACGCTTGTTCGGGTATAAAAACCCGTCAGTTGTGATCAAGTCAACTCGGGGGTGGTCCGGCCACCGCGCCAGGGACGCGCGCAGCACCCGTGAAAACGTGCTCTTGCCCACCGCCACGCTCCCCGCGAGTCCGATGATGTAAGGAACTCGTTTCGCGGATGGAAATCCCATGAACTCGCGCCGGGCTTCATATAGATGCTGAACCGCGGCCACGTGCAGATTCAGCAGCCGCGATAAAGGCACATAGATCTCTTCTACTTCTCTGAGCGAGACCTGCTCGTTGATGCCCCGAAGAGAGGCTAGCTCTTGCTCGTTCAGCAACAGCGGAGTGTTCGCGCGCAGCGCTTTCCACTGCTCGCGATCAAAGTCGATGTATCGGCTAAGAGGCACCGCCATTGGGCCGCTACTGGGCGGGTTTTCGAAATACAATAATGTGCTGCCAGGGTAAGGTCTCGATCACTTTTTCAAACTGGTACCCTTCAGGTGTTATCTCAGCTTTGACTTCATTCACGCTCATCTTATGTTCCGGACGGATCGGCACGGTTGGATCTTCCTTCCGAAATTCAAGCAGCACCAATCTCCCATTCGGTTTCAGCGCATCGCGTATTCGGTCCAGCATCCGCTGAGGCCGCGAGAACTCGTGATAAACGTCAACCAACACTACCAGATCAAGTTTGCCCGGAGGCAGCCGCGGGTCCGACTCGGTGCCCAGCACTGTTTCGATGTTCGTTACCTTTTGGGCAGCCGCATTTGCGCGCAGCCGTTCCAGCATCCCGGCTTGAATGTCGTTCGCATAAACGATGCCTCCAGGAGTCACGCGCCGCGCGATTCTAATGCTGTAGAAACCAGTTCCGGCGCCTACGTCACCCACCATCATCCCCGGCTCGAGACTCAGCGCAGCCAATGCCTTGTCGGGCTGCTCTTCTCTCACCCTCTCTTCACGGTCAAGCCAATCCGCGCCGCTGACATCCATTACCGGCGCGATCCGCCGTCCCGTAATCGGATGCACGGATTGCGCCGATGCAATGGCAAATGCGAATGCCGGCGCGGCCGCGAGCAATCCGCGAACGATCGTTACAAACCCAAATTTGCGCCGCATATGGCCGTGCTCCTGTTGCTTCTTCTATTCTTGCCGCAAATCTCCACCGCCGCCGAATCCTCCCTCGCGATTGTACAGGCCGGAGTGCAGCAGTCCGAAGATGCGCCCTTTGTCCCGAGCGATTACCGCTTCTTGCCTGGAGATTACCTCTACTTCACCTTTCAAGTCGCCGGCTTCGCCGCTAAGTCGGAAAATCAGGAATCAGCACGGAAAATTTCATTGAAGTACGAAGCGACGCTTCAGGATATAGCCGGAATTGCGCTTTCCGAACCCGCCTCAGGTGCGATCGAAGCTGAACTCAATCCTGAGGATAAAGACTGGATACCCAAACGGCGATCCTCCTTCCTCATCCCCTCATTCGTCGCCGCAGGCGATTTCCACGTCCATCTGGTCATAAAAGATCTTTTTGCAAACACGGAGACATCGAAGGATTTTCCGTTTCACATCGGTGGAGAACACATTCAGGCGTCAACCGGTGTAACACTCGAAAACTTCTCTTTTCTGCGAAGCGAGAACGACCGCGAAGCGCTTCAGGTACCGGCGTACAGTCCGGGCGACACTGTCTATGCGCGCTTCGATATGGTCGGATACCGGATCGGCGCGAATAACGAATATCATCTGGCATACGGGTTGGTTGTCCTCGGACCAACCGGCAAACCGTATATTCAGGAACCCAAAGCAGCGGAATTGGATGCAAGCACGTTTTACCCCGCTCAGTTCGTGCCCGGCACGCTCAATCTGACAACTTCTTCCAGTGCCGCCCGCGGCGAATATGTCGTAGTTCTGACCGTGCGTGACCTCATCGGAAAACAGTCGTTCGAGATCAAGCGAGCCTTCACGATTGAACCCTAGGGCCGGCCATGACTGCTCATCACTTACTCTGCTCCATCACAACGATTTCACCTCCGCCCTCGCGTACTCTCTTCGTCTCCTTGAAATTCAGTCCCCGGAAATACGATTCCGCATCTTCCTGTTGATCGGGCCGTACATAGGGGTGACTCGCGAGGATTACACGCGGGTGAAAGAAGGTCATGCACTCGTGTTTGTCCAGCTCGGGATCGAACAAAATGAAAAGAGACTTCGACAGCTTTTCTGAGACGAACACGACACAGGAATCGCCTTTCAACTCGGGCCTGACCAGCGCCGCTACGGCCTGCATGTCTTCCCTCCGATAACCCAGATATGCTGCATCTCCGAGCGCGCAAAGCAGGATCAACAGTGTGGCGAGCGCCGTCATCAGCGGTCCACTCATTTGCCTTTGCGGCAGCCAATCAAGGGCATTGAAGAAAAGAATTATCATTCCAGGAACTGCCCAAAGCGCCTGGCTCGCTGCAAAAGGAAGCAGGTTCCAGGTGTCGGCCGCTATCGGGATTGCAATCGTGCTCACCACGCCTCCAAAGAGACAAAACAGCGTCATGGGCGTGGAGGTAAAGCTGTTTGCTGGCCGAAAAGTCGCCCAGGCGCCGCCCAGAATGCCCAGCAACAGCAGCGACCCTGCGACATACCCGTTCCATCCCCCTCCGCCCAGACCGTGGAGCGCCTGAAGGTACACAGGTAAATCGGGAGAGAAGGCATTCCGTTCAAAGATCCAATTCGGATTCGCCTGCGGTTGTGCCCAGAAATAATACGGCAGGAAAAGCAACCCGGGGATCACTGTCGCGGGCAGCGCAAACCAAACTGCCCGCCGTAGCTTCGGGTCATGAACAAAGCGGAGCAGAAACAGGAGATAACCGACCGAGGGCAAGTACGAGGAGGCATCCGTATAAAGGCAAAGCACCAGCAGCGCCGCATAGATTGCGGAAATTCGATAGTCCGGAGTCTCAATCAGACGCAAAAACCAGATGGCCGCAAGCAGCGTTAGAAATAATGCTTGCTCGAACGGTCTTCCCTGCGTTGCGAAGCGATAATGCAGCGGCACGAGCATGAAGAGCAGTAGCGCGAGGTACGGCCGCCGCAATGGAATCCGGCGTGCCAATTGCAGGAACAAGTAGCAAGATCCCAGCGCAAACAGCAGCGAAGGCAGCCGCGCCGCGATGCGCGAGTAGCCTCCGATCAGCACGAAAGGCAGCTGCACAAAATAATGCAAGGGCGCTGAAGCAGGCGTCTGGGCAATCCAGCCGATCAGCCCGGAAAACGAGAATTGAAAGCTGCCGATAAGCTGCAGGACTTCGCTAATGCGCAGCGGCAGAGTAAGAATGCCGGCTAACAAGAACAGCGCATAAGCGGAAATGAGAAGAATAGCCGGCTGGAATCGACGCACGTAGCGTATCAACCCTCAAAGCGTGTAGGTTAACACCTCGTCGCGCAATCTTCGAATGCCTTCAGCAAAATCTTCCGCCGGAGCGATGAGGCTCAGCACAACGTAAGCTTCGGACGCGAAATCGAAAAAATAACCCGGCTGTACAATCACGTTTTGCTCGTTCAAAATTCGAGTAGCCCAGACTTCCCCGGAAAATGTGTTGGGAAGCTGCACGATTGCCGACCAGCCGCCTTCCGTATGCAACGGCTGAGCGGGGCTATGGCTTAGAATCTGCCGCAGCGTGTCTAAATTCTGCGTGGCTCGTTCGGCAATTTCCCGCTGTATTTTCATTCCGATGTCGAGCAATTCCGGCAAAGCTGCTTGAACTGGGCCGGCCACCGACAAGTAAGTATCGAGAAGCAGCTCCAGCCGATCATGCGCGATTTCCCGATCTTTCGCAGGGCCGTTGATCGCAATCCAGCCCAGTTTCATCTGCGGCATTCCAGCAGTTTTGGAAAGCCCGTTCAAAGAGAAGCTGAGCACAGTATCGCGCTCGACCAGTGTGGGAACCCGCTCCCCCGCATTTCCAAACCCGTACTCCATGAACACTTCATCCGAGACGATTGGCAGTTCGTGCTCACGCGCTAAGGCGATCAATTTCTCGACTTCCCACTCTTTCAAAAACGAGCCGGTCGGATTATTCGGGTTCACCACCACGATGGCTCGCGTGCGTTCCGAGATGCGTTGCTTCAGGTGGTTGAAATCGATGAACCAAGCGCCATCGTATTGAAGCCTATACGGAACGGTGCGAACCGATTCCAACCCGGCGAGAAACTCGAACAGCGGATAGGAAGGCGCAGGCGCAAGCACTTCATCTTCCGGGTTGCAGAACAGCTTGAAAAGTAGCGCGTAGGCCTCGCTGGTGCTGGCGGTCAGCAAAATCTGCTCGGGTGAAATAGCGGAACCCCGGCTTCTGTAATACTCCGCGATCGCAGCTCGCGCGGAATCTTGTCCGCGTGCATCGGGGCGATACTTAAAATCCTCGATGCCAGCGTAAGCACGGCCGATCGCCGCGTGAGGATAATCCGACAATACTTCAGTAGGATTTGAGATCGTGAGATCAATAATGGAAAACCCGGCCCGCTTCTTCTCCTGAACAAGCCTGCTGAGCGAGTTTGTAGAGAACTGCCAGGGCAGCCGCTGCGAGTACAAGTACAAACAGCCACTTTCTCACGCCTTTGCCGGGCTTTGCTACCATGCCTTCCAATGTCCGATCCTCTTTCCATCGCGCACACGATTCCCTCGACCTGGTACACGGATCCGCGATTCTTTGAAATCGAGAAAGAGAAGATCTTTTGGCAGACCTGGCAGCCGATTGGGCATGCGTCAAAAGTTGCTCAACCCGGATGCTACCTGGCCGCTGAAATAATGGGCGAACCCTGCGCGGTGGTGCGCGGCAAAGACGGCATGCTGCGCGCGTTCTCAAATGTCTGCCGACACAGAGCATCCACGATTCTCGATGGTCACGGCTGTGTGAAGTCGATGCGCTGCCCCTACCACGGGTGGACCTATTCGCTGGAGGGCGAGCTTCTTGCCGCGCCCGAGTTCGAAGGCGTAGAAAACTGGAATTTAAGCGATGTTCGCTTGCCGGAGATGCGGGTCGAAGAGTGGGGCCCTTTCGTATTCGTCAATCTCGATACACACGCGCCGCCGTTTCGAGAGATCATAGGCGACATTCCAGAGCAGGTTGCGGAGATTGGTTGCAGCATCGATCAACTGCATTTCTCCTATCGCCGCGATTACCTGATTCGCTGTAACTGGAAAGTGTACATCGATAACTATTTGGAGGGTTATCATCTTCCGGCCGCG
This sequence comes from Bryobacteraceae bacterium, assembly GCA_049582585.1. Classification (GTDB taxonomy): domain Bacteria; phylum Acidobacteriota; class Terriglobia; order Bryobacterales; family Bryobacteraceae; genus Bog-105. The sequence continues at coordinate 4,878 of JBAUUG010000321.1, read as the reverse complement.
CACCCGTCGCTGTTCCGGGAGCTCGATTACAAAGCCTACCGCGTTGACACATTCCGCTACTACTCGTCACAGCACGCACCGATTCGCCCGCCGCGCCCCGGCAGCGATCAGGCGCGCCGCTATAGCTCCAGCGATGCGGGAAATCGCGCTTTGTATTACTGGATTTTTCCAAATTTCATGCTGAACGTGTATCCGGATAATCTCAGCAGCAACATCATCGTTCCAGTGAGCCACGACCAGACGCTCACTATCTTCGAGTGGTTCACCTATCGGAAGAAGAACGAAGCAGCGGAAATTTCGCCCGAGACCGTGGCCTTCAGCGATGAGATTCAACAGGAAGATATTCGCATCTGCGAAAACGTGCAGAAGGGCCTGGGCTCGCGCACGTACGATCGCGGCCGATATTCAGTAAAACGCGAAAATGGGGTCCATCATTTCCATTGCTTGCTCGAAGAGTTCATGAACGCCTCTTCTCATAGCGCTTGAACACGAACCATCCGAACACTCCAAAAAATACACATCCGCCCAACACTTTCGCCTCGAACACGCCGACGGATGCTGCTTCAGGCGGCGGTATCGCTGAAAACACGATTGCCAAGAGCGTCACCGCAAGGCCTGAAACAGCCGCAAGGCGGCTCGCGAAGCGGAATCCGCAGGCAAATATGTATATGAATGGCACAAACGTTACGATCACCATCATGTCGACCATAATCTGGTAGGCTGACCTGACGCTCTCGCCGAGCTGGGCCATCAGCAGGAATAATGTCGCAGTTACAGCTTGCACGAGCAGCGAGACGTAAGGCGTGCGCCAGCGTGGGTGTAAGTTTCCAAAGGCGGCAGGAAGATAATGGTCGAGCCCGATCGCATACGGCAAGCGAGTATTTCCTGCCACCCAGGTATCCAGTTGTCCTGTGACTCCCAGCGCGATCAATGCAGTGAACAGGATTGAGAACGCCGGCACGCGGCACATCTTCGCGGCAGCCGCGCCCGCCTGCGCCAGACCCGTCATCGGGCTGATCTCTTCAGGCTTCATCAGCGTAAGCATAGCTGCTGTTGCAATGACATAGTACAGAGCACATCCGATGCCGCTGATCACAGCCGCGCGCCGGAGGTCGCGGCCTGGATTGCGCATTTCACCGCTCATAATCGGCGCCAGCTCGAGCCCCACAAACGCAAACGCGATCTGTGACCAGAAATTCAGCGTATCGAGCTTGACGCTCGGGAGCAGATGGAATTCAGTCGCAACGCCAAATCGGACGCCTGCGAAAATCGCGAATGCGCCGAGCAGCGCAGCGGCGATAAAGATGGAGCTTCCGCCCAGCGCGGAGATCCATTTCGCTACTTTCAACCCGAAAAAGTTGGCAATAAACATGGACCAAAGCACGGCAAATGTCAGCGGAAGAGCGAAGGCGCGGTCCTCCGCGAACCGTGCTCCGGACTCGCCAAAAAGATACGCCGTCATGCTGATGCCCGCCAGCAGCAGTGACGGCAAGTAGAGCACGGTCGAGATGAAATAAAACCAGGCGCACAAAAACGCGTGCCGGTCGCCGAACGCGCGTTTGGTCCAGATGTACATCCCGCCTTCTTCGGGAAACCGGCTGGAGAGCGCTCCCACAGTTACCGCTGAGGGCAGAAAAAAGAACAGCGCCGCGGTCACCCACAAACTGAGCGAACCGGAACCGGCGTGCGCGGCGGGCGCGAGCCAGCGCAGGCTCGCGATGGCGCAAATATTGAACATCACCAGGTCGCGCAACCGAAGCTCGCGCCGTAGACCGCCTGCCGATTCTTCTCCCGGCTGCGCTGTTGGCGTCACGTACAATCGTAAATCTGGCCTTCGACGTCATATCCCGCCGTAAACTCGTGCAGAGCGCGATCTCCGCGCCGTTTCTCGCCCGAGCCGGCGAAATCAACCGAAACCTGACGGTCGTCGTGACCGGTGGTCATCCCGGCGATCCCGAATACGGCTGTGGCGGCACAATTGCTCGCTACGCTGAGCTGGGCCATGACATCACGCTTGTCTATTTGAATCGAGGCGGAAAAGGCTGCGCGGGAAAGAATCCGGACGAGTGCAGCGCAACGCGCGTTGCCGAAGCCCGCAAAGCCTGTCACATTCTGGGCGCGCGCGACGCCTATGCGGGGCAGTTGGATGGAGAGGCGGTTGTGGATTTTGCCCGCTATGAGCAATTTAGAAAACTTCTCGATTTCGGGAAGGTCGACGTGTTGTTCACCCATTGGCCCATTGACGCGCATCCCGATCATCGCGCCATTTCGATGCTGGCCTACGATGCCTGGCTCCGCAGCGGCAAAAAATCGGCCTTCTACTATTACGAAGTTTCAAACGGCGAAGATACGCAAATGTTCTCTCCCACGGATTACGTAGACATCTCTAAGATGGAACCGAAAAAACGTGAGGCCTGTTATGCGCACGCCTCCCAAAGTCCGGACCGGTTCTACGCCCTGCAGCACCAGGTCACGAGCTTTCGAGGCATCGAAAGCGGTTACTCACAGGCCGAAGCTTTCATACGTCATATTGAGAGCCCGCCCGGGTTCCTTCCCTCGTCTTAGTGGTTGTACTGTAAATCATGATTATTGGCGAAGAGCAACCCGATTCAGGCCTCGCCGCGCCGGAACTGACCGAACGGCAGCGCGAGGAGGCCCAAGAGCGAACTTCCGTCAGCGTGGACGTGGTGCATGAGGCGATTCGCCGCGACGGAGAAGAAGAGCTTAATCGCACGCCTTCTGCGCTCGCCTGGTCAGGGCTGGCAGCGGGGTTGTCAATGGGTTTCTCGCTTGTGGCTCAAGCCTTATTTCGCGCGTATCTGCCTGACCGGCCTTGGCGTCCCGTCATCGCGAGCCTCGGCTACTCGTTGGGTTATCTGATTGTCATTGTTGGCCGGCAGCAGCTCTTTACGGAGAACACCCTGACGGCCATCATTCCGCTTCTCGCAAAACGCGACCTCCAGACTCTGGTCAGGGTCGCGAAACTCTGGTCAATCGTTTTGGCTGCGAATTTGGTTGGCGCTCACCTGTTCGCGTGGGTGGTCGGCAACACACCAATGTTCAGGCCAGAAGTGCAAGCCGCGATGTTGTCGCTCGGGAAACAGGCAGCCGCGGTGAGCTTCGGCGCTGCCATTCTGCGGGGCATTTTTGCCGGTTGGCTGATCGCGATGATCGTTTGGATGCTTGCAGCCATCGACACAGGCCGAATCGCCGTCATCGTGATCGTCACTTACATAGTCGGACTCGCCGGGTTGACCCACATCATCGCCGGTTCCATAGATGTGCTGTTCCTGGTCATGGTGGGCGCCAAGAGTTGGGGCGCGGCGGCCTGGGGCTACATGCTCCCGACGCTCATCGGAAACAGCATTGGCGGCGTCTCACTCACGGCCGCGCTGAATCACGCGCAAGTTGTGGCGGGCATGGAGGGAAAACGAAAGAGCCGGCTTCTGAGCGCGTGAGGCAGGCGTCAAGAGCTTCGCTCGGTAACCAGATCCACTACCGATTGCAGCGCCCGCTGCGCCGGAGATTCCGGAAAAGTTATTATGATCTCGCGTGACTTCTCGGTGAACGCATGCGCGCGATCATACGCCCGTCCGATCGCGCCGTGCCGATCAAGCATCTGCAGAATTCGCATGAACGGCACTTGCTCGTAGCTGCCGTCCGCGACTACGATTTCGACAGCATGGCGCTCCTCGGCGGAAGCAGTCTCGAGAGCATAAATCATCGGGAGCGTTATTTTCCCTTCGCGCAGATCGTTACCCGCGGGCTTACCCAGGATCTTCTCGGTGGAAGTAAAGTCGAGAATGTCATCCGCCATCTGAAATGCCATTCCCAGATTCCACGCGAAATCGCCAAGCCGCGATTCAGCAGCTTCATTCGCCCCCGCCGCCGTCGCTCCCAGGCAAGCGCAAGCGGAAAACAGGCTGGCTGTTTTGCGGTCCACCAACTCCATGTAATCCGCTTCAGTAATGTCGATTCGGTGCAGCCTATCGAGCTGCAGCAGCTCCCCTTCCACCATCATCTGCGTCAGTGAGATCAGCGTATCCAGAATGTGGAAATTTCGCTCTCGCAACGCAACCTGAAAGGCCTGCATGTAGAGCCAATCGCCCGCCAGCACCGAGACATGATTTCCCCAGACCACGTTGGTCGACGGCCGGCCACGCCTAGTCTTTGCGATATCGATCACGTCATCGTGAACTAACGTCGCAGTGTGGATCATCTCCACTACCGCCGCCAGACGGCGCGCCGAATCAGTTGAGGAGCCGAAAAGACGATTGCAGAGCAACAGCAGCGCCGGCCGCAGCCGTTTTCCGCCACCGGCCTGCAAGTACTGATTGATGGTTGTGATGGCTTCGACGGAGGCTACCGCTTCCACGCTGATTTCGCGCTCTACTTCTTGCAAATCCGGCTGAACCAACTCGAAAGCTTCGCGCGCGCTAATGGATTGCCGGATCTTGTTAAACATGCGTCCTCAAGCGAAAGGCATCCTCAGTGTAGCGGTAACTCTTCATAACAGCGCGGGTCAGCAAATGGCTTCAACCCGGAACGTCCGTTCGAAATTCAGGGTAGTCTCTCGCGCGATCTCTCCAACGTCCACCCCGCGCGCCTGAGCAATCGCCGCAGCCGTATATGCAACAAAAGCCGGTTCATTCCGCTTACCTCGATAAGGAACCGGAGCGAGATACGGCGAATCGGTCTCAACTAGAAGGCGGTCTGCGGGCGTGATGCGCGCGGCTTCTCGGATCTCGGTCGCTTTGGGAAATGTAGTCACTCCTCCAAACGCCAGATAAAATCCCAAATCGAGACACGCACGCGCTTGTTCCACATTGCCCGTAAAGCAATGCATAACGCAGGGCAGCTGCGTCGACGCCCAGTGAG